>CAZIWT010000105.1:0-802 GCA_964542895.1 uncultured Thermodesulfobacteriota bacterium
CAGAGATCTTGTATTAAAAGAAGAAATAATGGTAGGCAAAAGCGCCTTTGATCTCCTTTCGTTTCTACCCGATAAGATAAGGGAAGAATACGAGGACGTCTTCGATACAGGACAGACTATCGTCAGGGAGGATGAATTCTCCATTGAGGGGAACAGATATATAATGGAGTTGAGGATAATACCCATCGTAGAGGGGGGGGATGTAAATCGTGCTGTAACCGTGATGAGGGACATAACGGTCAAAAAGGTTGTGGAGGAGGAGTTCCTCAGGTCCGAGGAGAAGTACAGGCTGATAGCCGACAACGTCCCCGTGGGGATTTTTATTCATGTCGGCGGGGAGATTATATATTGCGGCAGGGAGGGCGCCCATCTTCTGGGATACGATGAGTCGGAGGAAGTTATCGGGAGAAATGTTATAGAATTTATACACGAAGACGACAGGGAACCGGTGATAGAAAGGGCGAGGAAAAGAGCCGAGGGTAAGAAAGTGCCGTCCGGTTATGAAATAAAGATGGTTAAAAAAGACGGCGAGACCATTCCTGTCCTTGTTTACGGAAATGTACTTGAATATCTGGGGGAGACCGCCATTCAGGGCGTATTCATCGACATAAGCGACAGAAAAAGGATTGAGGAGGAAAGAGAAAGGCTCCTGGTTCAGCTTAAGGATTCGGAGGAGAGGTATAGAACCCTCGTTGAGACCTCCAATGATGTAATATGCGTCATCAAAGACGGCAAGGTCGTTTTTTTCAACAAGAGACTTTCAGGCTCCATAGGATTTACCGATGATGAAATAAAAAGCAGG
>CAZIWT010000105.1:812-13319 GCA_964542895.1 uncultured Thermodesulfobacteriota bacterium
AGCAGGTCCTTTGTGGATTATATTCATCCCGACGATGTTAAGATTGTAGCGGATATAAACTCAAGGAGAATGAGGGGGGAGGATGTGCCGACGACCTATGAGTTTCGGGGGATCAGGAGAAACGGGGATGTAGTTCCCGTCGAGATAAACGCCGCAAAGATCGAGTGGGAGGGGGAGCCCGCGGTACTCTGCTTTATAAGGAATATCAAGGCGCGCAAGGAGGCCGAAGAGGCACTCCGTGAATCGGAGGAGAAGTGGAGGAACCTCTTTGAGAACTCCATAGATTCCGTATTTACCGGTGATGTCGAGGGAAATATCACCTCGGCGAATCCGGAGATGGAAGCCCTTACCGGTTACAAAATCGACGAGTTGACAGGAATGAGCTTCAAGGATTTAGTGAATCCGGAAGAGACCGAGAGGGTTTCAAAAAAATATAGTGATCTTTATCGTACCGGTGTTCCCGTAAGGGATTTTGTGATCAGTATTGTCAGGAAAGATGGGGAGGAGCGGTTGGTGGAGGGGAATTCCAACGTAATAAAAAAGGGTGAAGATATAATAGGTTTTCAGGGGACGTTCAGAGACATAACGAAAAAGAGGGAGACCGAACAGGCCTTGATGGAGTCGGAGAAGAAATACAGGGATCTCGTGGAAAACATCGATGACATAATATATATAGCGGATGGAGAAGGAAATTTTAAATTCTACAATAATGCACTGGTTAAATTTTCAGGCTATACCGAGGAGAACTTCGTAGGTAAGAATTTCAAGGATCTCATTACTCCCGAATCTTACGGACATGCCGCGGAGGTATTTAAAAAACAGCTTCGAGGGGAAGATGTGGGGGTCTTCGAGTTTCAGTTTATAGACAATAAGGGCAATTTGAAGATCTCCGAAATGCGCGAAAGGTTGATATGGGAGGGTGACAGGATAGTCGAGGTCCATGGAATAGGGAGGGATATTACCGAGAGGAGAATGGCCGAAGAGATGATCAGGGAATCTGAGGAAAAGTTCAGGAATTTGTTTGAATCCTCGAAGGACGTTATCTACTTAACCACGATCACGGGCGAGTTCTTGGACATTAATTCCGCGGCCGAGGAGATTTTTGGATACAGTGCCGAAGAGCTTAAAAAGTTAAATATAAAGTACCTGTACAAGAACAGGAAGGACAGGGAGAACTTCCAGAGAGAGATTCAGGAAAAGGGATTTGTGAAAGATTACAGCATAGTGTTTATGAAAAAGGACGGAACACCGGTTGATTGTCTTTTAACATCGACCTTGAGAAAAGGGAAGGATGAGAGCATTATCGGTTATCAGGGAATAATCAGGGACATTACCGAGCGGAAGTATTTAGAGGAGCAACTCCTCAGGGCGCAGAAGATGAAGGCGATCGGCACCCTTGCGGGGGGGATGGCGCACAACTTCAACAACATACTCGTGGGGATTATGGGTTATTCGGAATATCTCCTGAGAAAGAGCAGAGAGGGTGATCCGGACTACAAGGCGCTCAAGACTATTCACGAGAGCACCATAAAGGCCTCGGAGTTGACGCGTCAATTGCTGAACATCGCCCGGGGCGGAGATTACAAGCGGGTCAAGGTAAACATGAACTCCGTGGTAAAGAGGGTGATCCCCCTTGTAACCGGAACGATCGATAAGACGATAGAGGTGGTGGTTGCTCTCAATATAAATCTCTATACGGCGGAAGGCGATGTTGGGCAGCTTGAGCAGTGCCTTTTGAATCTGTGTATCAACTCCAGGGACGCAATGCCCGGGGGGGGCAAGATAATCATCGAGACGAAAAACCAGATCGTCGACGAGCATTTCGTCAAGACCCACCTCGACGCCAAGGTCGGAAATTACGTTGTGCTGTCGGTAACGGACACCGGAACAGGAATAGCGCCGGACATCATAGATCACATCTTCGAGCCGTTCTTCACGACAAAAAAACATGCCGGGGGATCGGGAATGGGGCTGGCCACGGTTTACGGCATCGTGAAGAACCTCCAGGGAATTATCACCGTGTACAGCGAGGTTGGAGAAGGAACTACCTTTCGGCTTTATTTCCCCGCTATCGAAGAAGAGATTGAAGAAAACGATTCGACCTACGAAGACGCATCGTTGGGAGGGGATGAGACAATACTCCTTGTGGATGACGAGAAGGTAGTAAGGGATATGTGGGGAGAGATACTATATGAGCTCGGGTATAAGGTCATTATCTCTGAGGGGGGAAAAGAGGTGGTGGATTTAATCAAGGAGAGGGGAAAGGATATAGACCTGATTATCCTCGATATTGTCATGCCCAAAATGGGCGGAAAGGAGATATTCAAAGAGGTCAAAAAGATCGAACCGAATATAAAGATTCTCGTATCTTCCGGCTACAGTGCAAACGGACAGGTCGGTGATGTCATAAAAGCCGGCGCCGACGGCTTTATCCAAAAGCCCGCCTCGATACTCAACCTGACAACGAAGATCAGGGACATACTTAATAAGTAATATTGAAAAACTGTTATTTAAGCCTCCCCCTCGGACCCAATGTAGTTATAGTTTTCAAAATACTTTTCAACTCACAAATCAAAATTATCCTATCAAAGGGATTAATCCGCGGGGTCACTTCGAGATCATTTCCGACTAACAAAGACTTCCTTTTATAATATTCCGTTCTATCTATTCGGCTATTTCGTGCCCGAAGGAAAGGCGGATTTTTTTTGGGGATTTATTATCTTTAAGTAATAACGACCGGGAAGGCTATCCGCCCTTCCTGTTCACTGCTGGAGCGGGATGACGTTTTTTAAGGGGCTTGCGGAAATCGACCGGATTGAAGTTCGGCATGAAAAAGCTTGCTGTTTAAGGCGGCCGATCCGAGAGGCTTTTTCTCTCTAAAATGAAAGGCGCCCCAATTTTCTCCCTGAACTCGGATCGATGACCTTTGAAAATCCATTTCCAAACGCCTATTTGCAATCGCTTTTGTTGCCGTTGTGGATAAAGGATCGGAAATGTTGAAAGACGTTGATTAGGAGATAAGAGAGACGCCACGTGGCAGCGGGATATTATCGATGGTGATTTAAGGCCTCAGCAGATTCGGGGAAGCTCCTCGCCGTAGGGCATCTCCACCACCCTCTCTCCGCCGAAGCTGGTCTTTATAAAAACCGAGACCGCCCTGCGCTGTACTGCCCTTCCGATAATCTCGGCACCCTCGCCCCCCTTTGTCCTCCTCAATATCTTAAGTGCCTTTTCGGCGTCACTCTCGGCGACGTAGACCAGAAGCTTTCCCTCGTTGGCCACGGTGAGGGGATCGAGGCCCAGCATCTCGCAGGCGGCGCGAACCTCGTCCCTTATCGGCACACTGTCCTCGTAAAGCTCCGTGGTCACCCCGTGATCCCCGGAGAGCTCCACCAGGCTTGCCGCCATCCCCCCCCGGGTCGGGTCCCTCATGACGTGGATGTCGATTCCCCCGTCCAGAAGCGCCTTGACGTAGGGCCAGACCGGCGCGCTGTCAGACTTAATCTCGGTGTCGAAATCGATCCCCTTTCTCCTGCTCATCACCGCTATGCCGTGATCAGCTATAGAGCCGTTGATAAGGAGACAGTCCCCCTCTTTTATGCCGGTGTTTCCCATATCGTGGCGGCAAATCCCGATTCCGGCGGTGTTCACGAAGAGCTGATCCGCCTCCCCTCTCGCCACCACCTTCGTGTCGCCTGTGATGATGGAGACATTAGACTCCCCGGCCGCCCGTCCGGCGGACTCGACGATTCGCCTCAAGGTGTCTATCTCGAATCCCTCCTCTATGATCAGCGAAAACGATACGGCGACCGGCTCCGCCCCCGACACGGCAAGGTCGTTTACCGTGCCGTGGACGCTCAGGCTCCCGATATCCCCCCCGTTGAAAAAGAGGGGCTTTACCACAAAGGAGTCGGTGGTGAAGTAGAAATCTTCCGCCCCGGGTACCGATGCGGCGTCAGGCAGGGCCGAAGGGCTGCCCCCTGCCGATGGAACGATGATCTCCTCGACGAGCTCCCGACTTAATACTCCCCCGCCGCCGTGGGCCAGGACTATTCTCTTCTTCTCCATATTCGCGCCTCTTTAAAGGTGAAAAATCTATTAAGTATTTAAATCCTATAGTATTTCAAAAAAAGGCCGAAGGCCGAATCCGCCCGTTGTCAGGCCCCTCTTTTTTGGGGGACCGCAGAGCTTATCTGTTCCTCCACGCGGCGACGGCCGCGTGGCCCAGGGCGATACCGCCGTCCCCGGCGGGAACCCGGCTGTTCATCATGACGTTAAAGCCGTCCTCCCTCAAGATCCTCACGAGTCTATCCGTCAGGAACCTGTTTATAAAAACGCCCCCGGAGAGAGCGACCGTCGATATCGATGTCTTATCCCTGATTCTCCTCGTCATCTCAAGCGTAAATTCTGCGGCCGAGTTGTGAAAGCGGGCCGATATTACCGGGGCGGCGGTCCCCCTCCTCATATCGTAGACGATACCCTTGATAATAACGGCCGTTTCGACGATGTTGACGCCGTTTTCAAGCGTAACTATCTCGGCGGGGTAGTGACCGTCCTTGTCCGGCGCCCTCTCGGCTGTCGCCTCCAGCTCCATCGGCGCCTGGGAGTGGTATGTGTTGACCGTGCATATCTTGAGAAGGGCCGAGACGGCGTCGAAGAGGCGCCCCACACCGGTCGTTATGGGGCTGTTTACACCCTTTTCCATCATGTTTGTTATCAGGGAGATCTCCCCCTCGTTAAGGGAAGGCAGAAGCTCCCGGGAGAGGGAGATCGCCTCGTCTCCGAATGCCCTTAATAGATATACATAGGCCATCCTGTCGGGCCGCTTCGCCGCGGTGTCCCCGCCCGGCTGGGGAACGGGGGCGATGTGTCCAACCCTCTCGAATCCATCGAGATCCGAGATCAGAAACTCCCCGCCCCAGAGGGTGCCGTCCGTGCCTAGTCCCAGGCCGTCATAGGAAACTCCTATCACCCTGCCGGTGTATCCGGTCTCCGCAAGGACCGACGCGATGTGGGCGTGGTGGTGCTGGACCGGAACCGGTATCAGGCCCGACTCCTTGACGAAGCGGGTGGAGAGATAGTCCGGGTGGAGGTCGTGGGCGATGTACTTCGGTCTGACCTCGAGGATCTTCTCAAGATGGTCGGTCGCCTCAACGAAGGCCTCGTATGCCGGTACGTTCTGAAGGTCGCCGATGTGGTGGCTCAAGAAGACCCTCTCTTTGCGGGTGAGCGCCACGGTGTTGTTCAGCTCCGCCCCCACGGACAATATCTCGGCGCCCGATGTATCTACGGGAATCTTCACCGGAAACGGGGCGTAGCCGCGCGACCTCCTGATGAACCTGTTTTTGCCGGCGATGAACCTGGAGACGGAGTCGTCGGTCCTGATGTGGATATCCCTGTCGTGCACCAGGAAGAAGTCGGAGAGAGTCCCCAGCCTGTCCTTTGCGTCAATGTTACCGTAGGCGATCGGCTCGTCCTTCTGGTTGCCGCTGGTCATAACGAGGATTTCCAGAGGTCCCTTGAATAGGAGGTGGTGGAGCGGCGTGTAGGGAAGCATCAGGCCGAAGGAGTCGCTGTTCGGGGCAATCTCCTCCGGGAGGCCGGCGTCCTCCCTCTTCTTCATAAGCAGGATCGGCCTCTCCGTGCCGACCAGTATCTCTTCGGCCGTATCTGTGACTTCCGCTATCCTCCTTACCGCTGCCATGTCTCTTGCCATCAGGGCAAAGGGCTTCTTGTCCCTTTCTTTTCTTCTGCGAAGCTCTTTTACCGCACCCTCGTTTTGGGCGTCGCAGGCGAGATGAAATCCCCCCAGCCCCTTGACGGCGAGGATATTCCCCCCCGAGAGGAGCTGAACCGCGCGGTCGATCGGGTCTTCGCACTCTATTTTATCGCCGTTTCGGTCGAGGAGCTCCACCGCCGGTCCGCAGACGGGGCAGCAGGTCGGCTCCGCGTGAAACCTCCTGTTTTTCGGGTCTTCGTATTCCTTCCTGCAGTTCGGGCACATCGTAAAGACCGCCATCGTCGTCCTGGAGCGGTCGTAGGGGATGTCTTTAATTATGGTGTATCTGGGGCCGCAGTTCGTGCAGTTGATGAAGGGGTATTTATATCTTCGGTCTTTTGGGTCGCTCATCTCACCGAGGCAGTCTTTGCACGTGGCTATATCGGGGGAGATAAGGACGCTCCTCTCGCCCGTGTCCTCGCTCTCGACTATGACGAACTTCCCGTTTTTAACCCCAGTCGGCGTCAGCGTATCGGTCTTGACGCTCTCGATCTTTGCCAGAGGGGGCGGCTCTATCTCGAACCTTTTAAGGAACGCCGAGATCGCGGCGTCATCCCCCTCGATCTCCACTGTAACCCCCTTCGGGTCGTTCAGGACGAACCCACCGAGACCCAGGTCGGAGGCGAGGTTGTAGACGAAGGGCCTGAAGCCGACCCCCTGCACGATCCCCGTTACGTTTACTCTGATACGCTTTATCATGGTAAGGTCAAAACAGTCTGTTGGAATCGTCCGGCGTTAATCCAGTGAGAATTATAAATACAATCCCCTTCTCCAACGGATGATCAAATATGTCGCCAGCCTCCTCTATTAAAGACCGAAGCTCTCGCAAATCTCATTTAACGGCTTAATAGTTCTTTTTAGATATCGATCGGTTCCGGGGTTATTATAATATTGATATGAATAAAAATCAGCGGTATTTGTAAAATGCGCTACATGCCCCCTCCGACGATACCATGCAGGGCCCCACGGGATTCTTCGGGGTACATACGCTCCTAAAGAGGGGGCACTGGTCGGGGCTCATCAGCCCTTTGAGGATTTCACCGCAGGAGCACCTCTCGTCCTCTTTTGAGTCGATCGCCGGGAGGTCGAACCTCTTAAGGGCGTCGAAAGATTTATATTCGGAGTTGAAGACGAGCCCGCTCTCCGGTATCTCACCTAAGCCTCGCCATACCGCGCCCGCCCTGTCAAAGACGCTATCCATCGCCGCCCTGGCGCTCGGGTTTCCCTCCTCCTTCACCGCCCTCTTGTATTGAATTTCAACTTCGAACCTCTCCTCGGCCATCTGGTCGATCGTCATCAGAATCCCCTCAAGGATATCCAGCGGCTCAAACCCGGTGATAACCGCCGCCCGCCCCTTCTCCGGGATGATAGAGTAGGCACCTGTTCCGAGGATGATGCTCACGTGGCCGGGGCAGAGAAACCCGTCCACGTTGATTTTCGGATCGTCCAGGAGTATCTTGACGGCGGGGGGGATGACCTTGTGCACCGAGAAGACGGAGAAGTTTTTGATCCCCTTTTTCCTCGCTGACATCACCGCCGCGGCGACCGTGGGCGACGTGGTCTCAAAGCCGATCCCCAACAGCACAACCTCCGCTTCCAGCTTCTCCTCGGCGAGGGCGACCGCGTTGAGCGGCGATGAGACAACGGCGATATTTGCCCCGTCGCTTCTCATCATCTCGAGGGAGGCCCCACCGGTGCCCGGCACCCTCATCATGTCCCCGAAGGTGGTGAATATCACATCCTTCTCTTTTGCCAGAAGGAGCGCCCTGTCTATATCTTCTATCGACGTAACGCAGACCGGACAGCCGGGGCCGGAGATAAGCCTGACGTTGTCCGGCAGGAGGTCCTTGATACCGAACCTGTTTATCGAGTGGGTGTGGGTTCCGCACACCTCCATAATGGTGATCCCGCTCTTCAGCCTCTCGGAGCGTCTCTTTATCGCCGAAACGAGACCCCTGGCGATGGTCGGATCTCTGTATTCGTCAATAAATTTCATTATCTATCAGCTCTTGTAAAAACGAGAGCTTCTCCTTCGCCAGCTCCTCGTCGACTTTTTCGATGGCGAAGCCGACGTGGCAGATCACGTAATCGCCCACATTAACCTCTTCGCCGAGAAGGTCGAGACAGGCGTCCCGCCTGACGCCGCTTATATCGATAACGGCGTAGTTGTCCTTGTCGATCGAGATTATCTTTCCCGGAAAAGCAATACACATGTTTTTCTCCTAATCCACATCCATTTCGAGAAGCTTCAGCTCCTCCGTCCCACCGACGACCTGCACCTCGTCCGCCCCGCACTTGGGGCACTCCGTAAACTCAAACCTGTCAACCTCGCTATCCTCGTTGCACTTGAAACAGTGTACCACAACGGGGAGTATCAGGTACTCGAGGGTCGCGCCGAACGCCACCGTCCCCTCCGATTGAACCTTGAACGCCAGATCGAGCGCCTTCGGCTCTATGTGGTTCATCCGACCGAAGGAGAGCTTTATCGTGTTGACCTTTTTAAAGCCGTGGGTTAAAGAGTGCTCCCCCACAATCTTTATGAGTGACTGTATCAGTGAAACCTCATGCATCGTCCGTCTTTACACTTTCTGGAATCACTTTGAGATTCGACAGCTCCTTGAGGAGAAGCTCTTCGGTCTTCGGAAATTTCTCTCTCATAAGGGGCGTCATCTCCAACTCCATATCGCCGCCGTATTCTTTCGGCACTATGCAGAGAAATACAACCTCGGGGCACCTGTCCATAATCTCCGCCTGAATCAGAACGTCCACGAACTCCACCTCGTGGGCCGAGGTCGGCTCCGGCATGTTCAGCTCCATCTCGCGCCTAGTGAATCGATAGATGGAGCCGGGATCGTCGTCCGCCTTCAAAACATCAATTATGATCAGGTGCTTGGTGCTCGTTACGATGTCCAGAAGCCCGAAGCCGAGGGTCCCGCCGTCCACCAGCCGCACGTCGTCGGGAAGTCGGTAGCGCTCTTCGAACCACCTGATGAAGTGAACGCCGAATCCCTCGTCGGCAAGCAGTATGTTGCCGAGTCCCATCACTGTGATATTTACGGAATCGGATTGATTGAAGTCGTTCATATTCTGTAAAAAAATTATTGAAAAGGGGGGATAATAATATCCCCCCTCTATTTTCATCGAGCATCACCATTCTGTGTTCATATAAGACAGACTATTTCTTCTTTTCGAACATCATCCCGTTGATCATCGAAGATATGGTCCCATCCTTCTTTACAACATCTGTCCAGAACGCCATATATATGTGTATCATGAGATAGATGATGAACAACCACATCAGGATGTGGTGAATAAACTTCACCGTTGCAAGCCCCAACATGTTCTGGAACGGTTTGACAAAGAAATAGAAAAAGCTTATCACTCCCTTGCCGTAGCCCGATCCGGTTAGGATAAGGCCCGTAACAACAATCAGAAGGACCATGACCATAAGCCCAAGATAGGCAAAAGACTGCAACGGCGCATAGGCGTATTTCTCCTCCGGCTTTTCGTTGGAGATGAGGGCGTAAAACTTAATCTGTTTTACGAGGTTTTCAAAGTCGAGAAAAGCCAGAAAATCTCTCCAGTCGGCATGGAACCTGGAAAAGAATGCCAGGTACAGCCTCCACACGAATGTGAAGGCGAGAATCATGCCGCAAAATATATGGAGAAAGCGTATTTCACCCATCAGGAACTTATCCATAGTTTCACCAGCAGAGACGCTGAAGGGTCTTCCGATGTAGTAGCCGGTAGCTATCAGGACGGCAATCGAGATGACCATAATCCAGTGATTCACCCTTATGGCTGCTGACCACTTCTTTGTGGACACGACGTTTTCCACAGTTACCTCCTTTTAAGCCACCTTAAATTTCTTGATCTCTTTAGTCTTCGTGTCTATGATATGAACGGCGCACGCCATACATGGATCGAACGAGTGGATTGTCCTCAATATCTCCAGCGGCTGATTTACGTTCGCCATCCTTGTGCCGATGAGGGACTCCTCGTACGGCCCCCTCTTTTCGGCCTTGTCTCTCGGCGAAACGTTCCAGGTGGAAGGAACTATCGCCTGGTAGTTTGCGATAACCTTGTCCTCGATATTGACCCAGTGGCCCAGCGCCCCCCTCGGGACGGCGGTGAGACCCCTGCCCCGGCCCTTCTTGGGCACCTTGCACCTTGTCCAGGTCCTGGTGTCTCCGCTCTTGATGTTCGCCACAAGCTCGTTTATCCAGTTTTCGGTGTAGTCGGCAACAAGCTTGGCCTCCAGGGCCCTTGCGGCCGTTCTTCCCAGCGTGGAGAAGAGGACCGTGGCCGGAAGCCCGGTGGTATTCAGGGTGAAGTTCACAAGTTCCGAAATCTTCTCGTCGCCCTGGGCGAATCCTATGACGAAGCGGGCGAGGGGGCCGACCTCGTGGGGCAGGCCGTCATACCTCGGGGCCTTGGACCACGTGTATTTCTCGTCGCCCTTGATGTGGCCGGAATCATCAAAGCCGGTGTAATCAGGCTCCGTCTTACCGTCGTAGGGGTGGAGCGCCTCATCTCCCTTATACCAGGAGTGGACGACCTCTTCGGTTATCTTCTCCTCATCGAGCTCCATCGGGTTTTCGATACCGAGGTTCTGCACGACCCCCTTCGGAAGGAGGGTCTGGGTCCAGTCGTCGTCCAGCGGGAATCCCCCGTATGCGAGGTAGTTGCCGACTCCCCTTCCCACACCCTTCAGTCCCTCGTCGGCGTAGGCCGCGCCCGCGATCAGGACGTCCGGAATATATGCGGTGTCTACGAACTTCTGCATCTCCTTCAGCCTGAAGAGATACTCACCCAGCCTCTGGGGATCCAGCATGTCCATTACGGAGGTAACACCCCCGACCACCAGGGTCTGGGGATGGGGGTTCTTCCCGCCGAAGACCGCCATCATCTGTGCGCCCAACTTCGATACCGCCAGGGCGTCGAGATAATGGGATGTGATCACAAGGTTCGCCTCTGGCGACAGCTTGTAAGAGGAGTTGCCCCAGTATGCGTTTGCAAATGGCCCCAGGCGGCCCGACTCGGCAAACTTGGCGATCCTCGCCTTAACCGCATCGTAGTGCGTCTCGGAGCAGTTGTAGGGCGTTACACCTTTACCGCACACGCTCTTTGCCAGCTCCACGGCCTTCCTCGAATCGGCAGAGAGGGCGTTTATAATATCCACCCAGTCCAGACCGTGAAGGTGATAGAAGTGCATTATGTGGTCGGTGATGTATTGGGATGCCTTGATAAGGTTCCTTATAAGCCTTGCGTTTGGCGGAGGCTTTACACCGAAGGCATCTTCACAAGCCAAAGTGGAGGCTTCGTAATGAGAGTATGTACACACACCGCAGAAACGCTGGGTCATGAGCCCCGCATCTCTCGGGTCCCTCCCCTTTAAGATGGTCTCGAAACCGCGCCAGAGCGTAATAGTACTCCAGGCATCCTTGATGGTGTTTCCCTCTACCTCAACCTCTATTCTCAAATGTCCTTCTATCCTTGTAATTGGATCTACAATGATTCTTGACATATTCTATCTCCTATATTTCTACTTTTAACCTGAAGCCTACTTTTTAGCCTTGCCTTTTTTCGGCTCTTCTTCGCCGCCCTTCCTCCATACCGAGGCACCCGCATGGGCGGCAAGTCCTACGGCCGCAACTCCCGTGGCGATTGCGCCGACTCTGTCGACGTTGGACTCAATTCCAAAGCCGGGGAGCGGCTTGTCGGCAATAGGCTTCTCCAGAGGAGCCATGGCATCCCAGAAATCGGGCTCTGTACAGCCCATACATCCGTGTCCGGCCATGACCGGCCAGGACATTCTGTCGTTGAAGCGAAGCTTGGGGCAGTTGGAGTAGGTGTAAGGTCCTTTACATCCCATCTTGTAGAGACACCAGCCCTTGATGGCGCCCTCGTCTCCCCATTCCTCCACAAACTCGCCCGCGTCGTAGTGGGCCCTTCTCTCGCAGTTGTCGTGGATCTTCATCCCGTAGGCCCAGAGGGGTCTCCCCAGCCCGTCGGTGGGGGGAAGAGCTCCAAAGAGGAGGTAGTAAAGCACCGTTCCGGTGAAATTGACGCCGTTCGGCGGACAACCGGGGATGTTTACCGTCCTAATCCCCAATGCGTCACCGACTCCCTTGGCGTTGGTCGGGTTGGGGGATGCAGCCTGGACGTTCCCGTAAGAGGAGCAGCTGCCGATGCAGATCGTAGCCGCCGCCCTCTTGGTCACCTCTTTTGTTACCTCGTAGCCGGTCTTTCCCTTCGGTCCCAGCGTCAGGAACTTGCCCTTCATGCCCATAGGGATGGCACCCTCGACAACGCAGATGTACTTGCCGTCGAAGGTATCCATTGCTTCGTGGAGGTTCTCCTCCGCCTGATAACCGGCGGCCGCCATGACCGTCTCGTGGTACTCCAGAGAAATGGTCTCGAGGAGTATGTCATCCACGTTCGGGTAGGAGTTCCTCAAAAACGCCTCGCTGCATCCGGTACACTCCGCCAAATGGAGCCATATTACGGGAAGGCGGCTGAAATCCTCCGCCGCCCGGGCCACCATCGGGCTGAATGCCTTTGGCAACATCAATGCCGAGGTCATCACGGATGACCACTTGATGAAGTCCCTCCTCGATACCCCGTAATCTTTCAGGGTTTCGTGAAGATCGAACTTTGCCTCTGGCAATTCCCTTTCCATCCGATCCATCGTTACTTCGCAGTAATCCATTAATTCTTCATACTGC
>CAZIWT010000106.1:0-13260 GCA_964542895.1 uncultured Thermodesulfobacteriota bacterium
TTGAGGTTTATATAAACAATGTTGGTAAATCCATATGAATGTATTATCTTCTAACCTAGATAATATACCTTTATTTTCTGCAGGACCATCAAACATAACATCCGCTAATTTAATTTTACCATCATTCCTACTAGGTGTTTCTCCTTCAACTAACTCAAAAGGAGAATACATCAACATATTTGGATTATTTCTAAAAGTAAAACCTCCTTTCTTGAATTCATTTTTAATTTCCCCGCCAACATGTAAATAATCTCTATAACCCTCAGCTCCTGCAACATCATAGACAAAGAAGTTTATTTTACCAGGGAAATCTTTTCCAAAATGATATGCTAGGTTAGCTAAGACAATTGCTGCTCTTTTTTGGACTTCATCTTTACCCCAGTTGCTGTCATAAACAAACACTAAACTTGGTACATTGCTGTTATAAACTTTATCACGCAGAGCACCATCTATGCTTGAATCTATTCTTTCGATGTAATTATATTTGAAGTATAAGTAATTAAGGACATCATCAACAGTGGATCTTGCCATATCATAGGCAACACCTTCATTAAACCATTTGATAGCTTCTTCTACATTACCGCTCGCCATATTATCAAAGTATTTGATATGTCTATCTTCTGGAGTTGTATCGGTAAATGAATTGGCATTAGGGGCTAAAAAAACAACACATACAAAAACCAAAAATATGGATATTTTTGTAAAAATACTCTTTAAAAAAATCATGGTTTACCTCCCTGCTTTTTTACAATTCAGTTATCATGAAATTAAAATGATTTCAACTATTATTTTAAAGATACTTATTTCTTTCCATCACCATAATTCCCGAAATGCCTAAAAAAAAGGGGGTCATCGCCCCCCTTATCAATATGGAATAGAAACGTATCATCAAACCCTCACGCAAGCCCTTTGTTCTTCAGGAGCTCCTGGAAAAAGTCCATTTGCCCCAATATCTCGGTCCTCTCTTCCCTCTCCACCAGGCTTATGGCATCCGAGGGACATGTGGGATAACAGACGCCGCACCCCATGCACTTTTCGGCGTTTACGACAGAAACGCCGTTAACTACAACTGCGTCGATGGGGCACCGATCCTCGCAAACGCCGCAGCCGGTGCACTTCTCTTCGTCCACCTGCATAATGTAGTTGGAGTTGGAGAAGCTCGTAAATTCCAGTTCCTTTCTAGCCCTTATCCAGACGCAGCAGTCGCTGCAGCAGGAGCATATCACAGAGAGCCTGCCGGCGTAGTTGTCGCCGATGTGGACGAGTCCCTCCTCGTGCGCCTCCTTTAACAGCCCTTTTGCCTCCTCCTTCGTTATTTCCCTTGCCATTCCCACGGAGACCATGTATTTACCCATCGAGCCGAAGTGGAAGCAGTTCTCCGTGGAGTGGTCGCAGGCGTCCTCCTGACCCGTGTATCTCGCGATGAGCCGGCAGGGGCAGTGGGCCACAGAGAAATAGTCAAGCATGTCCATAAGCTCATCGACCTTTTCGTGGGGAGTTACCGTGGCCCCTGTTGTAAGCGACTCGTCGACGGGGATTACCCTAACGACCGGGGTCTCCCTGTCGCATGCCTCCTCGAAAAATCCGTCGTACATATACTCCCGCCAGAGCCCGGCGAGCTTCTCGCTCTCCGGCCTCTTTTCGCCCGACCAGAAGGGGGTCTCCGTTATCCCCACGAGGGTCGGCAAGAGGCGAAACTTCCCCTTCTCGTTCATGAAGACGGTCCCCTTCTTGGCCATCTTGATCAGCATATCCTTTAGCTTCCCCTCCTCTACCCCTGTGGCCTGGGCCAGCGTGGGCACGTCCGCGTTCATCATGGGGAGCTTCACCGCCAGCTCCGCCTCCTCCGGCGTGTACATTATCTTCAGTATCTCGATAAGCTTATCGTTCATGGGCGCCCCTATCGGCGCCTTGTCGAGATACTCCGCGAGCCTCACGTAAACGTCGTTTAATGTTGATGTCGATGTCGTCATTTAAAACCTCCTGATACCCTGTTTCTTCAATTTTTTACCTGACTATTCGGGACGCAAAAAAGTCAACGCCTGCTCCTTTGCGTCCCTTAAGGGGACGATATACTTCATCACCTTTGCGAGGAGAAGCCCCCCCTCTATCACGGCGACTATGAAGTTGGCGAGCTCCCCGGCCTCCCTGTCTCTCCTGATCTCCCCCGCCGCCTGTCCCCTCTCTACAACCGCCTTCAGCCTCTCCCTGAAATCTACAAAGATCACGGCGAGCTTTTCCCTCACCTCCTCGTTGAAGTCGGAAACCTCAAGCGCCATATTCCCCAAAAGACACCCCCCGGTGCACCCGCTCCTCTCCATATTCTCCGTTATAATGTCAAGCATCCTGGAGACGGCATCGACGGCCCCCGGCCCTTCATCGTCCATCACGTCCAACATGTTCCTCTTCATGTGGGAATAGAAGAGCTCGGCCGCGGCCTTGGCCACCTCGTCCTTGTTCCTGAAGTGGAAGTAGAAGCTCCCCTTCGTCACGTCGCAGTCCTTCAGAATATCATCCACCGATGTGTTCTTGTAGCCGTTCTTGTGGATGAGGACCGTTGCGGAGCGGACAATGCGCTTTTTAGTCGCTTCCCCCTTTTTCATGTCTCCCATTTTCGTACACTCCAATCTGCTTTGGATACAATCTAATCGTCCGTCGAGCAGAGTAGCAGCAAAGAGTCTTCAAATAGAAACGCCGAACAACAGATAAATCGAGATTTATTAAAATGTACCGACCAGTCTGTTTATTTTATATGGGTTTATCGAGCGGATGTCAAGAAAAAAGTGAGGCGGTTTTCAAAAAATCGCCTCATCTCGATTTTCCGATATATATTGAAAAACAGTGTATGCAAACGGCGCCCTTTACAAAACGGGCCAAAAGTGATACCTTATCCCCTTAAAATGGCCGATCCCATCTACCGGCAATAATTGGGAGAACACGTGGATAAAAAGAATATAGCGGTCATCCACCATTCAGGCTCCGGAAACACGAGGACGATAGGCGAGGTTTTCGGGGAGCTGCTATCGAAAAAGCGCTCCGTCGACGCATATCCTATCAAGCAAGACTTCGGCTACGGCCTCCTCACAAAGTACGACCTGTTGATCTTCGGGACGCCCACGTTCAACTGCTCCCCCTCAAAATCGATAACCGAGTTCGTCGATGGGATAGCCGAAATTAGATGGCAAGGCGGCGGCATGTTAAAAAAACTAAGTGTCAATTTTGGAGTCATTTTATAATGGTCAGGTACATTGAGCTGAACCACGCACTGGCAAACGGGATGGAGGCCTACCCGGGGCTCGGGAATATCGAGATCGGCGCCCACCTCGACCACGAGCGGTCGCGGCCGAACTACGACGACAGGGCGGAGTTTTATATCGGCAAGATCTCTATGGTCACCAACGCCGGCACCTACATAGACAGTCCCTTTCACCGCCACCGGGACGGCGCCGACCTGAGCCGAATCCCCCTCGAGAAGGTTGCCCGGCTCGATGGGATCGTCCTCGATTGGGAAGACTCGGTCGGCGGCCCGAACGACCGCTCCCTGCATTTTAACGTCGACCAATCGGAGCTCAAGGGAAGGGCCGTCCTGATCAGGACCGGTCTCGATAAATTCTGGGGCGAGAAGAAATATATCGAGGAGGTCCCCCATATCTCCCTGGAGCTCGTCGACCTTCTCATCTCGGCAAAGGCGGCTCTTGTCGGGGTCGATTTCCTGAACGTCGACGATACTGAGGACAAGTCGAGGCCGGTCCACACGAGACTCCTCGAAAAAGAGATACTGATCGTAGAAAACATGAGAAACCTCGGCTCGCTTCCAAAAGACGGCTTCAGGTTCTCGGCGGTGCCCTTACGGATCGTCAGGGGGGCGTCTTTTCCGGTGAGGGCCTTCGCTGAGGTGTACGATTAGATGAAGAGATACCTCGAATTCACGTTCGAAATAGAGGACCCCGATCTCGTCTCCTCCTTGGACGAGCTTTCCCTCTGGTCATCCCCGTTCGGGCTGATGCTCCTCGAAAGCGTCCCGATGCGAAAGGGAATTGTTGTGCTTGACGTCGGGTGCTGGACAGGCTTTCCCTTAATCGAGCTTGCCGAGAGGCTGGGAGAGTCGTCGAGGGTCTTCGGAATCGACATCTTGAGGGGCGCCATTAAAATAGCAAACGATAAGATAAGGTCAAAGGGCGTGCAAAACTGCGGCGTCATTTCGGGAGACGGCTCCTCGATGCCGCTAAAGGACGGTGCCTTTGACCTCGTCGTCTCAAACCTCGGAATAAATAACTTTAGAGACCCGAGGGCGGTCCTTGGGGAGTCCCACCGCGTTCTGAAGCCGGGGGGGAGAATGGTTCTAACGACAAATCCGGTGGGGAACATGAGGGAGTTCTACGACTGCTACAGGAAAACGCTGAAAAGGCTGAAGAAAACCGAGCTCTTGGAGGGCCTCGAAAGGAACATAGGGCACAGGCTGACGGCAAAGGCAACCACGAAGATGATGAAGGGCGCCGGCTTTGCCATAGCTTTGGTAAAGAGGGAAATACTTAAAATGCGCTTTATCGACGGGAGTTCCCTCCTCAATCACTCCCTCATAAGGATCGGCTTCCTGGGCGGCTGGAGGGAATTCATCCCGCCGGGAGAGGCCGAGGAGGTTTTTTCGGCCCTCGAGGCAAATCTCAACGCCATCGCAGAAAAAAAGGGCGGGCTTAAGCTCACCGTGCCGATGGTATACATCGAGGCGAGGAAGAGATAGGCCAAGCTCAACTCGAACCGTTCCCGGTTTTCGGCGGGTAAAAGCCCTTCCTTTGAAGGAGGCGGCCCGAGCAAACATAAAAATAGCGGGTGGGAGACGACAGGGATGAAAACGAGATATTTCACGGTTAAGACGATCGAGGCGAAGTCGAGAGAGTTTATGGAGAGGATCGAACGCTTCAAGAAAAAGACCCGGGTGGAATTCAATCCCGAGGCGTCGGCGCTTTTGATCCTCGACATGCAGCGCTTCTTTCTCGATGAGGCCTCCCACGCCCACGTCCCCAGCGCCCCCGCCGTCGTCCCGAATATAGCGAGGCTGGCGGCGCTGTTTAACGATAGGGGGCTTGCCGTAATCTCCACGCGCCACGTAAACAGCGACGACAACGCGAATATGATGGCGGTCTGGTGGAGGGACGTCATCAGAAGGGAAAACGAGCTTTCGGAAATCGTGGCCGACCTCGCCCTTCCCTACGCCGAAGTCATCGAGAAACCGCAGTACGACGCATTTTACAGGACAAAGCTCGAGGATATTTTGAAAGGGAGGGGAATTTCACAGGTTGTCGTAACAGGCGTCATGACACACCTCTGCGTGGAGACCACGGCGCGCACAGCCTTCGTTCGGGGCTTTGAGGTGATCATCCCCGTAGACGCCACCGCCGCCTACAACGAGGACTTTCACCTCTCGACCCTTACCAACCTCTCCCACGGCTTTGCGGTGCCGGTCTTTATGGACGACCTGATTAGGTCTATGGAGGCGATGTGAGAAAAGAGGCAGTAGACGTCGTCATCATTGGGTGCGGGCCGGCGGGGGCGGCCGCCGCCGTACAACTCCATCGAGGCGGGATAAATACCGTTGTCTTCGAGAGGGAGGAGGTGGGAGGGCTTCTCAGAAACGCGAACCTCGTGGAAAACTACCCCGGCTTTCCGGGGGGAATAAGGGGAATCGAGCTTGTAAGGCTCATCGAGAGACAGCTCGAGCTTGTTGGGGTTGCGGTTCGCTTCGAGGAGGTGATCTCCCTTGAGCACGACGGCGGCCTCTTCGTCACGGAGACGGCCGCCGGGATGACAAAATCGAAATACGCGGTTGTCGCCTCCGGGACAATGCCTAAAAAGCTTGAAGACGTGGAGATCGAGGAGGGGGCAAAAGAGTATCTCTTTTCCGAGGTGTACCCCATCCACGACGCCTCGGATAAGAGGATAGTGATCATCGGAGCCGGAGACGCCGCTTTTGACTACGCCCTGAACCTCTCCCAAAATAACGATGTGTTAATCTTGAACAGGTCGGACAGGACAAGGTGCCTCCCGCTGTTGATCGAGAGGTGCGCCGGAGTCGATTCGATCGGATACCTCGAGAACCACATCGTAAGGGGCGTGGCCAAATTGGTTAAAGGGGGGAGCGGGCTTGTAATCTCGGCCGTCGACAATATATCAGGGAAGGAGACTCAATTTAGGGCTGACCTCATCATTGCGGCCGTCGGAAGGGAGCCGAACACAGGTTTTCTGGGGAGCGGCCTCCTAAAAAAAATCGACTCATTAAAAAAAGATGGTGGACTTTTTATGATAGGTGATGTTATAAATAGCTCTTTCAGACAAACGGCGATCTCCGCAGGCGACGGGGTGAGGGTTGCAATGGAGATATATGGAAATATTAACAGGTAGATTGGTTGAGTAGGAAGTTAAAGAGGTTTTATTGATGAAGATAGTTGCAAAGGCGGGAAACGAAGACATAGCGATGGTCTACATTGCGGAGCTTGAAGGCGGAAACGGAAGGGAGCCGAAAAGGTCAGGGAACAAGCTTATAGAGTTCGTGGAGTCGGTCCAGCCTCCCACGCCCAGGAGCGAAAAGTGGGTGCTCATCGTCTCCACACTCTTCGGGTGCCCGGTGGGATGCTCCTTCTGTGACGCGGGGATGTACTACGACGGCAAGCTGACGAAGGACGATATCCTGTCCCAGATAGACTTTCTGATACACAACCGCTTCCCCAGGGGTGGTGTGCCGGTAAAGAAGTTCAAGATCCAGTTCGCCAGGATGGGGGAGCCGGCGCTCAACGAGAGCGTCCTCGACGTCCTCGAGGCCCTCCCGGACATCTACGACGCCCCGGGGCTGATGCCCTCCGTCTCGACCATCGCCCCTCACGGAACGGACCAATTCTTCGAGAGGCTCATCGATATAAAGAACCGAGTCTACAACGGGAGATTCCAGCTTCAGTTCTCCATCCACACCACTGATGCACAAAAGCGGGGAGAAATCATCCCGGTGAGAATCTGGGACTTCTACAAAATCGCCCGCTACGGAGAGAGGTTTTACAAGGAGGGCAACAGGAAGATAACGCTCAACTTCGCGCTCGCCGAGGATATGCCGATAGAGCCGGAGATTATGCTCAACCATTTCTCCCCGAAGAAATTCATCATCAAGGTCACTCCGGTAAATCCCACCTGCAGTGCAAAGAGGAACAAGATAGCCTCCCACATCGTCCCGGGAAAGGAGAGGTACGAGATACTGGAGGCGCTCAAGGCCCACGGGTACGAGGTAATCTTGAGCATAGGGGAGATTAAAGAAAACGACATCGGGAGCAACTGCGGGCAGCACATAATGAACTACATGCGGGAAAATGAGATAGTCCCGGGCGGGTACACCTATCCCGTCATAAACATTGAGGAGACGACATAAGGGTGCGACGTTGGGAGCGGCTCGGAGGAGAGTTTAATCCCTTTAAATTTCTTTCGGCAGGTGGAGGCGATCCGTCATGGAATCGGTAAATATCAGGCGGGCCCTTGTGGTCGGCGCCGGCGTAATGGGCCATTCGATAGCCCAGGTCCTCGCCCAGTCCGGAATCGAGGTGGCCCTTACCGACAGGGACAAAGACGCCCTGACAAAGGCGAAGCGGCTTATAAGATCGAACCTGGAGACACTGGCGGAGTTCGGACACGTCGACCCGAACGAGATAGACGCAATATCGAACCGCGTCCACACAACGAGGGACCTTAAAGATTCTTCGGTAAACATAGATTTCGTCGTCGAGGCGGTCTCCGAGGTGCCGGATGTGAAGGAGGAGGTCTTTAAAAGGCTGGACGCGCTTCTGCCCGAAGACACCGTCCTTTCGAGCAACACCTCCGGAATAGACATCTTCTCTACCGTAAAGGTCAGGAGGCCGGAGCGTCTCGTAATAGCCCACTGGTTTGCGCCGCCCCACATCATCCCGCTGGTGGAAGTGGTTCCGGGCCCGGAAACCTCTAAGGAGACCGTCAACACAACGGTAAACCTCATGAAACGCCTCGGGAAAAGACCCGTCGTGATGAAAAAGTTCGCGCGCTCCTTTATCGTCAACAAGATCCAAAACAACATCGGCCTTGCCGTCTTTGACCTTCTTGAGAACGATCTTGCTACGCCTTCGGATATCGACTTCGCGGTCAAGACGAGCCTGGGGATCAGGCTCCCGGTCGTCGGTGTGGCCCAGACGCTCGACTTCACGGGGCTCGACCTCGTAAACGACGTGATAAAATCTTACGGCCTTGAGAACAAGTTCATCGATGAGAAGGTAAATAAGGGGCAACTGGGGGCGAAGAGCTCCAGGGGGATGTACGACTACGGCGGCAGGACCGAGGAGGAGATATTGAAGAAGAGGGACAGGCTGTATCTCAAGGTCTTGGAGCTTCTTGAAGAGATAAAGGCGTTCGAGCCGATTTAGACACCGGCGAGAGCGATTGCCTCGATGGGGGGTTTCTAAATATTTGGCGCTTCCTTGATTCAGCGGATTCTATAAATATATAGGTCGATACCCTGCCTGACTTACCATCCATCCGTTTTGAGGAAAAAACCGGGAGCTCTGGGCACCCGGCCTTATCGAAATCCGCAATCCACAAGTGGACTTTGCCTGTGTTATCCCTCTATTCTTTTGCGCCCCTGTAAATATTGTAAATAGTATTAGCGGCTCCCACCCCCCCCACACACACCCGTCAAGCCCAAAAACCGGAGCCTACCGAATATAATTGCCAGTTAAACAGATTTCATCCCATCAAGGCGCACCGATATCTCCCCCACGGCGTTTTCCTTCTCGATCTCGACCTCGTCTCCAGAGGCCATATCTTTGAGCCTCACCATCCCCCTCGCCGTCTCATCCGGGGCGACTATGAGAACGGTCTTGACGCCCAGGCGGTCGGCGTATTTGAGCTTCTTCTTCATGCGCGCCTCCGCCGTGTAGACGTCGGCGGTTATCCCCGCCCCTCTCAGCTCCCTGGCCATCTTGAGGGAGGCGCCGACATCGTCCGGGCCGAAGGGGACGACCATCACGTCAGCCGCTCCCTTCGAGTCGTCCATCATCCCAAGCTCCTGGATTACCTGGATGATCCTCTCCAGCCCCAGTGCCATCCCGGTGGCCGGCACGTCTACTCCGGAGAAGAGGCCGATCAATGTGTCGTAGCGGCCGCCGCCGGCGATGCTTCCGATCTTCGGCTCCTCGACCACCGTCTCGAAGACCGCCCCGGTGTAGTAAGCGAGGCCCCGGGCGAGCCTGGGGGAGAAGACCACCTTTTCGCTGGAAATCCCGATCTCGCCCAAGAGGCGGAATATCTCCTTGAGGTCACCTACCGCCCCGATGGACAGCTCCGCACCGGCGCCGCCCTTTAGCGCCCCCTCGATCCTCGTGAGGTCTTTCACGGGATCTGTGGTCGTCTCCGTAAGCTCGAACATCGAGTCCACCAAACCCCTATCATATCCCGCCTCGGCAAACTCCCCCTTTACCTTTTCCACCCCTATCTTGTCGATCTTGTCAAGGATCCTTATCGCCTCGGGGATATTGTCCTCGGGAACACCCAGGTGCTCCATCAGGCCGGTGAGGAGCCCCCTGTGGTTCAGGAGCGTCCTGCACCCCTTGAACCCGAGGTCCTCGGTGATGTCGGTTATCAGGGCGATTATCTCAACGTCCGCCGAGACCTCCTTTACCCCCACGATGTCGGCGTCGCACTGGTAGAACTCCCTGAGTCTCCCCTTCTGGGGCTTCTCCGCCCTCCAGACCGGCTGTATTTGGTAGCGCTTAAACGGCATTGCGATCCTGTCTTTGTACTGGGCGATGACACGGCACATGGGAACCGTGAGGTCGTATTTGAGGGCGACCTCCTTTCCCCCCTTGTAGGCCATGTCGAAGATCAGCCCCTCCCCCTCTTCTCCGTATTTTCCCGTGAGGACGTCGTAGAACTCCATGGCGGGTGTCGCCAGGGGCTGAAAGCCGTACCTCTTGAAATGGTCGGTGATTATCTCGATCACCCTCTCCCTGACGTACATATCCTCCGGGAGAAAGTCCCGGGTCCCCTTCATTATCCTCGGCTTTATTATCTCCATATTCCCAAAGCCCCATCGCTGCTTTTAAAAAGAAAAAGAGGGCCTTTTTAAGCCCTCCCCTTTCAAGTTAGTTTGAAAACCCATCAATAATCCAAAACGCCATTATATCGGAACTTCGATATTTCTCGCATCTTGACGTCAATCCCTCATCATCCCCTCCCCCACGCTAAAATTGCCCCAGCCCCTCTACAAAACAATTTGACCCAACCCCTCGACCCATTTTTATATTTAAGGCATTCGTTTAACAAACAATGCCGTCCCCTGCTGGGGTGGGTAAAGGGATTCGAACCCTCGACCTCAGGGACCACAACCCTGCGCTCTAACCAGCTGAGCTATACCCACCATAAACTGTAATATTATATTGTATGCGTTAATAATGTCAACTTAATTTTGACTTTTCGTAGGAATATGGTATAAATATCAGGTTAAATTAATAGATAAGGATATGGAAGAGAAAAAACGGGGGAGGGATCTCCTCCCCACAGACATGATTCGCTTCAGGCAGGTAGAGCGCGTCTTTCGGGAGCAGGCGATCCGGTACGGCTACCAGGAGGTGAGGACATCAACCATCGAGCCTCTGTCCTTGTTCATCCGGGCGGGAACGCTCGACCCGAGCATGCTCGAAAACCTCTATTCGTTTTTGGACTGGGACGGCTGGAGCGGTGAGAGGGTCGTTCTGAGGCCGGACGGGACTATCCCGGCAAGCCGTCTCTTCATAGAGCGCTTCAACGACACTTCCCCGGTGCGGCTGATGTACATCGCCAACATGTTTTCCTACGACGAGAACGGAACGTCTGAGCACTGGCAGTGCGGCGTGGAGCTGCTCGAGCCGAACGGGAGCGACAAGGCCGCGTCCGATGCGGACGTGGCGGCCCTGGCGATCGAGGTCGCCAAGGAGATGGGGTTTTTGTCCCCGATCCTCAGGGTCGGCTATCCACCGCTGATTCGGGAGTTCCTTGCGGCTTCGGGGTTGACGGGAGAAGAGCAGGAGGAGATCACGGCCCTGATCCGCGAGAGGGATATCGAGGAGCTCAAGAGGATAGCGAAACGGAAGGGCCTCGACAAGCTGATAGGGCTTCTGGGATTGAGCTCCACCTCCCCCGACTTTGTCAAGAACATCTCCTCCTATCTCCCCAATGGTGTGGGGATCAATGATATGACCAGGGACTTCGCTGACTCCGTCAACGCCCTTCACAAGGCGGGCCTTCCCTTCGAGACGAGTTTCGCCATGCCGTTGAACTTCGAGTATTACACGGGGCTCGTCATGGAGGTGTATCCCAACAGTATGAGAACGAAGAGGAAAGACCTCCTGATAACCGGGGGGAGATACGACAACCTGGTGGGGCTGATGAGCGGCAGAAAAATCAACGCCACCGCCTCCGGTTTCGTGCTGAAGGTCGAAAACATCATCGACGCCCCCGAGTTCGTCAAGGCCCTGTCGGGAAAGGCGGTCCTGGTAAAGCCCGGAAAGGACCTCGGATACGCCAGGGTCCTCGTCTCGGGCCTGAGGGACTCCGGCTTCGTCGCCGAGATAGAGGGCGTTGGCCAAAACAGGGAGGACTTCAGGTGGACGGTCGCCTTCGACAAAAAGGGCGTCTCGGTAACCGACGCCGATGGGGGTGAGGTAAGGAAAATTAAGAGGAGAAAGATAAAGGATGGCGAAGGGCTCGCGAAAATCATCTCGGGAAGATAGCGGGATAAAGGTGGCGCTTCCGAAGGGGGGGCTGATGGGGGACCTCTCAGCGCTCATGAAGGAGGCGGGATTTATAGTCCCCGGCTACGACGAGTCCTCGCGGGTCTACAGGCTCGTGGCCGAAAACCCCGAGGGGATCTTCGTAAAGGTCTTCTCCGAAAAGGATATCCCGATTCAGGTGGCCGTGGGCAACTACGACGTAGGGATAGCTGGCGACGACTGGATAGACGAGCTTACCTCAAAATACAGGAAGATCGCCGTAGTCAAGGTGATGGGACTCGGCCTTGCCAGCGACTCGATTTACGCCGTCGCGGCCCCGGGAGAGAGTATCGAGTCGATAAGGAAGAGGTCGGATAGGGCCTCCGTCAAGATCGTCTCCGAGTATCCCAACATCGCGGACCGCTTTGCGAGAGACAATGCCCTTCCCCGCTACAGGGTCCTCCCGGTCTGGGGAAGGGCGACATCCTACATCCCGGAGGGCGCCGACCTCGCCGTTGTCCGGGTGAGGTCCGAGGGGGCCGATGTCGAGATCGAAAAGATGGGGCTCGCCCCTATATCGAAGATCGGGGAGTCGGAGGGGACCGTCATCGCCCACAGGAAATCCTTCGAGACGAAGGACCTGAGCTTCATCCTCGATCTATTCAAGGGGGTATCGTGATACGCCTGGCGCTCCCCGACGGCCACCAACAGAAACACGTAATCGGCCTCTTCGAGAAGACCGGGATCGGTCTTAGTGGCTACGACCCGGGGGCGCCCGAAACGAGACCGGAGATAGACATCGGCGGGATATCCGTCACCGTCATCAGGCCCCAGGATATGCCGACACAGGTTGCGGTGGGAAACTTCGATATAGCCTTTACCGGGGTGGACTGGCTCTTCGACCACAAGGCGAAATTCCCGAAGAGCCCGGTAGAGGGGATCCTCGACCTGGGCGTGGGACGCGTCAGGGTGGTGGCGGTGGTGAGGGAAGAGGTTCCGGCGGATAACCTCGAACAGGTAAAGGGGCTGATAACTGACGGCTACTTCCCGAGGCTGTTTTTCAGGCTCGCCTCCGAATATATCAACATCGCCGATCACTTCGCCATGAAGAACCGGATCGAGAACTACCGGGTTATCCCCACCTACGGCGCCACAGAGGCGCTACTGCCGGAGGACGCGGACATGATCATCGAGAACACCGAGACCGGAACGACATTGAAGAAGAACAAGTTAAAGATAGTGGAGGAGCTCTTCGTCTCTGTGGGGTGCATTATCGGCAGGACCGGGATATTGAAGGAAAAGGATCCCGCCCTGACCCGGCTCCTGGGCGAGTTCTCGAAGATCGAGGGGGTGGAGAGGCACAGAGGGATTAAATTGATGTCAGGTAATTAAAATAAATTTGTGCGAAGAGAACGGTTGAGCCCGTTTACATACAAACTGATCAATCAACAATCACGCCTATATTTGTTTGATTAAAACTGTTATTATTTGTATGGTATTTTTAGTGTAT
>CAZIWT010000107.1:0-13056 GCA_964542895.1 uncultured Thermodesulfobacteriota bacterium
CTGAAGAGGTTCAACTTCTCCCGCTGCTTCCTATATACCAAGCAACAACTTGGATGCAGGGGGAGAGAGAATAAAACAGCCCTCTGTATAACCGTACCCGGAGCGACACCGCCGCCGAAACCAGCTTACGAGCTTATGGGCTGCCCTTCCTTCTTCACCGCCGCGATAGACGACTTCGTAACCTTTATCCTGGTGTTGTTGGCTATCTCGACCGTGGCGACGTTATCCGCAACCCCGGTAACGGTTCCGTGGATTCCCCCCGCGGTAATAACGTTGTCCCCCTTTTTCAGCTCGTTTATCATGCCCTGATGCTCCTTCTGGCGCTTCTGCTGCGGCCTGATCAGGAGGAAATAGAAGATAACAATGATGAGTACTATCGGAGCCAGCGAGTAGAGGCTGTTGCCTTGTCCTCCCTCCGGTTGTGACAGGGCGAAAATAATTTCCAAGGGTACCATTTACAAATCTCCCTCAATTTTGTTAAAAAAGTCTTCCTTAAAGGACAAAAACCTGTCCCCGACAATCGCCTCCCTGATTCCCCTTATAACGGAGAAGTAGAAGTGGAGGTTATGCAGGGTGTTCAATATCGACGAGAGTATCTCCCCCGCCATGAAAAGATGCCTGAGGTACGCCCGGGAGAAATTCCTGCACGTGTAACACGTGCAGTCGTCGTCCACCGGGACACCGTCATCCTTGTATTTTTCATTCTTTATTATCACCTTTCCCTTCGACGTAAAGAGGGTGCCGTTCCTGGCGTTTCTCGTGGGCATCACGCAGTCGAACATATCCGCGCCCATCCCCGACAGATTTACGAGGTCTTCCGGCGTGCCCACACCCATCAGGTATCGGGGTTTATCCTCCGGCAAGATCGACAGGGCTATTTCTGCCATCTCGTACATCAGCCCCTTTGACTCCCCCACCGAGAGCCCCCCGACGGCGTATCCGGGAAATCCGATATCAACGGTCCCGGCAACCGACTCCCTCCTCAGATCCTCGTACATCCCACCCTGAACGATGCCGAAAAGCGCCTGTCTGTCATTATTGCCGCCCTTCGCACCCTTTGACCTCTCGGCCCACCTCAGCGTCAACTCCATCGACCTCTTAGTGTCCTCGTAGGAGGAGGGGTATGAAGTGCACTCGTCGAGACACATTATAATGTCCGCCCCCAGCGACTCCTGTATCGAGACCGCCCCCTCTGGGGTGAGGACGTGGGTCGAACCGTCGAGGTGGGACTGGAACTTCACCCCCTCTTCCGAGAGCTTTCTCAGCTCCCCCAGGCTGTAGACCTGAAACCCCCCGCTGTCGGTAAGGATCGGCCCGTCCCAGCCCATGAACCGGTGAAGCCCCCCCAGCCGTTCTATCACTTCGTGTCCGGGCCTCAGGTAAAGGTGATACGTATTTGAAAGAACTATCTCGGCCCCCAGATCAGAGAGGCGGTCGGGGCTCATCCCCTTGACCGTCGCCTGGGTGCCCACCGGCATAAAGACCGGCGTATTGACGACACCGTGGGGCGTCTCGATCTCCCCGATACGGGCGCCGCACTCGCTGCTCCTATGAGTTATCTTGTAAGAGAACATCGGCCCCACTTGCCGTATCTCGCCGCATCCCGATATATCAATCTCTACCCCCCCCCCAAAAAAATCGCCCGTTTCCCTCGACCCCCGATTAGGTGTCTTAAATATTAATCCGACTGATATTTATATATAGTTCAACTAAATATTCCACTCCCCAATATTCATCCCGACCCCCCCCAAAAAAATATCCGCCACCTCATCCAAAAACGTCCTGCCCACTACACTAGAGTATCAACATCGCGTCGCCGTAGCTGTAAAACCTGTACCGTTTCTCTATCGCCTCCCTGTAGGCGGCCATGATCATCTCCCTTCCCGAAACCTCCGGTGCCTCGCAAAAGGCGGAGACCAGAACGATCAGCGTCGACCGGGGAAGGTGAAAATTCGTGAATAGAACGTCCACGACCCTGAACCTGTGCCCCGGCACTATGAAGAGCGACGTCACATCCCTTCCGCCCCTGACCCTTCCCTTCTCATCCGCGGCGCTCTCGAGAGCCCTCACCGTCGTCGTGCCGACGGCCACGATCCTCCGCCCCTCTCCCCTCGCCCTGTTTACGGCATCCGCCGCCTCGCCGCTTATCTCGTATTCCTCCCCGTGCATGACGTGATCTTTAAGCCTTAAAGACCTTATGGGGAGAAACGTCCCCGGACCCACGTGGAGGGTTACCCTCGCAAACTCGACCCCTTCCCCCTCCAATCTATCTATCATCCCCTCGTCGAAGTGGAGCCCCGCCGTGGGCGCCGCCACCGATCCGGGCGGCCTGGCGTATACCGTCTGGTAGCGCTCCCGATCGAATCCCTCGACCTCTTCGATCCCCTCGAATCCGTTCCCTGAGCGCTTTATATACGGCGGAAGGGGCGTCCTCCCCCACCTTTCGAGATAGTCAAAGAGGTTCTCCCAATCCCCCCCTGCAAGGGATACCACGTACCCGCCGCCGAAGCCGTCTCCCCCCTCCATCTCCCCCCTCCCCAGCACAACCGCCTCGGCCCCGCCCGGAAGCTCGATCTTCGTCCCCTCCTTCACCCTCTTCCCGTAGATCAGACAGCGGTAGCCACGATAACTCTTCTCACCCTTTCCCCCGCCGTTACCCCCATCGCCGAGAAACAAGAGCCTGGCCCTTCCCCCGCTGACCTTCCGGCCGTGAACGACCGCCGGCACGACCCGGCTGTCGTTAATTACAACGAGGTCCCCCGGCTTAAGGAAGCCGCCGATATCCGAAAACGAATGGTGGCCGACCCTCCCTCCCCCGCGCCTGTCCAAAACCATCAACCTCGACGCCCCCCTCGTCTCGGCGGGCACCTGGGCTATCAATCCCTCGGGAAGGTCATATACATAATCAAGCTTAGAAGTCAAAGCCATAACTTTCCAAAACGCCCCTCCCCCATCCCCCCAATCCTTTACCCTTAAAAATCCGACGATAATACAGTAAACTTATAGATAAGAACACATTTAGGAGGCAATGTCAAGATGATTGTATACTATTTATGGAGTCGGTTAACCATGACAAATTAGATACCGGCCCCTTAACCCAACACCCTGCTGCCCAAATATATAAACAGAAGGCCCAACACGAGGGCGATTAACCCGAATATCCGAAGCAGCCCGTCCGGGAGCTTCAACGCCTCCGCCATAAGCCGCTTTACGAGATGGGGAAAGGCAAAATAGGGAATTCCCTCGATGATGAGCATAAGGCCCAGGGCAACGATGATCAGCTCGAAATTGAAATCCATAAACAATATACAGCCTTTTAAATATCAGACAAAGAAAACACCATCCTCTCCCTATACCATATCACCGATGACGGATAATATAAAGGGTTTTATCCCTACGATCCGGCCAGAAAATCGAAAAAACAGCCCGCGGTCGCCCGCAAAAAAGGAGGTTGATTGAAGAGTCAATCAAGTTTTTTCTTGACAACACCCCCCTTCTCTGATAATTATTAGAATGGTTTGCCAGTTTACGTAACGTGGCAGAGAGGGGGGCCGGGAAATTATCCCTACACAAGGGAGGAAAGGGTTGGGAAGATTATTGACTGCGGGATGGGGGGGGCAGGGCACTTTTTGGGGGAGGGCTTCACAGCGGTATTGAAAAAGCGACCGGTTGACGTGATTGACGTAAACCCATCGATTTCCAAAGCGCCCCCTATTGTAAGATACAATTTTAAAACCAAACGAAGATAAAGGGGACTTATTGATGGCCGGAAAATACGCGGCCGATGTTTTAAAAGACGACGACAAAGCACCGAAGAACGACCACATGTCGATAAGCGAGCTTTCCGAGAGGCTCGACATCTCCCCCAGGACCATCCGCTACTACGAGGAGATCGGCCTCATGGATCAGGTCAAGAGGAAGGAGGGGGGAAAGAGGGTCTACTCCGAGAGCGACTTCAGGCGGCTGAGGTTCATCAAGAAGCTCAAGCTCTTGGGTCTGACGCTTGCCGAGATGCAGGAGCTCAACGCCATCTACCAGATTCACAGGAAGAACTCCAAGGTGTTTCCCCGTATCATCGAGCTTTTCGACTACCACTCAAGGGAGATCGATCACAGGATAGAAGAATTGAAGCTCTTGAAAACAGAGGTCGAGGAATTCCAGCAGAGAATGCGCGAGAAGCTCGAAAAGGAAGGGGAATGAAAAAGGCAAGGCAAGGACTCGTTCAGGTCTACACCGGAAACGGAAAGGGAAAGACAACGGCGGCGCTGGGCCTCGCCTTTCGGGCGAGCGGCCACGGCCTGAAGACCTACATAATACAATTTATGAAGGGGGAGATCTACTACGGCGAGCTTGGGGCGGCCGAAAAGCTCTCGGAGACGATCACCATAAAGCAGATGGGAAGGCCCGACTTCGTCGACAAGAAAAACCCCGCCCGGGTCGACATAGAGATGGCGGAAGAGGCACTGAAGCTCGCGAGAGAGCTGATAACGGGCGGCAAATACGACCTCGTAATCCTCGACGAGATAAACGTCGCCCTCGACTTCGGCCTGATAAAGCTCGATGATGTACTGGAGATCATCGATAAAAAGCCCCCGGAGGTGGAGCTTATCCTTACCGGGAGATACGCCCCGAAGGAGATAATCGAGAGGGCTGACCTTGTAACAGAGATGGTCGAGGTAAAACACCCCTACAACGCCGGGATCGAGGCGAGGGTGGGGATAGAGAGGTAAGCCCGGGGTCGGGAATGATAACAGGGGGAGGGTTGGGACTCGATTACAGAGAACGGCCGGTGGACGGCACACGATATAACATAATATAAATATGGCAGTGTTGTGAAATAGCGGTATATAATAACGGTATCAAATAAATAACACCTTCTGTTGGTCGGGAGGACATTATGGCGGTAAATAAAAAGGAAGACAAGGAGAAGGGCGAGCCCAGTGTAGTCGCCCGGGAAAAGGCCCGCTGGGAAGAGGAGACCCTGAAGAAGTTCGCTCAGAAAAATCCCGAAAGGCCCGAAAGGTTCACTACGGTCAGCGACGCCGAGATAGATCGGCTCTACGGTCCTTGGGACCTCCCCGACTTCGACTATATCAGGGACCTCGGCTTTCCGGGGGAGTACCCCTTCACGAGAGGGGTCTACCCTACGATGTACCGGGGGCGCCTCTGGACGATGCGCCAGTTCGCCGGCTTCTCCACGGCAAAGGAGACGAACGAGCGGTACAAATACCTCCTCTCCCACGGAACGACGGGGCTTTCCGTCGCCTTTCATATGCCCACAATCATGGGTATATGCTCCTACGACACCCGCTCCATGGGGGAGGTGGGAAAGTGTGGCGTTGCGATAGATACCTTGGCCGACATGGAGGACCTCTTTGACGGCATCCCGCTGGACAAGGTCACAACATCGATGACCACCAACGCCCCCGCCTCCATACTCCTTTGCATGTACATCGCCGTGGCGGAAAAGCAGGGGATTTCATCAAGCAAGATCGGGGGAACGATCCAGAACGATATTCTAAAAGAATATATCGCCCAGAAGTCTTGGATATTCCCGCCCAGGGAGTCGATGAGGATCATCACCGATCTTTTGGCCTTCGCCAAGGACAAGGTGCCCCGCTGGAACACGATATCCATCTCCGGCTACCACATCCGGGAGGCGGGCTCCACCGCCGTCCAGGAGCTGGCCTTCACGCTGGCCGACGGCATAGGCTACGTCAACGCCGCTATCGAGGCGGGGCTAACCGTCGACGAGTTCGCCCCAAGGCTCTCCTACTTCTTCAACTCCCACAACGACTTCTTCGAGGAGGTGGCCAAGTTCAGGGCGGCCAGGAGGATGTGGGCGAAGATCATGAAGGAGCGCTTCGATCCCAAGGACCCGAGGTCTATGATGCTGCGCTTCCACACCCAGACAGCCGGGTGCTCGCTGGCCGCCCAGCAGCCGATGAACAACGTCATCAGGACAACGATTCAGGCCCTGGCGGCGGTCATGGGGGGGACCCAGTCGCTCCACACAAATTCCTTGGACGAGACGCTGTCTCTGCCAACCGAGGAGGCGGTTACCATAGCCCTGAGGACTCAGCAGATAATAGCGGACGAGAGCGGCGTCGCCAACACGACCGATCCCCTCGGCGGATCATACTTCGTCGAGGCGCTGACAAACAGGATGGAAGAGCAGGCCTTTGAATATATCAATGAAATCGACGAGATGGGCGGAATAATCGCCGCCATAGAGAACGGCTTCCCCCAGCGGGAGATAGCGGACGCCGCATATCACTACCAGAGGCAGCTGGAGAACAATGAGAAGGTGATGGTGGGCGTCAACAAATACGTCATGGAGGAGGAGAGCGAGATAGACACCCTCATTATAGACGAGTCTGTGGAGAGGGAGCAGAAAGAGCGCCTTGACGAGGTCCTGAAGAGGCGGGAAAACGCAAAGGTTAAGGAGGAGCTTGCGAAGCTCAAGAAGGCCGCCGAGGGGACGGAAAACATCATGCCCCACATCCTCGAATCGGTCAGGGCCTACGCCACCCTTCAGGAGATGACCGACACCCTAAAGGAGGTCTTCGGGGAGTACAAAGATCCGGGTTATATATAAACGGTGGAGGAAAATCCGCCGTTTTTTATTGGGAGGTCATGTAATTGAGAAGCGACAGGAAACTCAGGATATTGATAGGGAAGCCGGGGCTTGACGGCCACGATCGGGGCGTCAAGGTCGTCGCCAGGGCCCTTCGTGACGCCGGTATGGAGGTGATCTACACCGGCCTCCACCAGACGCCGGAGATGATCGTATCCGCCGCCGTTCAGGAGGACGTGGACGGCGTGGGGCTCTCGATCCTGTCGGGCGCCCACAACCACCTCTTCTCCGAGGTGATCAGGCTATTGAAGGAGGAGGGCGCCGGAGACATCACCATCTTCGGCGGCGGGATAATCCCGGATGAAGATATCGCGAAGCTGAAGGAGATCGGCGTGGGCGAGATATTCACCCCCGGGGACGATACGGATAAGATAGTCGAGTGGATAAGGGGAAACGTAAGGCCCAGGGCATAACCATAAATGTCGGCCGGACGGTCCCAAAGACGGGACAGGGACAAGGAAGGATAAAAGGATATTGAGTTCTTATAACCAAAGTATATAATTAACTTGGAGACTGTTTTACGGGCGGAGACTCATTTCCCACGGGGACATGAGTTGGATCCGAAAACGGCTTTTCATTCATTTCGGGATCGGCGGGAAATTGACCGACTTATTATAGCCAACTTTGTTTGTTCGCCCGTTTTTTGAAATGAGAGAAAAACAGTGCGGTTAAAAAATTAGATAATCAGAAAAAATAACATTACAGGAGGATATCTATGAGCGACAGAAGGGTTTTCGTTCTGGGAGGCGGTATCTCCAAGATGGCCGCCGAGCGCCAGGACGGCAATATCCGCGACTGGATCGTCGAGGCGGCTATGGAGGCCGTCAAGGACGCGGGCGTGGAGATGGCCGACATCGAGCACGCCACCACGAGCTATTTCTCCGACCACTTCGACAAGCAGTTGAAGCAGGGGGCGATCTTTCACGACTCCATCGGCATGTGCCCAAAGCCGAACCTCAGGGTCGAGGGGGGCGGCGGCACCGGGGGTCTCGCCATCAGAAACGCCTACGCCTACATCAAGGCGGGCCTCTGCGACTCGATGATCGTCTACGGATCGGAGAACATGGGGCGCCACGTCCCGTCGGACGTGGCCCAGCAGTTCATCGCATTGGCGTCCGACACCGACTGGGAGGTTCAGGTGGCGGGCTTTTACATCGCATACTACGCGCTGATGATGCTCGCCCACATGGAGAAGTACGGCACCAAGGAGGAGCAGTTTGCGCTCGCCAGCGTCAAGAACCACAGAAACGCCATATACAACGAGTACGGCCAGAGCCCCATGAAGATCACGGTGGACGACGTGATGAACTCGCCCCTTATTACTTCTCCCTATAAGATTCTGGACAACTGTCTCCTCTCGGATGGGGCGTCGTGTCTTATATTCGCCACGGAGGAGTGGGCGAAGACGCATTCCACATCGTGGTACAGGAAGCCGAGGATCGAGATGGTGGGCACCGGCTCCGGGACTGACTTCATGCGTCTCGCCGACAGGCCCTTTCCGTATCCCGGCATCACCCACTTCAGGGCGAAGAAGGTCGCCTCCGAGCAGGCCTACAGGATGGCCGGCATCAAGAATCCGGCCAGGGAGCTCGACTGTTTCGAGGTCCACGACGCCTACTCCGGCGTCGAGCTCGTAAGCTGCGAGGACCTTAAGCTCTGCGGACACGGGCAGAGCGGAAAGCTCTACGAGGAGGGCTACTTCGATCTCGGCGGCGAGCTTCCGGTAAACACATCCGGCGGACTGATCGGCATGGGACACCCGGTGGGCGCCACCGGGATCAACCAGGGAATAGAGATACTCACCCAGTTGAGAGAAGAGGCCCATCCACAGAGACAGGTCGAGATTATTAACGGCCAGGGGGGGATGGACTCCCACGGCGGCACGGGAACCTTCGTGGCCGTCAACATATTCCGTCGTGTCGACTAAAAGAGAGGAGATATAAAGATGGCAAAGAACGTTTTTCAAGATCCGGAAAAGACGCTGTACCCGAAGCTCCCTAAGGTAAAAGACCTGGATCCGAAGGACAGGGGGATGGTAAAAACAAAGCTTCAGGTCTTCACGGCGGACGATCCGGTGGGACCTAAGCTCCACTGGGATCCGATCCATAGAGAGGATCAGGACCCGTGGAATGACTTTCGCGAGATCATGCGGATCGAGTGGAACATGGAGATAACCTACAGGCACTGCCTCGGGAAATATTCCAAGTTCTTCATCGAGCTGGAAAACAAGAAGTTTTTCGCAACCGAGTGTCCCAAGTGCGGCTTCGTCTGGGCGATCCCCAGGCCGGTGTGCCCAGATTGTCTCGAGATATGCAAGTGGAAGGAGCTCCCGGGAACCGGGACCCTCGTCAGCTTCTCGGTGAGCGAGTTCGTGCCCGGCTTTATGGATGTGGAGACGCCTTACGTACTCGCCATGGTCAAGATGGACGGGGCGGACAGCCTCTTCACACACCAGCTGAGAAACTGGGGAACCGACAGGGCGAAAATAAAGACGGGAATGCCGGTAAAGGTGGTCTACACGGCGGAGCCGGTGATTCACCCGATGCTCCTAATGTGGTATGAGCCGGCATAGTAAACAGGCAAACAGATTTGAGATAGTATAGATCATGCTAAGTTACGAACTTTCGGAAGAACAAAACATCCTCAGAAACACCGTCAGGGATTTCGCCGAGGAGGTGATAAAACCGAAGGCGGAGGAGCTCGACGAAAAGGGAGAGTTCTCCGTCGATATCACGAGACAGATGGCGGAGCTGGGGCTTTTCGGTATGTTTGTGTCGGAGAAGTACGGCGGCTCCAATGCGGGGTATATCTCCTACATCATAGCCGTGGAGGAGCTCGCCCGGGTGGACGCCTCCCAGGCGGCCACCGTGGCCGCGGGAAACTCCCTCGGGATAGGCCCCATATACTACTTCGGTAGTGAAAAGCAAAAGAAGGAGTGGCTCCCGCAACTCTGCGGCGGCGAGATCCTGGCCTCGTTCGGGCTGACCGAGCCGAACGCCGGCTCGGACGCCGGGGCGTCGAAGACCAGCGCGGTTTTGAAAAACGGCGACTGGGTCATCAACGGCTCCAAGATATTCATAACGAACTCCGCGTCCGAGATGGCCGGCGTGACCATTGTCCAGACCGTTACCGGGACCACGCCCCACGGCAAAAAGGAAATCTCCTGCATCCTCGTTCCCTCGGACACGCCCGGCTTCAAAAAGGTCAAGATGAACAAGAAGATGATGTGGAGGGCGTCCGACACCGGAGAGCTCTACTTCGATGACGTCACAGTTCCAAGGGAGAACCTGCTGGGGAACAAGGGGGAAGGATTCAGGCAGATGCTCTCGACGCTTGATGGAGGGAGGCTCTCCATCGGAGCGATGGGCCTGGGGGGCGCTCAGGGCGCCTTCGAGGAGGCCCTCAAGTACGCAAAGGAGAGGGAGCAGTTCGGCCAGCCTATAGGGAAGTTCCAGATCAACGCCTTCAAGCTTGCCGATATGGCGATGGAAATCGAGGCCGCGAGGAACATGCTCTACAAGGCATGCTGGATGAGAGAGGAGGGAAAGGACTTCAGCAAGCTCGCCGCGATGGCAAAGCTCTACTGCAGCGAGGTCATGAGAAGGGTTGCCACCGAGGCGGTCCAGATTCACGGCGGATACGGGCTGATGAAGGAGTACCCGGTCGAGAGGTTCTTCAGGGACCAGAAGCTCCTTGAGATCGGTGAGGGGACGAGCGAGGTCCAGAGGATCGTGATTTCGAGACACCTGGGGCTCAAATAATAGGTCACATCGCTTCGATCAACCGGTCAATCTATCAAACGGGCTTTCATTTTTAAGGGGGTCGTGGGTCTATAGAAACGGTGGATGAAAGCTGATTCATCTATTTAAAGTCAAATGAGGGGGGGTGCACCTCCCCTCATTTTATTATTGGGAAGAATGGGACAACCCCGGTGAATAGATTTTTTTGGATTTTTAGTTTGACTTAATTAAAATACCTTGATATTTAATCAAAAAAATATTTCGTTAGAGTGAATAAAAATGTTGAATCAAGGAGCTGAATAGAAAAAGGGAGGATTGTTATGAGAGACGCTGTAATAGTCTCGGCCGTCCGAACCCCCGTGGGATCTTTCGGGGGCGGTCTCAAAGGCCAGGGGGCTGTAAAGATCGGGATCATAGCCGCGAAAGAGGCTATTAAAAGGGCGGGGGTAAATCCCGCCGATATCGACGAGGTGATCTTCGGCTGCGTCCTGCAGGCGGGCCAGGGACAGAACGTCGCCCGGCAGGTTGCGATGGGAAGCGACATCCCGAAGGAGGTCCCGTCCATGACGATAAACAAGGTTTGCGCATCGGGGCTTCGCTCCGTATCCTTAGCAGCCCAGGTAATCAAGGCTGGGGACGCCGATATCGTCCTCGCCGGGGGCACGGAAAACATGACGGACGCCCCCTTCGCCCTGAAAAACGCCCGCTGGGGCTACCGGATGGGAGACAGCGACATTGTCGATATAATGATACACGACGGGCTCTGGGAGATCTTCAACGGCTACCACATGGGAATAACGGCCGAGAACATTGCCGAGCAGTGGAAGCTTACGAGGGAGGAGCAGGACGAGTTCGGCCTCGAAAGCCAGCTGAGGGCCGAAAAGGCGATAAAGGATGGGAAGTTCAAAGACGAGATCATACCGGTCGAGATCCCCCAGAGGAAGGGCGACCCGAAGGTCTTCGACACCGACGAGCACCCCCGCTTAGGCTCGACGGCGGAGGGGCTCAAGAAATTGAAGCCCGCCTTCAAGAAGGACGGCACGGTGACGGCCGGAAACGCCTCCGGCATAAACGACGGAGCGGCGGCGCTTATCGTGATGAGCGCCGACAAGGCGAAGGAGCTCAACATAACGCCGATGGCGAAGATAATATCTTACGCCTCCCAGGGCGTTGATCCCTCCATCATGGGAACCGGCCCCATCCCGGCAACGAGAAAGGCGCTGGAGAAGGCGGGGCTCAAGATCGAGGACATGGACCTCATCGAGGCGAACGAGGCCTTCGCCTCCCAGTCCCTGGCGGTAATAAAAGACCTCGGCATGGAGGGAATGAAGGATATAATCAACGTGAAAGGCGGGGCCATAGCGCTTGGCCACCCGATCGGCGCCTCCGGGGCGAGGATACTTACCACCCTGCTTTACGCCATGAAGGAGAGGGGCGCGAAGAAAGGACTCGCCACCCTGTGCATCGGCGGCGGCCAGGGCGCGGCGATGATCGTGGAGATGTAGGGCTCGGGCGGATATTTTTAATATTATGGTTACGGACGGTTCTGAAATCAGATTTCATCAGATCGCAGCGCCGTCAATGGAGGTGGTTTGAAAATTTACAGCGACAGCTATTAAACCGCCGAAAACATCCCCGACCTGAATAAAAAAGGGGCGGGGCGGGAGACATGATTAGAATCCCCCCACACCTCAATTGTTGATCTTTGAGGCCTGGGCGTTTGAAAGACAGACGGCGAGGGGTAAGTTGACATCAAGGTAAGTTTCCAATCACAATAAAAAGGGGCGGGCAGTGATATTTGCGGCCCGCCCCTTGAGCCTTCATATCTCCATCTAATCGTAGAACCACCTTCCCTCGGCATGAGTGAGAAGATAGGAGCTCCCCCCCTTTGTGATCCAGAGCTTTACGTCGTTTGTGCCTATCCTTGCCTCAATGATAATCTCCCCTCCCGACTCATCCGTTGTTCCGACGTTTCCCACAGAATATGTGAGCCTTGATCTTTTACCACTTTCAAAATGCTCCTTTAGGCCGTTTATGAGGGCCGTTCTACTGCCGAATCCCCCGATGTTGCCGGTGTAGTGACTTGAAACCATCCCCCTTATGCCGGATACACTCTCACCATTAAGATTGTCAACAAACTTCCTTGTGAAGCGCTCCGCCTCACCCTTAATATTAATAGACGGCTTTTCTCCCCTCGTTCCCAATTTCTTTGGCATTGCCTTGGCCACCCCAAAACCCGCTTCATCGACGAATTTCATGGTCATTCCGAATAGGGCGAGCTCAATACCCACATCCTTAACCTCTAAGCCCTCCCCATCGCCGGTTATCTCGATCTTCTTACCCTCGGGAACGCTGACGGCATCTCTTATGGCGTCCTTCTTAGCGTCCTTTTTAACGTCCTTCCTAAATATTTTGGGGGTATTCACCAGAACCGACCCCCCATCATAGAGGGCCTTCACCACGATAAGGGACTTATTCGATAAACCATCATACTGAATGATACAATCCCCCTTTTCTATCGTTACTTCGGCGTTTTCCGTTCTTACCGTCACGGTCGAATCGAAACCTTTGTCCAATCTTACCCTCAACGAGCCCCGTTTGAGGGTCAACAAGGCCTTGACACCCCTCTCCTTACCTCTCCTCACCATCTTCTCTATCACAATGCCGGAGAGGGAGGCC
>CAZIWT010000108.1:0-13032 GCA_964542895.1 uncultured Thermodesulfobacteriota bacterium
AAAATAATGGAATACTATAGAAACTATGAAAAATTGGATAAAGATCTTATAAATGCGGGAAGAATACTAAGGGAATATAATAAAAGCTACGCGGAAATGAGTGAGTATACCACAGCTGCAGCACGAGCAATAAGGAAATCTACTGAAATCTATAAAAGATTAGGTGAATTATTAAGTGGCAAAAATCTAATGAAGCCTACTTTAGAAACCGAAAAGGAACCGAAAAAGAAGAAATAGCCCCAACCCCCCCTAAATAACCCCCATAGCCTTGCCCCGCCGCGGGAACAGCACCAGCTGCGCCGCCTCGTCCGTGTCGTCGCGCAGCACCGGGTACTTCCCCGTAAAACAGGCGTTGCAGAACTTAATGCCCGTTTTGTCCACGCTCTCCATCATCCCGTCAATGGAGAGATACCTCAGCGAGTCCACGCCTATGAAATCGCCGATCTCGTCAACGCTGTTATTTGACGCGATGAGCTCGTCCCTCGTCGGAGTGTCTATGCCGTAGTAGCAGGAGTGTGTCGTCGGCGGGGAGCTTATCCGCATGTGTATCTCCTTGGCTCCCGCGCTCCTTATCATCCCGATGATTTTTTTTGACGTGGTGCCGCGGACGATCGAGTCGTCGATCACGACCACCTTTTTGCCTTTTAGCTCGTGGTGCACCGGGTTCAGCTTGATCTTGACCCCGAAGTGGCGGATGCCGTCGGACGGCTCGATGAACGTCCTGCCGACGTAGTGGTTTCTTATAAGGCCGAACTCGAAGGGGATCTTCGCCTCCTGGGAATAGCCGACCGCCGCCGGAACCCCGGAGTCCGGCACGGGCAGGACGAGGTCTGCCTCAACGTCGTCCTCCTGGGCGAGCTTCGCCCCGAGGAGCTTTCTTATCGTGTAGACGTTCTGGCCGAAGACGATGCTGTCCGGCCGGGCGAAGTAGATGTACTCGAATATGCAGAAGGAGTGCTCCTTTTTCGGAAGCGTCATGTGGGAGTGGACGCCGTCGTCGTTTATGATGATGATCTCGCCCGGTTCGACGTCCCTTATGTACCTCGCCTCGATGAGGTCAAGGGCGCAGGTCTCGGACGCCACGACGTATGAGCCTTCAAGCTCTCCCAACACAAGGGGCCGAAAGCCGTGCGGGTCGCGGACGGCGATCAGGTTTCCCTCGGTAAGGATCACGAGGGAGTAGGAGCCCCTGATCTGGTTTAAGGCCAGGGTAAGACGCTCCACCAGGGAGCCGACCTTGATGGATGCTAAGACGTGGACGATCACCTCGGTATCCATCGTGGACTGGAAGATCGAGCCGTTTTCCTCCAGCGCCTTTCTGATCCTCCCGGCGTTGACGAGGTTGCCGTTGTGGGCGATGGCAAGCCCCCCCCGCCTGTCGTTGACGACAAAGGGCTGGGCGTTCTCCAAAGACCCGCCGTAGGTGGAGTACCGGACGTGGCCGATGGCCGACCTTCCGGAAAGCTCGGCTAAGGTCTCCTCGTCGAAGACATCCGCCACAAGCCCCAGGCTCCTGTGGACGTAGAAGCGCTTTTTTTCCTGGTCGAAGGAGATTATGCCGGCGCTCTCCTGCCCCCTGTGCTGGAGGGCGTAGAGGCCGAGGTAGGAGAGGTTGCTCGCCTCCTCCTTCCCGTAGATTCCGAATACCCCGCATTCCTCGCGAAATTTGTCCATAGTATTAAACCTTCGATTGGAAGTTCGGTTCTTTATAAGGCCTTGCCGTTTTTCAAGAAAAGACCCGCTTGAATATAAAGTCCGTGTGCCTTAAATAAAAGCCCGGGTCGAACACGTCGTCGAGATCCTTCGGTTTAAGGTGCTCTGTTATCTTCTTGTCTACGTTGACCAGATCGATGAACCTCCCCTCCCCATCCCAGGCGCGCCTGGCAAGCCCCTGGACGACCTCGTAGGCCTCCTCCCTCGTCATGCCGGATTCGACCAGCTTCAACAGCAGTCTCTGGGAATAGACGAGACCGCCGGTGGATTCGAGGTTTTCCCTCATCCTATCCGGGAAGACCACGAGCTTGTCGATCACGCCGGTTATCCTCGCCAGCATGAAGTCAAGCAGGATCGTGGAGTCCGGGGCGATGACCCGCTCCACCGAGGAGTGGCTGATGTCCCGCTCATGCCAGAGGGGGACGTTCTCCATCGCCGCCAGGCTGTTTGACCTGACGAGCCTCGCGAGACCCGTAACGTTCTCGGTCAGGATCGGGTTTCTCTTGTGGGGCATCGCAGACGAACCCTTCTGCCCCGGAGAAAAATATTCCATCGCCTCCAGTACCTCGGTCCTCTGGAGGTGCCTGATCTCGATCGCGAACTTCTCCACCGACGAGGCGATGACGCCAAGCGTCGTGAAGAACTGGGCGTGCCTGTCCCGCTGGACGACCTGCGTCGAGGCGGGGGCGGGCGTAAGCCCCAGCTTTTCCATCACCCTCTCCTCCAACTCCGGCTCGATGTTGGCAAACGTCCCCACAACCCCCGAGAGCTTGCCGCAGCTCACCGTCTCCCTTGCGTCGATCATCCTCTCCCTGTTTCGCCTCATCTCGTCGTACCAGACCGCCAGCTTGTGGCCGAAGCTCATCGGCTCCGCGTGTATCCCGTGGGAGCGGCCGATGGTGACGGTCTCCTTGAACTCGAAGGCCCTCCTCTTGAGAACATCGAGGAGCCTGTCGATATCGCCGATCAGTATGTCGGAGGCCTCTTTTAACAGCAGGGCGAGGGAGGTGTCCAGGATGTCGGATGACGTGAGGCCCATGTGGATGAACCGGGATGACGGCCCCACGTACTCGGCAACGTTGGTGAGAAAGGCGATGACGTCGTGCTTGGTGACCTCCTCGATTTTGTCTATCCCCTCGATGTCGAACTTCGCCTTCTCCTTGATGGCATTGAGGTCTTCGGCGGGGATTTTCCCCATCTCGGCATGGGCCTCGCACGCCGCGATCTCGATCTGAAGCCACGTCTCGAATTTCCTCTTCGGCTCCCAGATGACCCCCATCTCGGGCCGGGTGTAGCGCTCAATCATTTTTTTATAAGGATATTATAAAAAGAAGCTCAATTATACGCTATTTTTTTGCATCTTTCCACAATAAACTTGTTACTAAAACCTTTTTTATTTTTAAAGGCTCTTTTGGAAATAAACCGGCTTTTTTCCGGGATATGGCTGTTTTTTAAGCCCCGAATTTGTGGTATAGTCGATTGTATGAAGGAGCTGTTTTTAGAGAAGGTGTCAGACACAATTGAGACGTACCGGATGATCGATCCGGGCGACCGGGTCGTATGTGCCGTATCGGGCGGGGCGGACTCCGTAGCGCTCCTCCATGCCCTCCATCATCTAATAAATAGATACGACATGACGATCTCGGTGGCCCACGTAAACCACGGTCTCAGGGGTGAGGAGGCGAAGAGGGACCAAAACCACACGAATGGACTTGCGGAAGGCCTCGGCCTCGAATTTCACCTGAAGGAGGCGGACGTAAAGGGGTACGCTAAAGAGAAACGGTTGAGCGTCCAGGAGGCGGGGCGGGAGGTGCGCGACGCCTTTTTCAGGGAGATTGTCGAGAGGTACGGCGGGGCGAAGGTCGCCACGGGACACACGAAGACCGACAACGGGGAGACCTACCTGATGCGCCTTATCGTCGGCGCGGGGTTGGAGGGGCTCTCCGGCATCCCGCCGGTAAACGGCTTCTACATAAGGCCGCTTATCACAACGTCGAGGGGGGATGCCGAGGAGTTCCTGGAAGAAATCGGTGTCGATTACGTAACCGACTCCTCGAACCTCGAAAACAAGTACATGAGAAATATCATCAGAAACGAGCTAATCCCGAGGCTTAAGGAAATAAACCCGAGCGTCGAGGAGAACCTCGCGGAGACGGCGGCGGAGTACCGGCGCCTCTTCGAGGCTGTAAGGGCGGAGGTTAAGACCTTCATGGAGAAAAACCTTAAAGGAAGCTCCCTTCCGGTCGACGCCTTAAGTGCCCTTCCCTGCTGGCTCAAGGGGGAGGCGGTAAAGGAGCTTATCTTCAGGAACGCCGGGAATATTGAGAAACCCCTTCGCCTTACGAGGTGCCACATCGAGGTCGTCCTCGACCTCATCCGGGGGATTTCGAGGGGGGAGAGATCCGTAGACCTCCCCTGCGGGCTGACGGCAACAAGGAGCTACGACACGCTCTCGGTCGTGAAGGCCGGGAGGGTAGCCGAGAAGACGGACGCCGTCTACCGGATCGAGATACCGGGGATGGTTGAGATACCGCAGTTCAACCTCGAAATAGTCTCGGCAATCAAAAACGACGCCGAGATAGGCATCGGCGATGATAAAAACTCCGCTGTCTTCGACATGGACAGGCTGAAAAACCCCCTTGTCCTCAGAACGAGGAGAGACGGGGACCGGTTTCACCCGGCCGGCATGAAGGGCTCGAAGAAGGTGAAGGAGTTCTTCATCGACATAAAAATTCCCAGAAGCGAGAGGGACTCTGTCCCTATCCTGCTATCCGGCGACGAGATTATCTGGATCGTAGGACACAGGGCGGACGGGCGTTTCGCCGCAACGGAAGGTACAAAGAGACGGCTGAAGATCAGCTTTTCCCCTTTATAATAGAAATGAGGGGCTACTCGATGCGGGGAGCATCCTTGTTGATATTTCCTTTCAATACACCACCACTCGGCAGTCCCAGCATCAACAGAAGGCCCGCCGCAAAAAGGAGGGTTGCAAATGCAAAACCTATAAATATCTGAACATTCTTATCCCAAGCGTAGAAGATGTTGATGATTATATTAGTCGCATTGAAGAACAGATAAAACCCCAGGAGAAACAGTCCCGCCACCCGCCTTACCATATCCCTGTTCAAAGCGCCGATCATGATGAATATTCCGGCGCCGAGCGAGAGGGCCATTTTCAGAAAATATATTATCTCCGCCGGGGGGAAAAGGCTCGTCAGACCTTCGACGATAAGCCAGAGACCCAATACGAAAAGGCCCAGTCTCAAGAAATCGCCCTTGATCTTCCTTCCGAACCTGACAACTGCGACAAGGCCGACGACAATGCCGAATAAAGCCGTCGAGTAATGCAGGAAGAAAAATATCGATCTGAAGCCGGTAAAGTTTATCAACGACAGCAACGCTTTGGAAATAGAATAAATCCCCAGGGCGACAAAGATAGACCTTTCGCCATACGTCTCCGGCGACCTTATCTTTGAAAATATCTCGTGGATATCCATCGACTTCAACCGACTTTAAGGTTAAAGAAATTTGCCCTCCGGGCCGACGTCCGCCGACCCGGAGGAATGGGATTATTAAAGCAGGACGTTTTACTAACGCTCGATCAGGATGAAGATGCCCGCCACAATAGCCAGGGCCGGCGCCACGATTCCGCCGACACCCAGGCCGGGCATGAAAGCTATGGCGGAGAGGATCAGGTAAATACCCAGGAGGAGCTTGCCGATGTTTTTCGTCACCTTCTTCCAGTTCAGCGCGATCAGGATCAGGACACCGGCGGCGATGGCGAGGATCAGCATGATCTGATTAAGCCCGGGAAAGCTGGTGTTCAGAAGCTGAAAGACCCCGCCGAGGATCAGCCAGATACCGAGAAGAAGCATCCCTATCTCTTCAATCCCCTTGACCCTCCCGAGGGCGATGATTATCACCACGCCCGTCACGATCGAGAACACATCCAACACAAGCTCCAACCCTGGGACCCTCATGTAAATAAACGTCAGCGCCCCGAAAACGATAAGGAGAATACCCAGAAGAAGCATTCCCGTTCTTTTACTTATTGCCATAATTTACCTCCTTTTAAAAAACGGCAACTTATACCCCGAAAGGTTTTGATATTATAGCACGCTTCCTTAATTATCATCGAATCAGTTAAACGGGACAGCTTGTTTTAGAATATGCCGTCATTCCCGATTTGATCGGGAATCCAGTTAGATTATGCTGTCATTCCCAACTTGATTGGAAATCCAGATAGATATCAGCCTCCCACCCCGTCACGCCTTAACATTTACATCTAAAGAAATAATATCCTAATCGGTAAAAAAAGCAATCTAAAAAATAAGAGATCACGGCTTAATATACGAGATGGTCGCGTTTGGGATCACGCCAGCCCTCGTCCCGGGGCCGAACTTTTCCTTGAGGTGTCCCAGCGCCCCGTACCAGTCGCTTGCCCAGGTTATTGACTCCGGGTTGCTCACCCAGTCGGCGAAGTTTCTGTCCCTGTATGGCGCAACGACAACGACGTCGGTTTTCTCCCCGATCCCACCTATCGGGTAGTGTCTTCCGCCGTAGTCCCTGCCGAAGCTCCGCTGGAAGTAGTGGGGGACCTGTCCTTCCGGGGCGTTGGCGATAACCACCACCGTCCCGGCCGACCCCCCGAGGGCCGCCTCCCCCAGGCGCAGGGCGATGAACATCTCGTTCGCCTTGGCAAAGGCGTTGGCGATGACAACGTCCATTCCCTCGGGAGCGGGATCGAGGGCGTAGACCTCCTTGGCTAACCTCACCGCCTCGGCGTGCTCTTCAAGGAAATCACCGGCGAAAAGGGCCGTGGTCTCACCCCTCCCGTTCACCACAACGTCCACCTTGAAGTCGAGCCGGGCCATCGCGGCCGCCTCCTCGATCTCCAGGCGCATCACGTTTTTGTCGAAGTTACCTAAGCCGGTCGTCTCCGGGGCCGTGTCGTGGACTTCGATGTGGTAGTGGGCGGCGCTCTCTATGTGGGTAACGCCGGGGAGCAGTATCTTTCCTCCGCCCGAAAATCCCACGTTGGCGTGGGCGGTCACGCAGCCGATGCCTATCCTGACGTCCGCCTCCATCACCTCCCTGTTCACCATGAGCTTCGTCCCTCCCCTCGTCTCGCCCACGTAGACGCAGTTCTCGTAAGGGTTGTGGTTGAAGACGCGAAACCTCTCCAGTATCCCGGCGCCCAGCTTCTTCCTGAACTCGTGGGAGGTGTGGGCACCGTGGTTCCCGAGGGCGCAGACAAAGGTGATCTCCTCCTCGTCGATACCGCCGGCGGTAAGCTCCCCTATCACGATAGGCGCGATCTCGTAGACCCTCGTGGGACGGGTGATGTCATCAAAAATAACGACGGCGCTGCCCTTCCCCACCGCGATATCCTTGAGCCTCGCCGAGCCGATGGGGCTCTTTATCCGCTCCTCTATCTCGGAGACTGTCATCGGCCTCTCGTCCGCACCCCGCATCGGGTGGAGCGTAACGTCCCAGTCGTCCGGAAGCTCGATCTCCACCGTCCTGTTTCCGTACCAGATAAGCTCGCCGAGCGCTATTTTCACATCCATCCTCCATCTTGCCTTCGCCGGAAGGAAGATATCATTTTTTTCACCGGAGGACTCGACCTCCAAAGTGAGGCTGCATCCTCAGATCTTAATCAAAAACTATATTATATCTATATCAATTGATGTGATATGGTTCACTAATTTTGATTTTCCACATTCGTCCCGGTTACAATCCCGCCGCGGTTCAGCGCCGTTGAGAGGAATCCGAGCGCCCTGTCGAACTTCTCTTCCGGCGGCGAGCCCATAATACTTTCGAGGCCCGCATTTCAGAACACGCTGTTTCCGGCCTTCTCCCCCATGATCTCCGCCAACGAGTTGTAAGCGGACCTTACCGATATGTTGGTCACCAGCCTTTCACCTTCACCCGACATCCCTCCTCCCAAAGCTACATAGAGCTGCTATTTTTTATACACATCGTCCGGGTTGAAGACGAGCTCCCCCTCCTCGATCAGTTCCCCGCCCTTAAGCCTCCTGTAGAAGCAGGAGCGGTGCCCCGTGTGGCATGCCGCTCCTCCCACCTGCTCCACCTTGACGAGAACCGTGTCCTCGTCGCAGTCGACGTATATCTCCACTACCCTCTGGACGTGGCCGGAGGTCTCCCCCTTCTTCCAGAGCTTGTTCCTCGTGCGGCTGAAGTATACCATTTCCCCATCCTTCAGCGTCCTCTCCCAAGACTCCGGGCTCATAAACCCCAGCATCAAGACCTCTCCCGTCTCGTGATCCTGAATCACCGCCGGGACAAGCCCGTCAAGCTTTTTGAAATCGAGCTTTACCACAGATCCCCCCCGAAAAGCTCCTTGAAAAGATATACAGCCTTTTTAACATCGAAGCGGTTTAATTACAAGGATTTTTATCTTATATCTTCACGGCCGAACAAGGTGGGAGAAATATTTTGACACAAAAGCGGATTCGATATAGAATCTCCTAAGTACGAAAGGCACCAAGTTTTTTTTGAGGCGGTTGATCGGATTATGAGGACGACAGAGACCGGGCGGATTAACGACATTTTGCCGGACGAGTTTGTGGAGAGGAAGGGGTTCTACAAGCGCTCCCTCGACCTCTTTCTCCTGATGATCGAGGCGGAGCCGGAAAATCCCCCCGCCTGGGGGCACATCGGGCTGTTGCTCTACGAGCTGGGGCGGTTTGAGGAGAGCCTTCAATACTTCGCGAAGATAAACGAGGCAGAGTCGAATAACGCCGTGGCGCTGGACGCCAGGGGGTTCATCGAGATGGAGCGGGGCAACTTCGAATCGGCCGTCCCCCACTTTAAGAGGGTGGTTGAGCTGAGCCCGAAGAGACATGACGTGGCCTCGGACCTGGCCCTCTGCCTCTACCACGCGGGGAGATACGACGACCTGAAGTCGCTCCTCGAGGAGTCGGTCGGAAAGACCATGGGCGTGAAAGAATATTTTCTCATGGGGAAGAGTGCCGACGCCCTGGGCGAGGAGTCGTCCGGCCACTACAAAAAGTGCCTCGACCTCTACACGGCTCCGGTCGGCCCCGTCCGGGAGGCGCAGTACGCCTCTCTGAACGCTATGAGGGGGGTCGCCCTCTCGATGATCGGCGGCGCCGGGAAAGATGAAAACGAAGAGATAAAGGCCGCCTTAATGGAGGCTGCGCGGCGTGCAAGTCTCACCGATCCGGACAGGATGATCCTCTCGGCATTTAACCTCACGTTCAAGGTAAGGGGGGAGTTCATTCGGGAGATAAAGGATTATATCTCGAAGATAGGTGAGTGAAGGGATTAGAAGAATCCGTCCAAAGGGTTGATTTTAAGGTAAGGCCAAGGAGATAAAAAGTAGATTTTCGATATCGCCCTTGAGATGCAAAGCGGGCCTCCGGCACTTCGGTTAATATTGGACCTGTTATTGGATTCCCCGCCGAAATATGAATAAATCGGAACAAATCGCCGGCCGTCGAAACAGGGCTTGAAGGGAAAAGGGCGAAGGAAGGGAGCGTCAGCGAAGTCGAGAAGGGTCGTTTTTAAGGGCACGGCCAACCGAGGAAAAACTGTCCGCACCCATCTCCAAAATCCCTTAAATCGAGGACGGCGCCCTCTTCCGATTCCAGGTTGATCGGAGGTTTATCACGCCACATCAATTTGGGTTTAAGTTTTCTACAGGCCCCGAAATTTCCGGGTAATTTGAAGTAACAGGTGGGTTGGTAAAATTCAACATTCTCGAAAAGTCAGGTGACGATCCCGGCCTCCTCAATAAACAGACGACCCGGCCCCCCCAATAAACAACGAACACAAGTCTTACGAACAGGCTGTCTCTCGACTCCCCTCACACCACTTTGATATCCCTGATGTTAAGCTCCGTTCCGCTTCCCTTCTTCCACTTATTCTCCCGGAGGTTAAAGACGATGTCCACCACGTCCATCCCGTCCGAGGCCATCTCCCCCTTCCCGAAGGCGATGGCGTCCCACATGCATTTTTTGTCCTTGAAGGCTATCTTCAGGTGGTTTTTGCCCACGAGCCTCGCCTCGTTGACCACAAGCCCCCTGGCCAGAAAGAGGGGCTCCGGATTTGCGGAGCCGAAGGGAGCAAGGAGCTTCGTCTCGTGAAGGAGGTTGTACCTCTGGATGTCCGCGAGCTTTATCTCCGCATCTATCTTCAATGCGGGAACGAAGTGGTCGTCGGTGGTCATCTCGGAGACGACCTCCTCGAATCTCTCCCTGAATTGATCGATCTTGTCCGCCTCGATCGCCAGCCCCGCGGCGTACTTGTGCCCCCCGAACTCGATGAGCAGCGACTCGAGCTGCAATATCCCCCTGTATATGTGAAATCCGGAGATGCTCCTCGCGGAGCCCTTCCCCATCCCGTCCATGAGGGAGACCATGATCGTGGGGCGGTAGTAGCGGTCCACCAGCCTCGAGGCCACGATCCCCACAACGCCCGGGTGCCAGTTGTTCGAGGCGAGCACTATGGAGCGATGATCGTCGATTGTATCGTCCCTGTCGATGATCTCTATCGCCTCGTTTAAGACCTCCTCCTCCATGACCTGTCTCTTGCTGTTCTCGACCTCGATATCCCGGGCGACGGAAAGGGCCCGGGCGGGATCGTCCGTGGTGAGGAGCCTCACGCTGTCCATCGCGCTTCCGATCCTTCCCGAGGCATTCAGCCTCGGGGCGAGGCGAAAGCTCACCGTTCCCGCGCTTATGTTGTCCTTCTTCACCCCGGAGACCTCCCTCAAGGCGACGATGCCGGGACGGTGGTCTTCCGTAAGCTCGGCGAGCCCGTACTTGACAAAGAGCCTGTTCTGGCCCGTAAGGGGGACGATGTCCGCTATGGTGCCCAATGCAACGAGGTCCAGGTACCTCTTGAGATTGGGAAGCTCGTCGACGAAGAGCCCCCTGTCTCTTAGCTCCTTCCTTAACGCGATGAGGAAATTATATGCGATTCCGACCCCGGCAAGATTCTTTGTGGGGAACCGACAGTCGGCCCTCTTAGTATTCAGAACCGCCCCCGCATCCGGCATAACCTCCGGCACCTCGTGGTGATCCGTGACGATCACCTCCATCCCCAGCGATTTTGCCAGGGCCACTTCGTCGACGTTGGAGATGCCGCAGTCGACGGTGAAGATGAGATCGGCGCCCTTCTCCTTCATGTAGCGAACGCTGTCTCCCCTCAGGCCGTATCCCTCGCCGACCCTCTCGGGGATATAGTAGTTAACGTCCATCCCGACGGCCCTGAGAAACAGGACGATTATCGAGACCGACGTCACCCCGTCCACGTCGTAATCGCCGAATACCCAGACGGCCTTCCTCGAGAGTATCGCCTCAACCATGATCTTAACCGCCCTGTCCATGTCCGGCATAAGATAAGGGTCGGGAAATTGGGAGAGGTCGGGAAAGAGAAATTCATGGGCGTCCCCGGCGCCCGTTATATCCCTGTTTAACAGGAGCCTCGAAGTCACCTCGGAGATATCAAGGTCATATAACCTCTTGAGATCGCTCTTAAGACTGCAGATCCGGTCGTCGTCTTGATCGGCCCGGTCCCACTTATATTGAAGGGGCGTGTAGTTAATGCTCATCTTAAGATTATAGTTGAACATCGGGGGCAAGTCAACAGCAACACCGTTATATGACAAAAAAAATAGAATAAATTTTTCTCCTCGGGTACTCGTCCCGTAAGAGACGAAAACGGCCGCGGCCCGGTCTTCTCTCAATCCCCGCAATCTGAAAAAAAACTTGACTTGTCATACTGCGGTGGTAAAATCAAAATGTAATATCCAATTGTAATAACATATAATAGGATGGGAATGTGAGCGTTAATAAAGCAATCCTTGTTGGAAATCTTGGTTCAGACCCTGAAGTAAGGTACACGCCCAGCGGCAGACCCGTGGCCACCTTCAACATCGCCACAAACGAGAGGTGGACGGATAAAAGTACCGGCGAGAAACAGGAGAGGACCGAATGGCACCGAATCGTGGCGTGGGGCAGGCTCGGCGAGATATGCGGAGAGTACTTGTCCAAGGGGAAGCAGATCTACATCGAGGGCAGGATCCAGACGCGCTCCTGGGAAGACAGAGACGGCAACAAGCGCTATACCACCGAAATCGTGGCTCAGACAATGCAGATGCTGGGCAGACGGGGCGAAGTGGGCGATTTCAACGAGGGAACGGGAAGGGATTTCAACAGCGGGGGGGGGGATACACCCCCGATTCATGAAGGCCCCACGGGCCCCGATGACGACGATGATATCCCTTTTTAATTCAAATTATGACAAAACCCTTCTCATTAATCCAGAGCCAGCTGGAAGAAGTAGAAGCTGAAATACGGAGAAACATAGACTCCGAGGTAAATCTCATCCCGGAAATTGTGAAACATATCCTCTTTTCCGGGGGCAAGAGGTTTCGGCCGGCTCTTCTGATCTTGTGCTCAAGGCTCTTTAACAACGAGAACAAAAGTAAGTCCATTTCCCTTGCGGGGGTAATCGAGCTCGTTCACACCGCAACGCTGCTTCACGACGACGTCGTGGACAGCGCGGACTTGAGAAGGGGCGTGGAGTCCGCCAATACCCTGTGGGGCAACCAGGCGAGTATCCTGGTGGGCGATTTTCTCCTTTCCCAGGCCTTCTCCATGATGGTGAAAGTGGGAGACCTGAGAATTCTCGACATAGTCGCTTTTGCGACCAGGAAGATGACCGAGGGGGAGGTATTCCAGATATCCCTCGAAGACGCATTGAACATAACCGAAGACCAGTACCTGATGTTGATAAACAACAAGACCGCCGTGCTGATCGCCTCCGCCTGCAGGATAGGCGCCCTTCTGGGCGGCACAATAAAATCAAACGAGGAGAAGCTGGCAAAGTTCGGCGAAGGAGTCGGCATGGCGTTCCAGATAGTGGATGACGTCCTCGATTTCTCCTCCGACCTGAAAGAGGTGGGAAAGCCGGTCGGAAACGACCTGGCGGAACAGAAGGCAACCCTCCCCTTGATATTTTCCCTGTTGAAAATGAGCGACGAGGAGAGAATGAAAACGGAAGAGATTTTTTTCACCGACGATAAGAGCGAAGACGATTTTAACTACATTTTCAATATTGTAAAACAACACGGCGGAATAGAGTACTCCATGAACAAGGCCAGGTCCTTTATCGATGACGCTAAAAAGGAGCTGATCGATTTTCCCGACTCGGAGGAAAAACAGGCCCTCCTGATGCTGGCTGACTATGTCATAGAGAGAAGGGCTTGAGACCCCGGACGGATACCCCTTTCATCAAGGGGGGGCCGGTCAAGATTTAGATTGAGGG
>CAZIWT010000109.1:0-13019 GCA_964542895.1 uncultured Thermodesulfobacteriota bacterium
GGTGGACTTAAAACCACAACGACATGTGTTTTTTAAATAAAATCTCTATCCGGTAAGTCAAGAACGGTTTAAGACAACAGACCCACAACCCCCAAACCATCCGGTGGAAGTCGAAAAACCGCTCCCCTCATCGAGAGACGAGATTTGTCCGGAGACCGGAATCTTACAGGGGCCGGATCTTAAAAGAGTCCCTTGAACATGTTGTCGAGATCGTTCATTCGCTCGGTGTACTTCAGGTCGAGCTTCCACCCGTCCTTATCTTCAAAGACCAAGAGGAGGGGGCTGGCGGCCTCCGTTCCGTGCTCATCCTCATAATCGGATGAGTAAGAGACGCTCAAGATAACTTTCCCCTCCACATCGTCTTCTCCTACTACCTCCCCACCGATATACGGCTCGAAACGGCTTTTGTTCCACTCGAAGATGAGATCCCGGTCCTCCTGACTCTCGGGGGGATCGAGGACGTACTCGAAGAATTTATCCTTATCGCCCTCGGAGAGGGCGTTAAAGACGGTCTCTTGACAATCTCTGGGATTTCTGCATCCACCGGAGCATCCGAATTGAAGTCCGAGGGAGAACAGAAATAAAAGGGCCATAATAAAAAACGATCTTTTGGAGGGTCTCTTCATTTTTGCTCCTCAAATCTGTTTGATAATCTCTGTTGTTACATATTAAAACGTGTCCTCGTTTAATGTCAAGGGAATTCGATTTTTAAAATATTTCTGTAGAGAATTAATACCTTACAACAATCAACAAACCCTTGACTTTACTATTAAAATGTTTACTTTAATATTATAAAAGTGATATAATAGTTCAAAAATATCTGACTTTAAAAGAGGAGGTGTAATCTATGGCTCTGATCAGGTGGGATCCTTTTAGAGACCTGCTCTCTCTCCAGGATAGGATGAACCGTCTCTTCGAGGAGAGTATGACGAGGAACAAGGTCTTCGAAGAGGCCTTGACTACTGGGATATGGTCGCCCGTCGTAGATATCTACGAGACCGACACAAGCGTAATACTGAAAGCCGAGCTTCCGGGAATGACGAAGGAAGACATCGTAATCGAGATCAACGAGAACAATCTTATTTTAAAGGGCGAGCGGAAGTTCCAGAAAGATATTAGGGAGGAGAACTATCATCGGATCGAGCGCTCCTACGGCTCATTTTCCCGCTCCTTCACCCTTCCCGACACGGTCGACAGAAACAAGGTCAGCGCAAGCTTCAAAGACGGTATCTTGGAGATCACCATTCCCAAGATAGAGGGAGCAAGGCCAAAGCAGATTGAAATAGAAGGGGAATAGTTTTAAGAAAAAAAGTTGATACAATCTCGTAAGGGGGTAGACTAAGAAAAGCGATGTCCAAGAGGGATTATTATGAGGTGTTGGGACTCAACCGCGGCGCCTCAACCGATGAGATTAAAAAGGCCTACAGAAAGCTTGCCAGGAAGTATCACCCGGACCTGAATCCGGGAGATTCCAACGCCGAGGAAAAGTTCAAGGAGGTAAGCGAGGCCCACGAGATACTAACGGACGCGGAAAAGAGGAAGATATACGATCAGTTCGGCCACGCCGGAATCAACGGCGGAATGGGCGGCGGCCCGGGGGCCGGTCAGGGCGGATTCGGCAAATGGACCAGATACGGCGGGACGGGCGATGATTTCAGGGGATTTGACTTCAACACCTTCACGGATGGAAGCGGGTTCGGTTCCTTCTCCGACATCTTTTCGGAGCTGTTCGGCGGCGGCGAAAGACGGCGCACATACACAAGAAGGCCCCGAAAAGGGGAAGACATTCACTACACCATGAACATAGATTTCATCCATTCCGTAAAGGGAACGACCGCGGCGATCTCGATAAATACGGGAAAGGGAAATGAGCACCTCAACGTTACAATCCCCCCCGGGGTAAACAGCGGCTCAAAGGTAAGGCTTAAAGGGAAAGGCCATCCCGGGGTAAACGAAGGCCCCCCCGGCGACCTGTTCATCATAACCAAGATTAATCCCCACCCATACTTCGGGAGGGAGGGGGACGATATCTACGTGGACGTCCCGGTGACCATAACGGAGGCGGCCCTGGGAGCCCAGGTCACGATCCCCACCGTGGACGGCCCTACGAGGCTCACCATACCCCAGGGCACGCAGGGGGGCCAGAAGCTGAGGCTGAAGGGGAAGGGGGCGCCCCACCTCAAGGGCTCCGGCAGGGGAGATATGTACGCCGTAATCAAGATCGTCATACCGAAGGCGATGTCGGACGGCGGCAAGCGCCTCCTCAAGGACTTCGCGGGCGAAAACCCTTACGACCCAAGGGCCGGGCTCGGCTGGTAGGAGATAAAGGCCTTTTATCTAATTAAGTATTTATATTATTAAATCCAAGGAAATAAGGCAATCATGGCAGGTAATAAAGACGACAAGAAAAAAGGAAAGGGAAACGGCGAAGAACAGGAAGCCAGTTTTACCGTAAAGGACAAAAGAAAGATCGGAAAGGAAGAGGAACCGGAGGCCTCCTCACCTGACGCCAAGGACACGACAAAGCCGGAGGATACGGATAAACCTGAAGAGCCGGAGGGGAAACCGGAAGAAAAAGAGGGCGGGTCCCCTCTCGATGAGAAGGCGACAGGGGGAGACGAGGAGATTCCTCCCATAGATTTCATGTCATTTATCATGTCTCTGTCCACATCCGCCCTCATATACCTCGGGGAGATCCCGGATCCGGTCGACAACGAGACGAAGAAGATCATTCCGCTGGCAAAGCAGATGATAGACCTTATTTCCCTCCTGAAGGAAAAGACGAAGGGGAATCTCACCGCCGAGGAAGAAAAATATATGGAAAATATCCTCTTCGAGCTGAGGATGCTGTTCGTAAAGGCAACCCCAAAATAGGAGTCGTGCCGATTTGCAAGGGGGCCGGGCTATTTTCAAGAAGGGCTGGTCGATTATCAAGGGGGTCGGGGGCTTCCGACGGGCCGATTAGGACCTAACCCTACAGGCGGATGATTTTCATCCAATCAGAATGAGCAGAAAAACTCAACAGATCGGGGACGGCGGTCAGCCCTTTGAATTTGGCCGAAAGGCGCTCAAGGCTCCTTAAATAAACGAAATCAATACCCCCGCGGACAGCGGGTTTTTTTATAAGAAAATGTTGAATTGAGATTAATTTTGTCATTACGATGATTTCGTACTTGAGTTAAAATACCATTTTCCCCCGCTAAAAAATATTTTTTGCAAATTCAAAACCCTGAAGTATTGGAGACTGGAGAAAAATCAAAAAAATCCCTTTTCTATATCAGCTCTTCGGGAAATGGAACAACCCCACCCCCATCGTTGTCATAAAGAAAAAAACGGGAGGACTGCAATGAAAAGAAATAAGGTGTTATTTTTACTCTTTCCCATCTTCTTGATCCTTATCGCCCTGACGCCCGGTGCCCGGGCGGAGAAGGCGCCCAGAATGGACGTAGTGTTTCTCATCGACACGACAGGCTCCATGGGCGACGAGATAGCGGTGGTGAAAAAGAGCCTTGTCGATATGATCTCCGAGATCGAGAGCGGAAAACCAAAGCCGGACGTCAGGTTCGGGCTCGTCCTTTACAGAGACAGGACCGACGAATATGTCACAAAGATCTTCAAGCTCACCGACGACACCGACGCCATAATAAAGGAGGTCAAAAACATAAGGGCGGCCGGCGGCGGTGACAAGCCGGAAAGCGTCAACGAGGCGCTGCACGTTGCAATCCACGAGATCAACTGGGACAGGAGCGTAGACACGGAAAAGACGATCTATCTTATCGGCGACGCAAAGCCCCACTTCTACGAGCAGGACTACCGCTGGGAGGACGAGATCAAGGCGGCCCTCGACAGATATATCGTCATAAACAGCATCGGCTGCAGCGGCCTGTCATCGGAGGGCGTCGACATCTTCACCAACATATCCAAGGGATCGGAGGGGACGTTCCGCTACCTCACATACCGGCAGGAATATCTAAAGGCGGACGGAACCAGAGATAAGGTCATGGTGGCGGGCGGGAGCTACTACGAGATGGACGATGAGGCTGAGGAGAGCCACTGGAAGCTCGGGGCGGACAGGGCAAAGAGAAAGGGGATTGCCAGGAAGATGGAGGCGCCCACGGCGGGTTCCGCCTTAACGGGCAGGGGAGGCCCGGAGGGAGCCGTCGTAGGGCCGACAGAAAACAACCTCGATTCCATCCTGACGTCAGACATCAAAAAGCGGATGATCGAAAAGGGCGTGAAGTACGGCGACGCCGTTGAATTCGACCTTATCTATTCGGGATCCGCCACCCCCGTAAAGAAGGAGAAGGAGATCAGCGCTAAAAACCGGGGCGAGCTGAACAAGCTCCTAAAAGATTATGGTATCAAAAAGGTAAAGGCCTCGGATCTGGACTTCAAGAAGTACAAGGTCTTCGGATTCGTGACGAAGGCGGACGGCGGCTTTACCGATATCAAGGTGAAGGAGGTGACCATCGAAGACGGCGTGTTAAACGTGACGCTTTTGGGCATTCCAGATAAAGGGAGGAGCGCTAAGGACACGTCCAAGGCGATCCTCATAGCCGTACCGGTAACGGAAAAAGCGGTGGCAAACTACTACTTCATCAAACAAAAAATATTCCCTTAAAAAAACCGAAAGCGCGGCGGGATAATATCCCGCCGCCTTTTCTTTATATACTCACCGACCCTGAAAGAGTCGAAAACCATCGGGGATTTCAAGAGACCCCAAACCGGCAAAGCATAGACGGCACCCAATATATAAGCCTCTAACCCACAAATTTTTTTTATATTGACTTATGCCGTTGAGTTCAATATAATATTATATTTTAGTAGTGGAGGAACCTCCCAAGGCCCCAAGGCTTGGAGTTCGGGGCCCTTCGGCCCATAAGAAGACGATAAAACCGTTTGATCAGAAAGATTCAGATATATATCTTGTTTTTGACTTACTTTTAGATATTTCAATTATACAGGATGAAAGGGAAAAAGGGAAAAAAGGAGATTGAGCAAGAAAAGTTACCAAAGGAAGAGGTAAAGGACGCCAGGAAAGGGGCCGCGAGGCCGGAGTTCAACATAAAAGGCCTCCTCGTCTACCCCTATTTTATCGCTGTTCTTCTCTCGTTTCTGCTGATTTATCTATGTGTCCTGAAAAACGACCCAAAGATCAAAATAGGCGTTCTTGTGGCGGTGCTGGTACCTTTTTATTACTTCTTCCTGGAGTTGATCTTCCGCAAAGTCGTCGTTTCAAAAGATTACATCCTCGTCAGGAAGTTCTTAAGGAAAAGGAAGATATCGATCGATGATATTGTACAGGTAGGGACGGCGAGTTTTAAGAAAAAGGTGTATATCTTCTTCGAGCTCAAGAAGGGCGGCCCCGTTATCATTTCAAACTCCTACGGGCGGTTCGGCTACCTCTTGAAAGCGATATCGGCGGCGGTAGGAGAGGGGAGGCTCACGGACAACCTTAAAAAACTTCCCGAATCGAGTTATACAAGGTATTCAGATGTTCTCAGCGCGTGGTTGGCAATTTTAGTTTTTGTTTCAATAATTATTCTGCGATTATTGGAGAAGTAGGGCACAATAGATTTTTAGAAGAGGTTTTAATTCGTCATGGATGAAAAGACCGCTCAAGATTTCAAGATATTATTAGAGGCCAGGCTTGAGGAGCTTTTAGCCGAGGCCAACGACACCGTTTCCGAGATGACCCGCTCAAAAGAGGACTTCCCCGATCCCACAGACAGGGCCTCCCACGAATCGGACAGGAACTTCCTTTTGCGTATTCGTGACAGAGAGAGGAAGCTGATCGTGAAGATCCAAGACGCCCTCGCAAGGATTGAAGAAGGCTCCTTTGGAATCTGCGACGAGTGCGGAGAGCCGATCAGCGAGAAGAGGCTGAAGGCCAGGCCCGTAACGACTCTCTGCATTCACTGCAAGACCGAAGCGGAGTCGAAGGAGAAGCGGGGAAATTCCTAAATGAGCAAAAAAAAGGACAAGTACGAGACGGAAGAAGCTGAAGAGCATGTAGAAGAGCTTATCAATTATCTCGGCCCCGGCAACCATATCGACGGGAAGATCGTCCTTCAAGGGAGGACCATCGTCCAGGGCTCTCTTATCAAGGGCAAGATCTATTCAACCGCAAAAAACTCAGAGCTGGTTGTAGGCGCCGGATCGGAGATCACCGGGGAGATAAAATCGGAATCGATCGTTCTAAACGGAACGATGGAGGGTAAGATCTCGTCTCGGAAGGTATTAATACAGGAAAATGGGGTGTTTGTAGGGGAGGTGGTGACAAACCGTGGTCTCGAGGTCGAACCGGGCGCCAAGTTATCCGCCAAGATCAGGATGAAGAAGAGAAAAAAATAACTTCAGCCGCATCGCCCTCCAAATCATTCCCTTCCATAATCCAAAGACAGTTAGATCACGCATAAAAGAGCGCGATCATGGATAAGTGATACCGTTACACGCCGGTATCAACCGGCTCATGGGAGAGGGAGAAACCCTATACCATCTACAATAGAGACTTTGATCGGTAAGTGAAATTACAGCGCCACCCTCCGCCACACCTTGAAAGAGAGCTATTTTGTGCCGAAAAACAACAGACCATGCCTTACTTCTTGATTCAAGGACGGCTGGGGATTGATCCGGGCAGATAATAAAACCTCGTTTAAGATCACCTCGCCGGATGCGTATATACAGGTCTTCCCGTCTTCTATTTTTCCCTTGTCCCGGGGCATAACATCCCCGATTGAGGGATCAGCCTATGAAAGAGATTTTTGGCCTTGCCCTCTTGATAATCCTGTCCCTTATCGGATACCGGTGGATATACACCAGCACGAGAAGGGCAAAATACATCTCCCCGATCCTCTTTTCGGAGTTCCTCTACATCCTTCTGGGCCTCATGCTGGGCCCCGCCTTCCTTGACTTCCTTGACTTCAAGATAGTAAAGGCGTTGACTCCCCTCGTCTTCCTGGGGCTCGGCTGGATAGGGATGCTCTTCGGGATACAGCTCAAATTCGGAGACATCGTCAAGTTTCCGAGGAGTTTTTTCGGGATAATGATACTCCACTCCGTCGTCCCGGCGGCCGTCGTGTTTCTCGCCTTCGCGCTCTATTTCACACGCGGCGGCCACGCCGGATTATATCCGGTGGGTGTTATCATCGCGTCCCTTTTTGTATTCGCATCGATGGCAGCGTGCACCTCCCAGGCCACCATCACCACCGTAAGCAGGGACGTGAAGGACAGTGAAAAAAGAAACGTCATAAACCTGATGAGATACGTCTCATCGCTGGACGACATGGTCGCTATACCCCTTGTGGGAATCGCCTTCGCATACGAAGGTTTTCACACAATTGGCGGGGAAGTCTACTTCAGGTGGTGGGACATGCTCCTCTCCACGGTTCTCCTCGGCCTCCTCTCCGGCTTCATCCTTAACTTGATCACCCGGATAACGGAGGATAAGAGGGAGCTCTTTCTCGTCGTGATCGGGATGGTGATACTATCGGTGGGGGGGGCCGGTTATCTCAACGTCTCCCCGCTCCTTATGTCCGCAATCTCGGGTGTGGTCCTGGCAAACCTGAGCCAGAAGCGGGGTGAAATAATGGAGATACTCCTCCTGGGTGAAAAGCCGATTTTTCTCATCTTTCTGATAATCGTGGGCGCCCTCCTCGAGTTTTCACAAGCAATCCCTATTGTGATCACCATATATATCGGGATAAGGCTCCTCGGGAAGGTTATGGGAGGGGTCGGGGCCTCGTTCCTCTTTAAAACATACTTCAGGATTCCGAGAAGCATCGGTCTCGGATTGATCCCCCAGGGATCGATGGCAGTGGCGATCGCCCTGAGCTTCTCTCAAACCGTTCCGAATCCCCTGGGGGGGCTGATCATCTTTTCGGCGGCGGCGTCGGTCCTCATAAACGAGGCCTTTGCCCCTGTCTCAATCTGGTATGCCCTCAAAGGCGTCGGAAGAGAAAATCTGAAAATGGCGGACCCGAAATGAGATACCTTTTTCCCTTGATAGCGATATCGGTCGTTTTCTACGGCCTCATCTCGCTCCCCTTCGACGGGGCTATGGAGAGGGGCGGAGTTGCGGTAAGCATCGGCTTTCTGATGCTCTCATCCTACTTCATGGGAGCCATAGCCGAGAAGATGAGGCTCCCCAGGATAACCGGCTATCTCGCCTGTGGAATTCTATTCGGCCCCCACCTGCTGGGACTGGTGGAGTCCGAGACGGTCTTCGAGATGAGGTTCATCGACGGCCTGGCGCTTACGTTTATCGCCCTTGCGGCCGGGGGAGAGCTGAAGATACCCGGCTTGAGAGAGAGGATAAAGGTGATCTCCCTCAACATCCTCTTTCAGGTCACGGCGATCTTCTTCGGGGGCGTTATCATCCTCTTCTTTCTCGGCCCGTTATTCGGCGTTGTCCCCTTAAACAACGTCTCGATAGCGATAACCGCCGGGCTCATAACGGCATCCGTCATGGCCGCCCGCTCCCCGTCAACGATGATGGCCGTGATAAGCGAGACGAGGGCGGCCGGCCCCTTTACCGAGACCATCATGGGGATAACCGTAACGATGGACGTGGTCGTGTTGATCCTCTTTACGCTCTCCGTTACCATCGGGGAGCTGTTGTTGAGTGCCGGGGCGGATTTTACCTCCAGCACGGTTCTGCTCCTCCTATTCGAGATAGCGGGAAATCTCGGGATCGGGGCGCTTCTGGGATTCGGCCTTATCGGCTACATAAAGTACGTGAACAGGGACCTTCCGGTGATTCTCCTCCTCTTTGCGCTACTGGTTACCAGCCTCGCCCACTTCTTCTCGGAATACCTTACCGGAATATGGGGGTTCAACATCGTCGTCGAGCCCCTCCTGATCGCCATAACCGCCGGATTTGTGGTGGAAAACCTGTCGCCCGAGGGGGACGAGCTTTTAAAGACGATCGACGAAAGCTCGCTTCCCCTCTACGCCATCTTCTTTGCGGTGGCCGGGGCCTCTCTGGATCTCAGAATCGTCTCCGAGGTATGGGTCTTGACGCTGATCCTGATGGGCTATCGCCTCTTCGCCCTCTTCATCGGGAGCTTTGCGGTTGGACGATTATTAAAAGAGTCGAAGGTGGAGAGCCGATGGATGGGAATATCTTACACGGCCCAGGCGGGAGTCTCCATAGGACTTGCTGTCAAGCTGGGAGCCATCTTCCCGGACTGGGGCGTTCCCGTGGCCTCTTTGATCCTCTCTGTCGTGACCCTAAACCAGATAGTAGGACCCGTATTTCTAAAGCTGGCCCTCGAAAGGGTCGGGGAGGCCAACAAGAGGAGAAATCAGATCCCACACACCGGAGAAAGACTCACCGTAAGATCAGGGGCGGAGAAGGATTAAGAAATCTGGCCCATCGGGTACGGCGGGTGACGGAGTAGCGGCCCTACCCCCAAGGCGCTGCAGACGGTATTCGGTCGGCGGCTGATGGAGCGTCTTCAATTCAAAAAAGGGGGGTTTTCCCCCGGGGACCTGTTATTACAGCCCCCGGGGATTTTCGTGTGCTTCGGTTGACGTGGTTAACCTTAACCGACCCCGAAGAAGGGGAGGAACGGATTTGCGAATATCAAAACAAGGGCCACGATAAGGGCATAGATAGCCAGAGACTCGATCATGGCGAGTCCGATCATCATTGTGGTCAAGATCCTACCGAACGTATCCGGATTTCGCGAGACGCCGTCCACGGCTCCCTTTATGGCGTTACCCATGCCGATTCCGGTCCCGAAGGAGCCGACTCCCATCGAAAACGCCGCGGCCAGCGCCACGGCCACAAAGAAGGGAACGTACTCGGCGGCAAGGAGCTTCGATTCGACGGCTTCCTCGACGGCGGGGTCCTCTGCAAACGCGAGGACGGCGGTGAAAATCATCAACACAAAGAACAGGGTAACAATCAACTTTTTCGACATAAGATATCTCCTCTTTTCCTAAATTTTTTATCAAACAAGTTTAACCTTAATGAGCCTCCTCCATCGCTCCGCTTATGTAGAGCATCGTCAACAGGACAAACACAAAGGTCTGGAGGGCGCTCGTTAGTATCATAAGAAACATAATCGGAAGGGGCATAAGGTACGGAACCAGAAAAAGCAGTATCAGCAAGACGAGGTCCTCTCCCTGGATGTTTCCAAAAAGCCTAACCGACAGGGAGAGGGGTCTGGAGAGATGGCTGATTATCTCGATGGGGAGCATCAGGGGAATCAGCCACCATACCGGGCCGAGAAACTGCTTTATATATTTGAAGCCGTGCATCTTCACCCCGACGTAGTGGGTGGTGATAAAAACCACAACCGCCATGGCCGCGTTGGTGTTCAGGTTGGCTGTTGGAGAGCTGAATCCGGGGATAACGCCCACAAGGTTCGCCGTGAATATGAACAGGGCCTCGGCCACCAGAAGGGGCATGAAGGCCATTCCCTTCTCGCCCATCGTGTCTTTAATGAGGTTTCCGAGCCCCAGGATTATAAGCTCGATGACGTTCTGCACGGGATTCGGCACTATAGAGGCCTTCCTGATGGAGATATATGCAATAAGCGCCAGAAAGATCATGATCAGCCAGGTGTAAGTCACCTGGGGATTGTGTTTGAGTCCAAGGACTTCATTAATATAATCGAGAAACAGGATCGGGTGTTCCATAGAATTGAGCTCCTAATCGATCTTGCAGAGCAGGATTCCAACGATAAAGCTGTTTATCACAACAACGGACGCCCCCACAAAGATGGCAATGGGACTTGCCCAACCGCCCCTTAGGGCGAAGCAGATAATTACGCCTGAGAGGATAATCCTGACATAAAATCCGAAGACGGTGGACAGGGAGCCCCTGTCGATCCGCCTATTTTCATCGGGATTTACAATATCCCCTCTGGAAGCGGCCAGAAGAAGACCTTTAAGCGACCGGTAGAGACCGATATGGTTCAGAACCGCCACTGTCCCCCCGACGAGCACCCCCAATGCAAACTCCGGCGAAAAAGCGAAAAAACCGACGAGGGCGAGAAACAGGGAAGTACCTGCGCTCCCCGCGATTATGATCTCAACGGAGTGGGTCTCAAGTCTTTTCGTCGTCTCCCTTTTCATCCCTGTCCTCGTAATCGAGGCCATATTTTTTAAAAATATAAAATATATTCCTGAAACCGGCGATGATTCCGAAAGTCAAAAATAACAATGTAAGCCACGGGGCTGTATCGAACTTCCTGTCGAGGAATATTCCAACAACGAGTCCGATGACGATGGCGAAGACGAGGGAAAATCCAATGCTGCTAAGATGGAAGACCTGTTTAATGAGTTTTTTATCTTTATCTTTCACGGCCGTCTACCGCATCGCTCTTTCTCCCTGCCAAGTCCCCACCCCCCCTTATCTCTCATATACCGCATAAGCTCAGATCATCTTTCACTCCTGTCTACTGCACCGCCCTTTCCCCTTGCCAAGCCCCGAGTTCGCTTATCCTTTTATACCATTGGTCTCGTGCAGGATTGAGGAGATCCTCACCGCCCCAAATTACATCCTTACCGCCCCAAATTAACTACGTCCAATATTAATCATCTAATCATCGAATTCGCTCGCAAGCCCCCAAGCCTGATCTAAGGATAATGTAAAGTATATACCCATACCGGTTTTGGTGAAATCCCCTATCGATTTCTCTATCCCGTCTACGATCTCATCTACCAACTCCTCCCTCACGATGGTCAGGATGGTCTTGTTGCTCGGCCTGGAGCCGGAGAGGAGATCGCTGAAGCTCGCGAATATCGGGATATCTTTCGATACGATCCTTCCCATCCCGACGGAGTCGATTATCGTGGCGCCGCTGACCCCCAACTCCAAAAAGAGGGTGAGGATATCGTCCAAAAACTCCGTCTTATTCAAGACTATGATGAAGAGCTTGAGATTCTCGTTCACTGGCGGTTTTCCTCTGTCTGCATGAATTATTTGTTATCACGAAAACACTAATAAGTCAACCGCGTCCAGTTGGTTTTTAAAAGAGCCGGGCAGTTGAAGCAATATTTTATTTCACTGCTCCCCCTCCCGATATATGAATGAATGCTCATTCAAATTGGTAAAGTAGCATAACGGATAATTTGTGTCAAGAAAAATGTAGCTCGTGCGAGGATAATTTAGGTGAAAGTGTATCGTCAAAAGATATTTTAAATCTATTCTCCAGGATATATTTACGCTTGATCCCGGGACGATTACTAAAAGTTGGATATGCGAATAGAACCGCCCGATCCAATACCCTGTCTGATATCGAGGCAAGATTTAAGGGAGATTTAAATCCCCTGAATAAAAGATGGCTCTTTAATGTCGAGTCTTATGGGGAAACGGCGACGATCCCGCTAAAATATCGGCGAGGCAACGAGATTACCGTAAGCGTCTCAATTCCAATACAATCGTCCGCGGCCCGCCAACGGAAGGGTCGGTCGAGGGGAAAAAGGTCCAATCCCTATTATATCTTGAGGATACAATAAATCGAGGCCGCCAAAAACAGCTTGAGTTGATAATCCAAGCCACCGATAAAGACAGGTTAGATTCAGGCGTCCTTTTTGAACAGCTCTTCCAGCTTTGCCTTGGCGTGTTCCACCTTGCCTCCGGAGTTATCCGCCCTCTTTTCCAGCTTAAAGCGGAAATAGTCGCAGAAGTTGTTGCCATCCTTATTGCTTACAAACTCACTCTGAGGCTCCTTGCACTCGTTGTAGCTCCCGGAATCGTAGAAGATACAGTTGTAACAGATACGGAGGTCCATTCCGCAGGAGGGACAGGTATCTCTGACCGAGATGTAGTCGGAGAGAATCGGCTCTTTACATTGATGACAGAATTTCATTTTTTTCAAGTCGCTGTTAAATAGTGATTAAAAGTGCTTAAATATTGATTTAAGGCTATAAAAATCCAATTTTCTTGTCTTATCAGGACATTCGGGGACAGGGATTTTATAGATATTTTGAGTTACGGTCTACGATATTATCTGATCTTCAGCTTGTGACGGGATTTATGGCCGATAAACTTAAAAGATTATAAT
>CAZIWT010000110.1:0-12955 GCA_964542895.1 uncultured Thermodesulfobacteriota bacterium
AGATGGGAGTACTTAGAGTCTTTTGAATTACCCATAACTTATCCTTTCATATATGATACAAAAATCACCCCTTCTTAGATTCAATTCGAATCCTAGTGTTTTAGTGCTTTAGGGAATATTAGATGCCTTAAAATAACCTCATGTTTTTCATCGGAATAGTTATTCTGGTAAAAAACGGTAGATTTGTATGAAGGTGAAAGTGATTGGCGCTCGCGAAATTCGTATTCTCTCGAGTGCAGGAACGGAATGAGGTTACAAACCTATTAAAATCTTGAGGATAACTATCAAGATTTACTAGACATGTTAAGTAAATAATTGTATTTTTCCAGGTTCTGTTAGAAAAATCTTCTTTAAAGGATTGAGGTGAACTCGTGGAAAGCTGAATTTTATTAAATGGTGGGAAAAATTGAAATCGCACAAAATAAGAGCGACTACAGACGGATGTCTCCAATATAAATTCTCCTTTCCAAACACGGGAGGTTTGACCGTTTCCCGCCAAGCCCTATCGTCCTTCCACCTTAGGCAGTATTTTTTAGGGCTCAGATAAGGACTAAAAAAAGTCTCTCCGCCAGCCCCCGCCCTTAGGTAAGAAGGATCGGAAAATTATTGCTATGTATATTAGAAAAGGATAGTTTATTTGTCAAGCTTTTTTTGGTGGAAAGTGTCACTCGAGTCTTTGGCGTGAAAAATTCATTTAACTGCGCGTTGAGTACCGGTTGGGATCGAGAAGTAAATCCCGAACAGATTCCCCCTGGAGCCTTGTCTTCAAGCATCGTATCAATTATGTCGTTTGTGGTTTCTGAGATATATTTTTTTTCGGCAAGACTACTCGGGAGGTATTGCTTTGGTATGAGGGGTAAAAAGCTAAATCAGCTCTATAGAGTCTCCGCTACGTTTGACACTGCCGTCAGCGGCCAATTTCTGGATGTGGCTTTCGGTTATGCCGGCGCCGGGGAAAAACCTCATCATCTCGACCTTGAACATCAGGTCGACAAGCTCGACAAAGGTCTTGGGGCCTCCCTTGAGTATCCCTATCATCTTTTTGTCCCTGGCAAAGAGCCTCTCCCTGACCTTGGCGATCTTCTCTGTGGGATTAGTAATGATCCCGCCGTGGGACGGAAGGATGGTGTCGGGGGACCTGGCCTCCATCTTGTCTAGGCTTTCGAGGTAGCCTGTGACACCGCCGGACGCGGGGGTGTACCAGGCGACGATATCCCCGACCAGGTCCCCGCCGTACATTATCCCCGTCCCCTCGTCGAAAAGCGAGATGTGCCCCGGCGAGTGGCCGGGAGTCAGGATAACCTCAAATTGATAGGCTCCCATTTTGACAACATCCCCCTCCGAGAGCCTGCTGGTGGGTGCGGCGCCGAGCATGGGGCATCCGAAATCGATGAAAAAACGCATGAGGTCTTTCATCGCCGTCGCCTTTCCCCCCTTGTCCGAGTAGCTCTTTTTCGCAAGCTCGATGTCGAAGGTGCCTATAAGTCCCAGGGGAGTTAAAGCGTTTTCAAAATCGTCTTCGTGGATCAATATCTCCGGCTTTGCCCCGTCTAAAAATTGGCCGGTTCCTCCCATGTGGTCCGGGTGGGAGTGGGAGAGGAGAAGGGTCTCGAGATTCTCGACGGAGAGGCCGAGGTCTTTGAGGGCACCCCTTACGAGATCGACCGCCTCCTCTTTTCCGCAGCCGACGTCGATCATCGAAAAGCCGCCGCCATCTTCCTTGATTACATATACGTTTGCGGAGCTCGGCCACATCGGGTTTTTCGGCCGAAGCATAAAAAAATCGTCGGCGATATTTTCTATGAGGAGGGCTCCTTCTTTTGACATCGTTTTCCCCTAAAACGTCGGGCGGTCATGGGTTCACAAATTGCCGGAGGGGGTTGAAAAGCCGGTTCAATCAAACTTGTTAATCGTGTCAATCGTCTCGATCGTCGGCCGCGCCGGGGTGTTTCAATAGATTATTTTAATCGATTGCTCTCAATCGATTGATCCAATCAATCAACCGGCATTTTTACCGTGGTGACCTCGTTGAGAGAGACCGTCTCCTATCATAGCCTTACGCTGCCGTCTCTACTTCTTCTTCGCCTCTCCCCTTCCCCTTATGGTGAACCTGTCGAAGAACTCGTAGGCGACGGGGATCAGGTAGATCGTGAAGACGGCCGAGCAGAGAACGCCCCCCATCGTCACGACGGCCATGGTTGTCCTGTGGCCGGCATTGGCACCCCCCAGGGCCTGGGGGAGGATCGCAAAGGCTATGGCGAGGTTGGCCATGATGATCGGCCTCAGCCTTACGGGGGAGGCCTCCATGATTGCGTCCCTGCGGCTCATCCCGCCGTCCCTCAAGACCGAGGCGTAGTCCAGGATCAGGATGGCGTTGTTGACCACGATTCCCACAAGCATAACCATGGCCATGAGAGAGAGCATGTTTATTGTCTGCCCTCCGACGAAGAGCCCCACGGCGGTTCCTATAAGGCCCAGGGGAAGGGTCAGCATTATAGTTACGGGATGAACGAACGATTCGAGAATCGCCGCCAGAACGATGTAGGTAAGGATTATGGCGAGAAAGAGAGCCTGAAACAGGGAGGCGAAAGATTCCGCCTTCGTCTCGCTCTCTCCGCCGAGCTTGAACGCGTATCCCTCGGGGGCATCGATCTCTTCAGCCGCGTCCTTGATCTTTTTTTCGAACTCGCCCACCGTTCCCGATCCCACATTTGCCATAACTTCCACCAGGTCCTGGCGATTGTGCCTTTTGATCTCCGATTCCCCCTGGCCTAAAACCACCTCCCCAAGCTGCTCGATGGGAACCATACCCCTGGGGGTCTTTATCCTTATCTCCCCGAACAAATCCTCGTCACCCCTGTCCTTTTCGGAGAGACGCACCCTGATGTCGTACTCCTCCCCCCCCTCCTTGTAGAGGGACGGGACGACCCCCTCGTAGGACGCCCTGAGAATCGTGTATATGTCAGACGAATTCACCCCGTAGTTCGCTATTTTGAATCTGTTCGGTATGAACCTTATTTCGGGGGATGGGAGCTTCTCCGACGTCTCCACATCCACGAGCCCCTCCATATTCTTTACTACCTTTTCCATCTCCCCCGCGAGGGAGGCGATCGTCTTTATATCCGGGCCCGTGACGTTTAAGACGAGATCCGCTTCCGCCTGCCCCCCCCCCGATTCCTCCATGATTTTAATATCCGCCCCCGGAATGGTCGCAAGATCATATCGTACCTTGTTTACGAAATCCCTCGTCAAGATATCCCGCTCGGATATGTCCACAAGCCCCAGGATCAACTCGCCATCGTTTACCCCCTTGTTCTCTCCTCCGACCGTGCTGTATAGTGTTTCAATCTCCTCGTATTTACCGACTATGCCTGCGATCTCCTCGATAACCTCCTCGGTTTCATCGATTCTTATACCGGGGGGAAGCTCCACGTTTATGCTCAAATAGCCCCTGTCGCTGTAGGGGAAAAACTCCCCCCCGACGAGAGTTATGAGAAAGAGGGAGAAGATCAAAATCCCCACGGTTGCCATGACGGTCTTCTTTTTATTCTTGAGACACCAGCTGAGGGAGGACCTGTATTTTACCACCAGGTTCTCGTAGCCCTTGTCCCACCTCTCGAAGAATGCGCGGAGTCGCTTGTTGATAGCGGAGACGAATTTAAGCTTGGAAAACTTCAGGGAGACCGCCCCCTTTTTCTTTTTCCCCAAAAGCTTCGAGGCAAGCATCGGCGTCATCGTATAGGAGACGAGAAGGGAGAAGATAGTTGCGAACACCACGGTAAGCCCGAACTGCTTGAAGAACTGTCCCACGATGCCGCTCATGAACGCGATGGGAGTAAAGACCATGATGTTTGTCAGGGTGGACGCCCCCACCGCCAGGGCGACCTCCGATGTCCCATTGATGGCGGCCTCCTTGGGCGACTCCCCGGCCTCAATGTGCCTGTTTATGCTCTCGAGGATGATGATGTCGTTGGTGGCAAGGATACCAATCGATATCCCAAGCGCCATGAGAGTGATGACGTTTATCGTAAATCCCGCAAAATATATTAGAATGAATGTCGCTATGATGCTGGTTGGGAGGTCCAGCGTGGCGATCAGTGTGCTCCGGATATTGTGGAGAAAGATATAGAGGAAAAAGGCGGTAATGATAATCCCGAGTACCAGATTTACCAGAACATCATTCACAGAATCGACGATAAATTCCGAAAGGTCTCTCGCAATCCCTATCTCGTATCCCTCCGGCATGGTCTGTTTCAGCTCAAATATGGCCTTGAATATCTCCGCCGCGATCAACACCGTGTTGGCGTCGGATCGCTTCGAGATGGCGATCCCCACCGAGGGCTTCCCCTGAAATTTCGCGGACTCCCTCCTCTCGGCAAATCCATCCACTATCTCGGCAATATCGGACAGACGCACCGAGGCTCCCGTGGGAGTGGCTATGGTCGTGTTTTTGATATCTTCGACTGATGTAAATTCGCCGGATACCCTGAGGACAAACTCCTCGTCCCTCGATGAGAGTCGTCCCAGGGGGACGTCTTTGTTCTCGGCTCCGATAAGGCCCGCGAATTCCGTGACCGTGAGGTTGTGGCGGATAAGGGCCTCCCGGGAGACGTTGATCTGAATCTCCCGGACAAGCCCCCCTATTACCTCCACCGAAGCAAGACCGTCGATCTTGTTTAGTTTGTCCCTGACCGTCGTATCGACGTACTCGTAGACCTCGTTTAAGGGGCTGTCCGCCGAGATAGAGAGGTTCATAATGGGAAGGGCGTTTATGTCGAACTTCACTATCTCCGGCTGTTCTATATCCTCCGGCAGATCGGAGAGTATGGCGTCAACCTTGTCCTTGACCTCGATCGATGCGAGATCTATATCCACGCCCAGCTCGAACTCAACAAATATGAGGGATACGCCTTCTCTGGATGTGGAATCGAGGTTCTTTACGTTGCTTACGCTGCTTATCTCGTCCTCTATCTTTTCCGTGACCTGGCTTTTGACCTCGGAGGGGCCGGCCCCGGGATATATCGTGGTGATGGTAAGAAACGGAAAATCGATTTGCGGGAAGAGGTCAACGGTAAGGCGCGAATATGAGAAAAGTCCCAGCACTACGAAGACCAGGATGAGCATAACGGTGGTAACGGATCTCCTGACTGCAAAAGCGGTCCACTTCATCTATTTTTCCTCGTTGTGAATGAGAACGAGGCTCTCTTCGTCAGAGAGCTTGTTCTGTCCGCGAATTACTACTCTATCTCCAGCTTTCAGTCCGCTCTTAACCTCGGCGGTCTCGTCGTTTTCCCATCCCGACACTATCTTTTTCTTAACGGCCTTGCTCTCACGGTTGACAACGAAAACAAAGGTCTCGTCGCCGACCTTGACCAGCGCCCTCTTCGGGATAATGAGGACGTTGTCCGCGGAATGTATCAGGACCTCAAGGTTGGTAATGGTTCCTGGCTTGAGGAGGCCCTTGGCGTTATCCAGAAGAATCTTCGCCTCAAACAGACCGGTGTTCTTGTTCGCCGACAGCGAGACAGTCTCCACCTCTCCCACCACTGTAACGTCTCCACCGGGAGTTTCGAGGACGATCCTCGCTGGCTGGCCCTTCTTGACAAACAGGGCCCTCTTTGAACTGATGTTGAGCTCCACCCTCACCTTGTCTATTACGGCGACCGTTGCGATTATCTCTCCCGACACCACCGGGTCCCCCTCGCTTACGGTTATCTCAGTTACGATCCCGTCGATGGGGGAAGATATCTTGACCATATTCTTCGAGGCGTCGTAGTCCGCCCGGGCCACCTCGTATGACGTGAGGGCCTTTTCGTATTCGCTCTTGGAGACGGCGCCGGCCTCGTAAAGCTCCTTTATCCTCTTGTAGTCCCTTAAGGCCTGGAGATATTTCGCCTTGTCCTGACGGTAGTGCCCCGTTGACAACCCGGGGTCGTCCGGATCGAGGGAGACTATTATTCCCCCCTTCTTTACCTCTTCTCCCTCACTAAAATGTATCTTGATGACTCGGGTAGTTATATTGGTTGTAAGCTCAGACTGGCGCATACCCCTTATGGTTCCGGAAAAGGGCCTGTATACCTCTAAGGCTCCCATCTTCGCCTTCGCCACATCAACGGGGATGCCGTTCTCCTCCTGTATCTTCTCCAGCGATTTTACCTCCTCCTTTACGAGGTAGCCGCAGATCCTGACCGTGAAGAATAGGACTACAAGAAGGACAACAACCGCAACGCCGATCCTTGTCATGGAGAGCCGTGAAATTCTCTCCTTAACCCTCTTTATCAATTTTAAAATGTTCATTTTATCATCCGCCTTAATGTTCGCCTCTCTATCGATATAGAGACAGGTGTCCCTGCATAGATAGTCTTGAGCAACTTTGGTTTAGCCTCAAATCATATCAGATTTTGGCTCCGCTGTGAAAGAAAAAATAAAAAATTTCTCTTGAAGAATCAAACATGGACAAAAAGCGGTTTCAATTACCTGTTTGACAAAAGGAATAGAGCTGATACATATTAAAAGTTTAAAATATAGAAATCGTCTTTTGAATCCCCCAAAAAAATGCATTATGAATGGCACTTCATTCATTTTTTTCTTGACAAGCCCTTTTTAAGGTGTATAATGGAATCACAATTGAATAAGAACTTCCCCACCCCCATCTTAAAGGATCGCTTGCGGAAGAGAGAATGTCTCACTAATTCCCGTTGACCTGGCCTCTTGAGACATAGAAGTGAAAAAAGGATGGGGGTTTTTTTATGCTTAAAACAAGCCGTCGATTTAAATACCGTCGGCCTCGTATCATATTATTCCGTGCCTCATCGAAAAAGGATGGGGCTTTTTTGTGCTTAAAATAAGCCGTCGATTTGAATACCCGCCGGCCTCGTATCATATTATTCCGTGCCTTTTCGAGAAAGGATGGGGATCTTTATCCCGCAACTGAAACCTCGCCTCAATCTTTACCATAGACAACAAAAACGAAAACAGCTCTTCAAGCCGGTATACTATCAATCGCCGCTCTCATTTAAGACGATCGATTAAGCAAATTTATTGCGTTAAGAGAGAAAATACCGTTTTTGAAGGATTAAGGCCCATCCAATGCCAGGTCAGTCAACGGCCGATGTGAGTATTTTCGGTGGGCTGTTTTTATTGCGGTGAGTTGTTTGATATCTTGATTCGACGGTGATTTTTAGTTCTCGATGGTTTTAGAATCCACCTGCGGCCTTTTCAATTCCCTACAAACTTTTTATCCCGACCCGATTTGAGAGATCGCCCCCTTGGCCTTGCCGACAAGAGAATCTGCCTACGCTTTCTTCGATTCCCTCTACACCTTTTCCCTCATCTTGATCTGAGAGATCGCCTCTTTCGCCTTGCTGGCAAGGGCCCTGTCTCCCTTCTCGACGAGCGTGGTTAAGCTCGGCAAGGACTTTTTGGTCCCCATCTTCCAGAGCGCCTTTAAAACGGCGTTCTGGATGATCTGGTTTTCTCCCTTTTTGCCGGCGGCATATTTTACCCTCTGTGACAGCTTGCCCAGCCATTTCTTGTCCGGCATTATCAGCTCCAAGAGAACGTCCTCCGTTCTCTTGTTATCCGAGATCGGGACGTTGCCGATGAGGCTCAGCGTGTTGATCGCCTCCGCCTTGAACTCTATCATCTGATTTTTGTCGAAGGCGCTTTTCCCGATACTCTCGTCGATCTTCAGGATGTTGAGGAGGGCGATAAGCACTCTCTGGGATTTGGGGGGGGATTTTCCAATACACTCGACCGCGCGTCGACGGACGCGGAGGTTGGGATCCCTTAAGGCCTTCAGAAGGGTTGGCTCCGCCGCCGGTCCCTGAAGCGAGCTTATGGTGTTCAGGGCCTCTTCCCTTACCCTCGGCTTTGAATGCCTGAGAAAACTGGAAATCAGTTCTATCTGGCCCGCCCCCCCGATCCTGGACATTACAGCCAGCGCATTGCGATACAGGTACCATGGATTCGAGGGATTATTAAGTATGGCGACTACTTCATTAAGGGCGAAGTCACCCATCTTCACCAATGTGTTTACCGCGGAGGAACGAACGACCTTGTCCTTGCTGTCCGTAAGGATCTGGACCAGGAGATGAACACCGTATTTCCCCAATAGCTCGATCGTCTTTTCGAGCTCCGTCCTCGCCCCGCTCTTTTCGTCTCTGAATTTCTCCTCCAACGAATCGATCGAGTCTTCCCAGACAAACTTGATCGGCTCTTGCAGGGGAACGTAACCACTGCTTCTCAAACGGGGATAAAGCTCGAATTTCGCCTCCACGGACTTGGTGATCAGGGAGATGAGGTCGTATTCCCCCTGCTCCAGGAGGTCGGCCAGTATTCGCCTGAAGAGCCTGACCAGCAGGAGGACGTCGTTTTCCGTTGCCGCCTCGTAGAACTTCTCCATGTAGAAAGAGGGATTTTCCCTGAACTCCTTGACGAGGGTCAGGGTGTTGACGTGGTCCTTTACCGCCTCGGGCAGCTCTTCAAATTTAAGTATATTGTAAAAATAGAGCTGCTCGAAAAACCTCTCGCTCCCCTCGATCCCCTCGACGACGACCCTCTGGGATACCCACTTGAGGATCCTCTTTACGCCCTCCATGCGGGCCAGAAGCGCAGGGTGGCCCGGCTTCTCCTTCAGTTCCCCTTCGATCTTTGTGAGCTCCTCGAAAACGTACTTGGAGGTGGGCAGGAGGATCTGCATGGGGAACGACTTTACGATTATCTGCTCAAGGTCCTCGGCGTCGATTACCGCAACGTGCTTTGCAATCACGTGACAGTTTACCACGATATCCTTCAGCATGTGAGGCTCCCTTAGGGGTCTCACGATGTCCTGAACGATACGGATTTTCATGGCCTGGATCTCTTCCTCGCTTTTGCCCCTGAACATGGGGAGAACCTTGAGGTCTTTAGCAAGTCTCTGGATGGCCATCTCCACCCGCCAGGGTAGCTTCATTTCGAGGATGATCATGTCATCCATGAAAACCGTGGAGACCTCGGTGATTTCCTTTTCTACCAGGGCGCTTGTGAGGAGACTCCCCACCTCCCCGGATTCCCCCTTGTCCACGGCGGGATCGCTCATGATGTCGATAAAATCGTCGAACTCGTTGAGGGAGAGGGTCTTCTTCATCGAAAAGCTGACGAGGCTCTTTCTGTTGAAGTACTCCTTGAACTTGGGTATAAAGATGGCTGCCTGCTCCGATCCTATCAATCCCCTGAGGCTGACCTGATCTTCGAGGATTCCGGATATCAACACATCGGAGCGCTCCTTAGATTCCTGGTTCAAGAGCGTAAGGTCCGGTCTTTCGCCCACCGCCGTCTGGAACTCGATAAATATGCCCTCTTTTGCGTCCCTGCTTCCGGGGTGATCGGGGGCGTAGTAACCGGAGCGGAGCATCGCCTTTACAAGGTCCAAGATGAATTCGACAACCGGCTCCATTCGCTCCCGCTCTTTCGAGCTGAACTCCCTCTTTACCCTGTCAACCGCGGGTGCCGGAGGGGGGGCTTTTGAATCGTCTTCCTTCGTCTCTATCTTCTTGACCGTATCACGGTCTCGGATCAGTTTTTTAAGCCTTTCGATTCTCTCCCCCGTAAGGGTCGAAGAGAGTCCCTCCTTTTGGGCCATATTTATCAGCTCTCTCTCCCTGGCCGTGGATATTCTGCTGCGGCCCCTTGTCTCCGGTTCAGGTTGTTGAGCCGGGATTTCCGGAGCGGCGGAACTTCGCGGTCTATCCATCGGCTGTGCTTCCCTTTGAGGACGGGGTGTCTCTTCACCCTCCCCGGTGTCGAGACCGGTCATGCCGCTTGAGGATGGAGTTAACATCCCGGAATACGTCTTGCTTCGCCTGAGGTTTCCCTCAAGCTTTCTGATGCTCTCCCCCTGTCCACTGTTGAAATGCAGGGTCATCCCCATCTTTCGTCCCGTTGTCTCGGCCCTCCTTTTATCGACGGAAGACGCCACCCTGCATTGAACCACGAACGGCTCCGGAACATCGGGGATGATCAGCGTAAGCAGGACGGGGGTGTTTACCGGCGGGGGCGTTGAGGTCGGGGCGAAGAGCTTCGAGTGGACGATCTCACTCTTATACTGGGTGAAAAACGCCTTCGGAGAAGAGTAACGAAGTTTAAGCTTTTTTACCGCTAATCCCATGAAGCATCCTCTTTTGTGGCAGTCGGCTTGTTCTTGACGAAATCGCCTCTTGTTTTGTCGACGGTGTCCTTAAACGAAATTTCTGAATGTTTCGGTCATCACCGCTGGCAACGGGATATTTGAATATTATTCTATCGTGGTCTTGGGCTGTTAAAAAGCGCGCTTGATCACACTATTTTATTTAAAATTTGCATCTTTGTCAACCAGTAAGGGATCGGCACTGCTATATCGACGTGAAAGAAGCGATGTTAAAGAAGGAGGTATGCAATCCGGGGATGTTTTGGATCCCCCCTCATTTAGATGGGCGCTTAATTGACGGCATTAAATTAAGAATAAAAGCTTGAACCGGCCGCGTTTTTTTGATAGTTTATAAACTTCAAACCGTTTTAACAGGATATTCCAATGGAGTTCAAAGAGAAATTTCCCAATCAACTAATTCGCCTTGCCCTGATTACCGCAGAAGAGATCCTGGGTAAAGGGGGATTAAACTCCGTGCTCAATTACGTCAAGCTGCAGAAATTCATTGACAACTACCCGCCGGACGATTTGGGATCCGATTATGCCTCGGAGGATTTTACCAAGCTCGTGTCGGGCCTGATCAGTATCCTCGGAGAGAAGGGCGCAAGATCGCTGCTGTTCCGAGGTGGCTTGAGGGGATTCGAGATATCATACGAGCAATTTCCGGCCCTCTTTCACATCGATGGGGTGGAGCCAGAAAAAAAGTCTCCGGACAAGATGTTTGACGAATTCAAGAGGATTTACCAGTTTATAATCGACGCCTCGATAGCGATGTACGGGGACATCTACAAGTTCTACGATTGTAAGGAGGGTGCCACCCTGGAGGTGTCACCCTGCATCTGGTGCGTCGGGATAAAGACCGAAAATCCGATATGCTTCGTCCAGGTGGGATATATGCACGGCGTGACACGATGGGTCTTTGGAGAGCCGGTAAAGATAGAGGAGACCGAATGCATTGCCTGCGGAGCCGACAAATGTAAGTTCGTGATACACAGGCCCGAATGATCCGGCGATCTCCTTTATCCCCTTCAACCGGGATTTATCCCAATAGTATTCGGAAACCTCCAGATGACGGCGATGTAAAATCGATCTATGCTTTAATTAGTGGAGTAAGCCAATGGAAAAACGAAGTTTTGTGAAAAGATTTGTAAATCCGATCTTGATCGTCTTCGTCCTAATGTCGATATCGTGGATAGGCTACAACCTCTCGTGGCGGCTCGACAACGATACGGTTCACCACCTCCTCGCCGACGTCTTCGGGACGCTCCTCTTTTTATCGATCACCTTCGGGGTAATCGTTGTCTATTCGACGGCGTTCTTCAGGGGGGCGTCTCTGTTGGAGAGGGTGATCGCCTCCTTCGTCAATCCCGTAATCTGGGTAATAAAGGAGGTCTTCAGGATGTTCACCTCCTTTTCAGTTACAGAGTCCCTCTATTTCGCCCTGAATCCGCTGGTCGTCTGGCTGATCCTGGGGATTATCGCCCAGATGGGATTGATCGAGATAATCTGCCGGTGGAGGCTTAAAAAGCGCGGGGAAAAAGTCAGGGTCTTCAACGTCCCCGCAATTCTGGCGTTCGCCTTAGGGATCTTTCTTGTGATAATCCTCTATGCCTGGGGGAGGGGCGAGAACGTCTTCAGCTTCTACCTCGAGATGTACAGGGCGATCTTCGGGCCCGGCGTGGGGATTTGAGCTGAAATTTCGGCTGCGTTGTAAACCGATTATTAATTGAGGTAATAAAATGTCTGAAAATAAAAAGAAAGAGCTTTTTAACAGCCCGGTTTCCAGAAGGGAAATATTAAAGGCGGCCGGGGCCGCGTCCGCCGCGGGGATGATGGGGATGATGCTCCCCGGCATTTCGAGGGAGGCCTTCGCGGCGCCCGGGGGGAAACCGAACATAATATTTATCCTGAGCGACAACTGCAACGCGGACTTCATGGGATTTATGGGCCATCCCTTTCTCAAGACTCCCACCCTCGACAGGCTGGCGAAGGAGGGGATCGTCTTTAACAGGGCGTTTTGCACAACCGGCCTTTGCAGCCCCAGCCGGGCGAGCTTCCTCACCGGAATGTACCCCACCACCCACGGGGTAAAAAACAACCACACCCCCTGGACGGGCCAGAAGACGATCTTCATGGAGTATCTCAAGGACGCCGGTTACGACACGGCGTTCGTCGGGAAGTTCCACCTGCCGGGGAAGGGGCTCCCCGATCTGCCCTTTCTCGACCTCTTCATGTCGTTTACCCAGAAGGAGAACCAGGGGAGCTATTACAACTGCCCGCTTGTGGTAAACGGCGTTGAGACCCCCTCCAGAAAGGAGTACCTGATCGAGGAGACGACAGACTGGGCCCTCGACTTCATGAATCAAGGGAGGGAGAACCCGTTCTGCCTCTACCTCTCCTACAAGACCGCCCACTTCCCGTTCCTCCCGCCGAGGGACCTGGCCGGGATCTACGAGGAGGAGGAGGTGAACCTCCCCAAGGAGGTCGACTCGTGGCTGGGGAGGACCAACGGGAACGTCTTCGAGGGGACGATGGTGGGATCAATCCCCGCCCTCTACCGGAGATACTGCGAGGCGATCACCGGCATGGACAGGGAGATCGGGAGGGTTTTGAACAAGATCGACGAGATGGGTATCGGCGAAAATACCATAGTGATCTACGCCTCCGACAACGGTTACATGTGGGGGGAGCACAGGATAATAGGGATCAACTGGCCCTACGAGGAATCTATAAAGCTCCCGTTCATCGTCCGCTGCCCGTGGCTGATCGACGATCCCGGGACCAGAAGAT
>CAZIWT010000111.1:0-12675 GCA_964542895.1 uncultured Thermodesulfobacteriota bacterium
AATTACTACTTTGTGGGGTGCTAAAGGAATAACGGCAGATCATGTATATATAATAGGGCTCTGTAAAGAAGCTATTCCGGGAATTCGCTATGAAGAATATTCAGGTACTGATTTAGAATATATAGAAGAACAACGAAGGCTCTTTTATGTTTCTATAACAAGATCAAAAAGAACTTTAGTATTATCTCGAGCAAAACTAATATCTCGAGGACAGGCTCAAAGACTTCGTCTTAATTGTAGACGTGGAGATAGAAATTATGCAGAAATGGAGATGTCACCGTTTTTTCGAGATATAATTGATTATTTACCTCCTTGTGAAAATGGAGAAGGATGGGGAGGGTGCTTGTGAGGTAGAGCTTTTTTCGAGATGTATAACCACCCCCAACCTCCCACCTCCCCCAAATCCCACCCAAACAACCCCCCCCCCCCCCCCCCCCCCCCCAAACCCCCCCCCACCCCCCCCCCCCCCCCCGGCCGCCCCTAATCGGCACGCCGGTCTTTATCTTCGGCGTCCTTTTCGCCCGGGCCGCCGCCGAATCGGGCGGCGCCTTAGCCGCCCTCTACCGCGTGCTTATGGCGCCGTCCAGTTCCGTCGCCCCAATAGAGTCGAGGCTCCTCGAAAGCGAGCTCTCGACCACAGCCGCCCTTACGCTTAAGCCTTTTTCTCCCATACGCCGCCCGTTTTATCGTTGTAATTAGTCTATCTAATTGGTCGTTGCAATTGACGGGCGTTTTGTGTATAAAAAACTCATCACAAGGCGGGCAGAAGCAGATTGAAAATGAAAGTGGAAAATCTCAAGAACTACGGCGTGGGCTTAAGCAGGCAGCTAAGCGCGCTGCCGGCGGAGGTAAAAAAGGGTATCTCTCGGCTCGGCACGGAGATCATCTTCGATTCGGTCGGGTTCATGAGGACACCCAAGCTCATCGTGATCTACTTTGCGGAGAAGCGGAGGATGAAGAGGATCGACCTTTCCCCCGTTCGAGAGGCGGGGATGAAGGACGAACAATTCATAAGGGAGCAGATTACGCTTGCGGCGGTATTCTCCGCGATAAAGAGGACGGCCGGGGCCGAAAAGGCAAACGAGATCATCGAGCTGTTGAGCGAAAGGATAGGCGGGGAGACGCTTGAATTTGTCATGCCGACGCCCGACGATTTCCTGAAATTTGAAAATCCATTCCGCGCGTTAAAGGATTATTTGACATCGGTTGCCGAGGGTGACAACAGGGAGGGGTGCCATCGCATAGAAATTGTCGAGGACACAGGCGACGCCTTCCAGATGAACATAACCTACTGCGCATGGTTCGAGATATATAAAAGGCTCGGCGTCCCCGAGGCGTGCCTCGTCAGCTGCAACTCCGATGAGGTCATGCTCCCCGGGTATCTCAAGCCCCTGGGCGTCAGGTTCGTGAGGACCGGCACCATAGCTAAAGGCGCTTCCGTCTGCGACTTCAGGTTTGAGCGCCTGGCGGGAAAATAGCCATTGGTCTTTAATCTCCCTTTCCGGCTTTTTGGGCCTTCTTCTCTTTCTTATTGGCTTTCTTGGCCTCTTTGGCGGCCTTCTTTTTCTCTCTATCCTCGATCGTGCTTCGGGCGACCTTGTCGATGAACATTATCAGGATGCCTATCCCGATGAAGATGTAGATTATCGTGAAGATCTTCGATATCGGCTTTGTGGGCGCCAGGTCCCCGTATCCGATCGTGGTCAGCGTAATCACGCTGAAGTAGAGGGAGTCGATGAGCCTCCACCCCTCCGCCTTGTGGTAAAAGCCCGTTCCGCTCATCAGCGTGAAGATTACGAGATATAAAAGGCCGCGAAACTCCGGGTCCTTGAGGCCCCGAAAGATCGCCCTTACAAAACGCACCACCATTGTGATAAATGCCAGCATTATCAGCTCCCCCCGACATGTCCGATTAAAATTTACAATTTCCATATATAATATGTGGGGATTGGATAATGTGTCAAGGTTAATCATCTGGTCGGGAAAGGGATTACAGCCGAAGTTTCAAATTGCGTATGAACGGGATATAAGTTAGAATATCAATGGCTTGGTAAGACTAAGCTTCTTATGAAAAAGGAAAATTCACAAATCCGGCTTAAACGCCGACTCAAAGCAAAATATAAGGGGGGACTAATGTTAGGGATACACTACTTCAAGGCTGAGCCGACGGAGTTCGCCAGGATAAGGATCGGTAGGAGGATCAAGAAGGAGGGGGAGGGGATCTCCGGGTACTATCTGCCCTACAGGACGACCGTGGAGATGGTCTCGGTGGCGGCGATCGATCAGCCCTTCTACTTCAAGGAGTTCAGCGTGGACAACCAGGAGGTAGACATCCAGGGGGGATTTATATTCAGGGTCTCGAATCCGAAGAGGGTGATCGAGACGTACAATTTCTCGGTCGACCCGACGACGAAGGAGTACCTGACCGAGGACTTCATGAAGCTCCCGGATCATATCCTGCAGCTGATAAAGGGGAAGACGAGAAACATCGTCCAGGAGACCCCGCTGGCGAAGCTGATCCTGATGGGGGACAAGCTGGCCAACGACATAATCGATCAGCTGGGGGGGGAAGAGGTTTTCGGCGATATGGGGATCGATCTCAGGAGCCTCTACTTCGCCTCCATCAGGCCGACCCCCGAGATAGCCAAGGCCCTCGAGGCGAAGTACAGGGAAGAGCTGCTGCAGAAGGCGGATGAGGCGATATACGCCAGGAGGGCCCAGGCGGTGGAGAACGAGAGGGTAATCCAGCAGAACGAGATGAAGACCAAGATCGAGCTGGAGCTGAAGCGAAAGGAGCTGGTGGAGCTTGAGGGGAAGAACATCCTCCAGAACGCGGAGTACAGGGCCAAGGCCAAGGAGAGGGAGCTAAAGGTATACGAGAAGCTCGGCGCCGACAAAATCACGGCCCAGGCGCTTTTGGCGTTGGGCGAGAACGCCGAGAAGATCGGAAACCTCACCATCACCCCGGAGCTCCTGTCGCGGCTGTTGAAGAAGTAGACGGTCAAGATGGAAACAAAAAAGATCGTCGTCGTCAAGAAGAAAACGATGCTCGAGGGACTGCTGGTGAGACACTCCACCGCATCTCAGGCCAGGTTCTATATCACCGCGGCGGGCCACTCCTACGATTCCTACGAGGAGGCGCACAACGTCTACAAGGGGGGTCTCAAGGAGACGCTCTCCCATATCCCCAAGAATATGAGGTCCCAGGTGGTGGACAAGGAGGACCTGGCCAACTTCCAGTTCGGGGGTAACGACCTTGTAGTCGTCGTGGGAGACCCCGGGCTGTTCATAAACGTGGCGAAGTACGTGGGGGATCAGCCGGTGATCTCGGTGAATCCTGACGAGAAGAGATTCGACGACGTCCTGGCCACCTGTAAAGTGGCCGGTTTCCCAAAGGTGCTCCGAATGACCCTTGAGGGGGATGCGAAGATGGAGGGGCTTACGATGGCGGAGGCAATCCTCGACGACGGGCAGTCGATGAGGGCCTTAAACGACCTCTTTGTCGGGAGGAGGACCCACGTTTCGGCCCGATACACGGTGGAGTACGGGGGGGAGAGGGAGGAGCACTCCACCAGCGGGATAGTGGTATCCACCGGAACCGGGTCTACCGGGTGGCTGGTCTCCTTCAAGACGTGGGCCGAGAAGGTCTCCGGCGCTCCGTACCCATACGACGTCCCCTTCGGGAGGGACCAGGCCCGCCTCCTGTTCAACGTCAGGGAGCCGTTCCCCTCCAAGGTCACGGGAACCGGGATAGTCCACGGGGTGGTCACGAAGAACAGTCCCCTTATCATAAAGTCCAACATGCCGGAGGAGGGGGTGATATTCGGGGACGGGATAGAGAAAGACTACCTCCAGTTCACGTCCGGTAGGACAGCCACGGTCAGGCCCTCGGAGAGAAGCGTCTATCTGGTCAGGGACGGGTAACGGTTGATTCTCCTCCATTGGTAAAAGGCGCTTCCCGATGACAACCGCCGCAGGTCTCGATCTGTTTGCCTCGTTTTTTCAAGCGAATATCCAGGCTCTCTTTTTTCCGGTTCTCCATCGATTCATACAATATTTTTGACTTTTTCTTAAAGGTGTAGTAACGTGAACTGCGATATTGGCGCGCGATATTGATATTGTGTTGTTTTTGAGATCTCTCTGGGAGGTGTTTAATATGAGCGATGGAATAGTAGCCGATGTTTTAAAGATGGAGCAGAAAAAGGATGACATAGTGGAGCTTGCCGCCCGCTACGTGTGCCCCGGGAGGGTGGAGACCTTCAAGATGCTGGGAACCGTCCCGGTGATGGGCCGCAGGGAGGGGAACTACTTCTGGGACCTCGACGGCAAAAAGCTCTTCGACGTCCACATAAACGGTGGAACCTACAACCTGGGGCACAGAAACCCGGAGATTGTGGAGACGCTCAAAAATGCCGTCGACCAGTACGACATCGGAAACCACCACTTCGCAAGCATCGCGAGATCCAAGCTTGCCGAAAGGCTCGTCGCCCTGACGCCCGGAAATATGAAGTACGTGGTCTTCACGCCCGGCGGGGGCGAGGCCATCGACATAACTATCAGGACGGCGAGGAAATTCACCGGCAGAAAAAAGGTCGTCGCCTTCAAGGAGGCGTATCACGGCCACGGTGGCCTGGGCCTTCGGGCCGGGGGCTACGCCGATCTCGCGGACTTCTTCCTCTCCGGCGGGCCGGAGGGGGAGTTCGACCTCGTACCCTTCAACGACATCGATGTGATGAAGGATGCCCTGGAGGGGGACGATGTGGCGGCGGTATTGTCCGAGATGATACCGGCTACCAGCGGTTTTCTCATGCCCTACGATGAGTACTTCCCGGAGGTGAAAGACCTGTGCGAGAAACACGGCACGCTTTTTATCGCCGACGAGGTGCAGACCGGGCTGGGGCGGACCGGCAAGGTCTGGGCCTGCGAGGGCTACAAGGTAAAGCCGGACATGCTGGTCACCGGAAAGGGGCTTTCGGGGGGTGTATATCCCATCGCCGCCGCGCTCCTCTCGGAGGAGGTCGCCGGGTGGCTGATGGAGGACGGCTGGGGCCACTCTTCCACCTTCGGCGGCTCTGAGCTCGGCTGCGTAATCGCACTCAAGGTCCTCGAGATACTGGAGAGGCCGGGGGTTCTCGAGAACGTCAACGCCGTGTCGGAATTCGTCGCAAAGGGGTTGGCGGAGATCAAGGGACGCCACCCGTTTCTGGCCGAGATCAGGCAGAACGGCCTCGTCATCGGGCTCCGCTTCGACAACCCCTACGGCGGCATGATGATGGCCGCCAGCAGCTTCGAGTCCGGGCTGTGGGCCTTTCCGGCCGGCTTTGACAGGTCGGTTTTGCAGTTTAAGCTCAACATCCTGGTCGACAAGGAGGCCTGCGGGGAGGCGCTCTCGCTGCTCGAAAAGGCGATCGTCTATTGCGAGGAGAAATTTCTCAAGGGGCTCAAGGGGAGCTGACGATCTCCTTGATGTGGGGGGAGACTGTTTGTGTTTCGAACATTTTTGGGTGGAGAGGTAACTATCTAGCAGGCCGTTGTAATGAAAATATAGGGAGGTAAGTGGTTTGAATAGAAGGGGATTTCGGGCCGTGATGAAAGTGGCATTTCTCTTTTTATCGGCATCATTTCTCTTAAACACCGGCCTTTATACGCAGGAGCGGGACAAAAAGATACGCCCTCCTGAAAATGGATGCTACATCGGCTTCTTTCCGGGCTGGGGGGAGCTGGAGGACGAGGTGGATGCGGAAGAGATCAGGGGATTTGAGGCCCTCTCCGGAAAGCCCGTCGCGATATCCCCCTTCTCCAACTTCTGGGGAGAAGAATACGTCTCCCTTGACCAGCTGAACGAGATGGCGAAGTACGGCGCGGTTCCGATATTGAGACTTATGCCCTGGGGTGAGCCCTACTGGGAGCCGTACGGATTTCAGCCCGATTACGCCCTCCAGAAGATAATCGACGGTAAGTTCGACGGGTTCTTGGCCAGGTGGGCCGACGCATTAATAACCTTCGGAAGGCCGGTTATGGTAGACTTCGCCGTTGAGATGAACGGCGACTGGTTCCCCTGGTCGGGTACGTTCCAGGGTGGAGGCAAAAAGGACGGCTTCGGAGACCCGAGCCTCGCCGACGGCCCGGAGAGGTACGCCGCGGCGTACAGGCACATCATCGATCTCTTCCGAAAAAAGGGCGTGAAAAACGCCACCTACCTTTTCCATCCCAATTTCGAGTCCTACCCGGACAAGCCGTGGAACGACCTCTTTCAATACTACCCCGGCGATGACTACATAGACTGGGTGGGCATAAGCCTATACGGGGAGTCCGAAACGAAATACGACTGGTACGGCTTTGAGGAGGCGATGGAGCCGGTCTATAACAGGCTCGTCAGGCTGTTTCCGAAAAAGCCGTTGATGCTGGCGGAGTGGGGGGCGAGAGAGTGGAAAGACCCGTCGTACAAGGCCAGGTTTTACAAGGATGCCCTCTCCCTCATCGAGACGAGATACACCGGAACAAAGATCGCGATAGTCTACCACGAGAGGTGGGAGGAAGATAGGCCGGACGGCATAATGGATCTCAGGATCGATTCTTCTAACGATGCCCTCAAGGTATATAAAGAAGGTATCAAATCGGATTATTTCATCGGTTTTATTGAACAATAATCATAGAGCGATAGATATTATCCTTAACATGTTTAACAATTCAAAAGGAGTCTTAAAATGTGGCCGTTTAAAGACAAAAATGAGATGGTCGGCGTCTTATCCTCGCTTTGGGACAAGATCTTGAACAACAAGGAGATAGTCGATTCGGTCTCTTCGGCGAAGATTCTCGTCAAGTTCCGCCTCAAGGACCCGGACGCAAACCTCTACATAGACACCCGGGGCGATTTACCCCGCTACTTCTGGGACCCCGAAAGCCCGGACGATCCCGATCTTGATCCGGACGTAGAGATGATCCTCACCGCCGAGACCAGCCACAAATTCTGGATGCAGGACATCAACATTCCGCTGGCCATCGCCGGAAGGAAGATAATCGCGAAGGGCTCCGTCCAGAAGGCGCTCAAGCTCCTCCCGGCTTTGAAGCCCGCCTTCGCCCTCTACCCCGGAGTTTTAAAAGAGTGCGGCAGGGAGGATTTATTGATCGCGCCGGAGAAGGGGAAAAAGAGAAAAAAGAGAAAGTTGTTAAAGAGGGGGAAGAGGGGGACGTACGACACGAGGCTCCTGCCGGAGTTTCCCCTCGATCTCGTCGGAAAGGGGGATGAAATCCCCAAGGCAAAGGTGAACGCCAATCTGAGGAAGGCGACCGAGACCGATATCTTGAAGAATATGTGTCTGATAAGGGCGTTCGAGGAGCACCTGTCGGTGGCCTTTCGCGAGGGGATACTCCCCACGGAGGCGATCCACCTCTCGATCGGGCAGGAGGCGGTGGCGACCGGGGTATGCCTCAATCTCAGGGACAGCGACTACGTCAACACCACCCACCGGGGTCACGGGCACATCATAGCAAAGGGAGCGGACGTCAAGAAGATGATGGCGGAGATATACGGGAAGGCGCCGGGGCTCTGCGGCGGGAAGGGGGGCTCGATGCACGTCACCGACGGGACGAGGGGGATTCTGGGCGCAAACGGGATCGTGGGGGCGGGCTATCTCCTGGCGATGGGGGCGGGCCTTACCATAAAGATGCAGAATATCGGGAAAAAAGAGAAGAGGGACGACATTTCGGCCGTCTTCGCCGGGGACGGCTCCGTGAACCAGGGGATGTTTCACGAGGCGGCGAACATGGCCTCGGTATTTCGGCTTCCCGTTTTATTCGTCATCGAGAACAACCTCTACGGGGAGTTCACGTCGGTGGAGAATCACTCGGCGGTGCCGGAGCTTTATAAGAGGGCCGCAGCCTACGGGATGGAGGCGGTCAGAATCGACGGAAACGACGTCTCAAAGGTTATGAAGGGCGTTGCCGGGATGATCGAGAAGATCAGGGCGGACTCGAAGCCCCGCCTCGTCGAGCTTGTGACGTACCGGTGGCACGGCCACATGGAGGGGGACCCCCAGCTCTATCGGGAGGAGAAGGAGAGGGAGGCCTACAAAAAGAAGTGCCCCATCCTCCGCTTCGAGAGGGATCTGGTGAAGCGGGGGGTGATGACGAAAGAGGACGTCGAGAGCGTAAAGAGAGAGGCTGAGGCGGTCGTCTCGGAGGCGGCGGAGTTCTCCGAAAACGCAAAGGTGCCGGAGTCGAAATCGCTGACAACCCAGGTCTACACGCCGGAGGAGAAGGGCCTCTTCACCGGTGGGTTCGACAGGCTTACCACAAGTGGGTTCGATAAATTAACCCCGAGTCGCGAGGTGTCGATGTCCCAGGCGATAAACGAGGCTTTAGCGGAGGAGATGGAGAGGGACAAAAACGTCTTCATCTGGGGGGAGGACGTGACTCTGGGGGGGTACTTCAACGTCACCGACGGCCTAGTGGACAGGTTCGGCCAGGAAAGGGTGATAGACACCCCCATCTCGGAAAACGGGATCATCGGGGGAGCCGTGGGGGCGGCGATCACCGGGCTTCGTCCCGTGCCGGAGATCCTCTTCTCCGACTTTCTGACCTGTGCCATGGACCCGATATTGAACCAGGCGGCCAAGATCAGGTATATGACCGGGGGGCAGGTATCCGTTCCCATGACTATAAGGACCCCGGTGGGTTCCGGCATAGGGATGGCCGCCCAGCACTCCCAGTCGATGGAGCGGTTCTTCTTCGGCATCCCGGGGCTGATGGTTGTCGCCCCGTCGGACGCCTTTACCGCCAAGGGGGTGCTGAAGGCGGCGATAAGGTCGAACAACCCGATAATATTCTTCGAGCACAAGCTGATGTACGCCGAGTCGGGAAAGGTTCCGGATGGGCCAGATAAAGATTACACGCTCCCCCTCGGGAAAGCGAGGGTGGCAAGGGAGGGAGGCGACCTCACCGTCGTGACCCATCTTCTCGGGGTGGGGGTGTCCCTCAAGGCGGCGGAGATCCTCTCTAATAAGGGGATCGAGGCGGAGGTAATCGACCTCGTGACCCTCTATCCGATGGATATGGAGACGATCCTGAAGTCGGTCAAGAAGACCGGCCGTCTGGTTACGGTGGAGGAGGGGAACCCCACAGGGGGGATAGGGTCGGAGGTGATAGCGGAGACGGTGATATGCGGGCACGGGCTCCTCTCCAAGAATCCGATAAGGATAGCCGCGGGGGAGACGCCGATACCCTACGCGTCTAATCTGGAAAACCTGCTGATCCCGAATCCGGAAAAGATAGCGGAGAGGATCGAGGCGGAGTTCGGGAGGTAGGCCTGTGGGATCTCGAACAACGGTTGGATTTATTAAGCTTCATAATCTTGATGGACTGAAGATATACCTCTAACCCTATTGGAGTACAATCTCCCGTCTAAGCTCGCCGCATCGGTTTTGTTGATAAACGATATATAGAGCGCCGTTCCAAAGGTGGCGTCAAGATTATCCTTGTATAATAGAACACGACAATATAGTATTATCTGTATAATTTTTCACCGTTTAAAAACCTGTAGAAAGGAGAGGCCTATAGTCAACTTATAACTATTTTATGGAGGAAACCATGTCCAAGGAATCTTACCAGAAATTCGATCCATCCTGGGGGATCAATCCCATACCCCCCGTTCCCGAGGCACCCCTCTACAAGCCGATGCAGGATTCCGCTGAAAAATTTCCCGACAAGCCCGCCGTGATCTTTCTGCATCACGAGACCACCTACAGGGAGCTTGACGACCTGAGCGACCGCTTCGCCCAGACCTTGATAGAGATGGGTATGAAGAAGGGGGACAAGGTGGCGACGATGCTTCCCAACTGCACCCAGCACATCATCGCCTTTTACGGCATTGCGAAGGCGGGGGCCACAGCGGTCCCATTTAACGTGATGCTCAAAGCTGACGAGATAAAGTACATACTGAAGGAATCTGAGGCGAAGGTCGTTGTGGGAATAGACCTGCTGTATCCGGTGATTCAGCCGGTCTTGGAGGAGCTTAAGATATCCAATGTCATATTAGTTCACGTAAAGGATTTTTCCGCCCCAACGGCACAGCTCTCCCCCCTCCTCCAGGCGGACAAGAACATCCCGGAGGGTACGGTCGATTTCATGGATGTCATTGCAAAAGACAAGGGGAAGCCACCGGAGCCGGATCTGGATTTTGATAAAGACCTGGCGATGCTTCTCTATACCTCCGGGACGACCGGCTTCCCCAAGGGGGCGATGATAACCCACAATAATTTCAACGCCGCAAGCGTCGTGACAAACGTCCTGGGCGTTGAGGAAGACGACGTGTTTGTGATGCTCTTTCCCCTCTTTCATATCGCCGGCTACGCCCTGGGGCTCCTTCCGGCCGTGGCCTTCGGCTGCACCACCGTTCCGGTGCCGAAGTTCGAGCCGGATGATATGATGGACGTAATACAGCGGTTTGGCGTGACGGTTCTCTTCTCCCCGCCCACAGGTTACATCGCCCTTTTAAACCACCCGGATTTTGCGAAGTACGACCTTTCCAGCATAAGAATCACCGTTGCCTGCGGGGCCCCGGTGCCGCCCCCCCTCCAGAAGGAGTGGCAGGATAAGGTCGGCTCGTATCTCTTCAACGGGTACGGCTGTACGGAGACGATGGGGACGTCCCCCGGGATAATCGAGTTTGAGAACAAGAAGAAGTTTCAGGGCGAGACCCTGGGTGCCACCACGAGCGAGCTCAAGATAGTGGACGATAAGGGAAATATCGTTCCCAGGGGGACGGTGGGGGAGTTTGTCCACCGGGGGCCGGGGGTGGCGAAGGGATACTGGAAGAAGCCGGAGGAGACGAAGAAGCAGTTCAAAAAAGACGGCTGGTGGCATTCCGGCGACGCCGGATTTATGGACGAAGACGGCTTTGTGTATTTCGTGGAGAGGATGAAAGACCTCATCATCGCCTCAGGGTACAACATCGCCCCGGTCGAGGTGGAAAATTACATCTACGAGCACCCGGCGGTGGAAGAGGTGGGGGTAGTGGGCGTCTCAGATGAATATCGGGGCGAGACGGTAAAGGCCTACATCGTTCTCAAGGAGAACTACAAGGGAAAGGTCACCGAGGATGAGATAATCGGGTACTGCAGGGAGAAGATGGCCGTTTACAAGGCGCCGAAGATCGTGAAGTTTATGGACGAGATACCCAAGACAATGACCGGAAAGGTCTTGAGGAGGGTCTTAAGGGATATGCACGAAAAGGGGGAATGAGAAGGTATTGGTAATTGATCGTAACGATCTAAAGTTAAAAAAGCTATCTACAGTGATTATGGAAGGATATTCTTATGGCGGAACTTTTGTTCGACAAAGAGGGGAGTGTGGGGATAGTGACCCTCAATCGTCCCGAAAAGAAGAACGCCTTCAGCTTTGAGATGATCCACGGTCTTCTGGACTACTTCAGCAAGGCGGAGCTTGACGACTCGATCCGGTCGATAGTCATGACCGGGACGGGGAGGAGCTTCTGCTCCGGGGCGGACCTCTCCGGCAGGGGTGGGAGAAAGGACGTAGACACCCCCGTGGGGATGAAGATATCGGCCCTGGCCTACGGAAGGGTGTTCTTTGCGATGGCCACGCTCGAAAAGCCGATAATCACGGCGGTAAACGGCCTGGCCGCCGGGGCGGGGCTGAGCATCGCCCTCGGTGGCGATATAGTCGTGGCGTCAGAGGGTTCGAAGTTTATCCAGGTCTTCGTCAGGAGGGGACTCCATCCGGACGCAGGGTCCTGTTTCATCCTCCCCAGGCTCATCGGCCTTGCCAGGGCCAAGGAGATGATGCTCTTCGGAGAAGACCTTCCGGCGGAGGAGGCGTTGAAGATAGGCCTTATAAACAGGGTGGTTCCCGAAGAAAAGCTGATGGAGGAGGCGATGGTGCTGGCAAAGCGACTGGCCTCCGGTCCCACCAGGGCGATAGGGATGATGAAGAAGCTTATAAATCGATCCTTCGAGCTGGATATCCAGTCGGTCCTCGATTTCGAGGCGGCGTTCCAGGCGATCTTGATCTCCTCGGAGGACGTGCAGGAGGGGATCTCCGCATTTCTGGAGAAGAGGACACCGGAGTTTAAAGGGAGATAGGGAGGGGGCTGAGGGGGGTGAAATTGAGGCCGATTTTGTTCTCGTTTCAAATTGTCTATTTTGTATCTTGATATGGTTTTTATTGCTTTAAGTTGATTTTGAGAATCGGCTGTCAGGCAATTCTGCAAAAAATGTGAACGTTATATTGAGAGGATATCAGGATGGGCTCGGAGACGGAATTAAAAAATAAAGTGGAGGTCAAGGATTTTATCGGGGAGATAAACGGGGCGTGGGTTGAGGGGCGTCCGGGGGACTTGAAGGACTATTTTCACGAGGATATGGTGATATTTGCCCACGGGTTTGAGATGAGGGGGGAGGGGAGGGAGGCCTGCATAAAGAGCTACGAGGATTTTGTGAGCCAGGCCACCGTCGGCGAGTTCGTTCAGACAGACATGGTCATAGATATATGGGGGAACACCGCCGTTGCCACGTACAGGTTTGAGGTGTCGTACAAGATAAACGGCCGGTGACACAGCGACTCCGGGAGGGACCTGTTTGTCTTGATTCGCGAAGATGGGCGGTGGTGGACGGTCTGGCGGACTATGCTTATACCATCTCCTAACGTCGAAGAGTA
>CAZIWT010000112.1:0-12667 GCA_964542895.1 uncultured Thermodesulfobacteriota bacterium
TCAAATTATTTTGATTCACAATTTCTTAAGCGAGATTTTCTCTAAAAAATCCTGACGGGGGGTGCGCATTGAATGTGTTTTACTGCAGGAGGAAGGAAAATAGAATACACTACTTCTTCACCCTGTAGATGTATACGTATTCGTCTCTGTTGTTCAAAAATGTCTTATCCAGCTCTATAAGTCCTTCTCTCTCCAATATCCCAAATACATCGGGGTGGGGTGCGATGTGGGTGTTCCAGAGGATGAAGTCTGGTTTGAATTCATCCATTTTTTTTCTGATGGCTATATCTCTGTAATAATATACTCCCTCCCCTTCGGCGTAAAAGACAACCCTGGAGTCGTACTTTTGGGCGAGAATTACGCTGTCTTCTCCCACCATCTCGTATATATATTTCCCCGCCTCCTTCTGGTATATGTTCTTGGCTCTGTAAGGCCTGTAGATATACAGCGATATCGAGACTATCCAGATTATAAAGATCGCCGGGATTATCCACCGAGAGAGCGGTCTCAACACTCCCTTGAGCCCCTTGTAAGTCGACATTTTGTCCTTTGTCCACCAGAGCCCGAACGCGAACGAGACGGCGGACCATGGAAAGAGGATGATAATCAGCGGGAGAAGCTGGCGCTTTGTCAGGATGAAGTGGGTTATTATTACACCGTAGTCGAACAGAAAGAAGGGGAGCGAGAACGAGATGAGGAAGAGCCGGGATCCGTCCTTGAGGATATTCTTCCTGTCGAGGTAGATCCCCACGATAAACAAAAAGAAGAGGAAGCCGGTAAACGCCGTGGCGAGCACGTTGATAAACTCCATCGTCGCCACGAGGTGGAAATGGTTGGTTATCAGCTCCACATACTCGTCGCCGACTCCCTTTGGAATATTGTTGATTAGTGTTTTTGCGTATTCTTCATAATTGGTGAAGCTCAGTCCCATCACGAATCGGATAAAGCTCTCGATGACGAACTCCTGTTGGGAGCCCACGAAAATCGTAAAGATTACGTAGCCTATCAGGGGAACCGGGACGAGGAAAATAAGGAGGTCGATTACTACTTCCTTTACGCCCCTCTTATCTTTTATCGCCGAGACTATATAGGCAAAGGGGACCGCGAAGATGAGGACGATCCCGTAAAGCCTCACGAACACCGTAATCCACGAGAATACCCCGGCGAGGAAAAAGAGAAGATGGCTCCTTTTCCAGTTACCGGCAAAGGCGAAGTAGAGCGCGGTGACGGAGAAGAAGAAGAGGGTCGCGTCCTTCAGAACCTCCCCGGAGTAGCGGATAAGATAGGGGTGGGTTGCAAAGAAAAAGATCGTGATCAACGCCGCCTTTACGCCCACCAGCTTCCTGGCGATATAATACAGGGGGAATATCACGGCGGTCCCGAAAACCAGGGAGACGAGCTTTGCGGACAGGAGGATGTCCTTAACGATGAAGTCCATCAAGTAGATAAAGATCGGGTAGATGGTAAATATGCTGGCGAATCCGTGGCTGAAGAAGTCCACGAATCCCTTTTCTATAAGATCGTTGGTCAAATAAATGTAATTTGGGCTGTCCGGGGCTATGACCTGGATCCTGAACATCATGAGAACCCTCAACCCCAGGGCGAGCAGAAAAATGGCGGTGAAAATAATTTGCTCCCTCTTCACATCTTGGGCACCGGCGATCCATTTATTCTCTGATTCATTTGCCATGATAATCCTTTAACCGTTCAAAAACAGGGCCGAAGGTGATTTGCCCGCACTGTTTTTGTGTCGAAATTGACAATATATTCGTTTTGAATATTACTTCATTTCGACGGCGGTGTCAAGGACGCCCTTGACGGGATCAAGGCACTCTCCGCTGAATCGGATTGTACGTTTTAGCGATAAAAAGTATTGCTACCGGGGCCAATTATTGATAATAATATAGATATGAAGGCCTTAAGAAAAATACATCCCTCCCTCTACAAGAATCTTATCGGTGTAGCAGTCGCCTTTTGTGTCTCCATATTTATCCTCCTGTTTTACCTTCCGGGCCTTTTCACTGCCTTCGAAAACAAGACCGGCGACATTCGCTTCAGGCTCTTTTCCGATGCGGAAAAACGGGACCCGGACATAGTGATCATCGCCGTGGATGAGGAGAGCGTAAATTTCTATCGTGACAGCCTCGGCACGTGGCCCTGGCCCAGGGAGGTTTTCGGCGCCGTCGTTGACTTTTTAAAGGTCGGTAAATCGAAGGCCGTTATATTCGATATTATCTTCCCGGAGCCGGACATCAAAAATCCCGCGTCCGACGAGGCCCTTTCCGCGGCCGTGGGCAGGGCGGAAAACGTCGTGACCTCGATGGTCTTCAGGCCCGGGCGGTCGGGAGCCGCAGAGGATTACGAGTCTATGTTGCAGAGACTCTATCTAAAAGAGAGCCGTTCGCTCAAGGTTGAGAACGGGAGCGGGATAGAGCTTGTCGACTACTCTTCGGTTACGCTCCCATATCTTTCGCTTCTGACGTCGTCTTCTGGTGTGGGCGCGACGAACTTCATCGCCGATCCGGACGGCCCGTCCCGGGGGACGTACCCGATCTTCAAATACGGGGGGGATTATTACCCGTCGCTGGCCCTTCTCTCCGCGATGGTGGTTATGGGCGTCGATCCTTACAATACAAAAATAGTAATAGGAAAAGACGGGGTGCTTCGTGCCGATCGAATCGATATCCCGCTCCTCGAGGACGGCAGGATGGCGATAAACTGGCACGGGCCCTACATGACCTATCGATACTACCAGATCGGGGATATCCTCGAATCTATCCTGGCGATCAGAGACGGGAGGACGCCCGTCGTCTCGCCGGAGGAGTTTTCCGGGAAGGTGGTTCTTGTCGGGGTTACGGCAATATCACTCTATGACCTTCGGGCGACCCCCTTCTCCCCGGTTTACCCGGGGGTGGAGCTCAACGCCACGGTCATCGACAATATCGTCAACGGCTCCTACGTCGAGCACGTCCCGAAAAAGACAACCGCCCTTTTGATTTTTCTGCTGGCGTTTCTGACCGCCTCGATCTCCCTTAGGGTGGGAAGCGCCGCAAAGGGGATAATCTCGTTTTTCGTGATATTTTCGGCCTTCACCACAGCAGCCGCGTATCTCTTCTGTGCCCAGAGGCTGATGCTCGACTATCTGGCCCCGTCCGGGGCTATCCTCCTCTCCTTTGTCGTCTCCCTTGTGGTAAACTACGTCACCGAGGGGAGGGCGAAGAGAAGGTTCAAGGAGGCCTTTTCGAAATACGTCTCCCATCAGGTGGCGGACGAGATCAGCAAAAATATCGACGATCTGAAGGTGGACGTAGGCGAGAGGAAGGAGATATCGATCCTCTTCTCGGACATCCGGGGCTTTACATCGATGAGCGAGGACCTTCCCCCCGAGGAGGTGGTCAGGCGCCTGAACCGCTATCTCGGCGCGATGGTGGAGGTGATATTCCGATTCGGGGGGACTCTCGATAAATATATCGGGGACGCCATCATGGCCTTTTTCGGCGCCCCGAAGGACGACCCGGATCACGCCGTGAGCGCGTGCCGCTGCGCCCTTGCCATGGCTGAGGAGCTGAATAAACTGAACGGGGAGTTTGTAAAAGAGGGGCTTCCTAAAATGGAGATAGGCGTAGGCGTAAACACCGGGGAGGTCGTTGTGGGAAACATAGGCTCCGAGCTCAGGATAGACTACACCGTGATCGGGGACCACGTCAACCTCGCCTCCCGCTTGGAGGGGCTGAACAAGGAGTTCAAGACGACGATAATTATCAGCGAGTTTACCTACGGGAGATCCCGAAACCTGAAGGTAAGGGACCTCGGGGACGTTCTTGTGAGGGGAAAGGAGAGGCCGGTCGGGATCTACGAGTTGGTAGATATAGAGGACGTCGATAAAAAGGCTGATGGGTGACGGGGGAGATGACGAGGCTCATAATAAACGAGGGCCTAAAGGAGGGTCAAAGGGTAAGGGTAACAAAGGAGGAGCGGCACTATCTCGTGGATGTCCTTCGGCTCGGCAAGGGGGGGGTCGTTGCCGTCGTTGACCGCAACGGGAGCGAGTTTTCCGCCCTGATCGCAGGGATCGCCAAAAACGCGGTCGAGCTTGACATCGTCGAGAGGCTGCCGGACAGGGGGGAATCGCCCCTTTCCGTTCACCTCTACGTGGGGCTCTTGAAGGGGAGGAAGATGGAGCGGGTGGTGACGGACGCCGTGGAGCTCGGGGTCGTTTCCATCACCCCCTTCATGTCTTCGAGGACGGTTCCCAGGGGTATGAGCGAATCGAAGCTTGTAAGGCTCAATAAGATATCCAGGGAGCAGTCAAGGCTCTCCGTCAGAAGGGTGGTTCCGGAGGTGTCTCGGCCGGTGAGCTTTTCTTCGGCCGTAGATAGGGCGGAGGGGGAGAGGCTTCTCTTCTACGAGGAAGAGGGGGGCGGATTCCCAAGGGGGAAACCGGGGGGAGGAGATTCCCCGAAGACGGCCAGCCTCTTCACCGGGCCGGAGGGGGGGTTTTCCGAAGAAGAGATCGAGCACGTCCTGAGCTCCGGCTTTCGGGTGGTGGGTCTCGGGACGAGGATTCTCCGGGCGGAGACCGCTCCCGGAATTGTCGCGGCGATTGTCCAGTACGAATGGGGGGATCTCAAGGGAAGATGAAGTGTCCCAGGTGCAGTTTCATAAACAGGACCGACACCTTGAACTGTATCAGGTGCGGTTATTCCTTTAAGCCGGGGGAGGGCCAGCCTGTCAAGGGGCCGGTCAGGATCAAGGCGATCTTTCCGGGCCGCAGGGCCAAAAAGAAGGGGACGATCTTGTCCGCGAGGGACGGGCTGGTGAGGCTGAGGAAGGGCGTGGACGATTTCAAAAGGTCGGGTTTTTTCAGCAGGTCCTTCGCCATGTCTTTGGATATCTTCTTCCTTACAATGTTCATCGGAGCCATGCTATCCGGGGCGGGGCTCTTCATCGGAAAGAGCACCAATATTGTGGAGACGGTGCTCGGCAGCAAGGGGATTGATATTGTCAAACAGGCGATTCCCTACATCAAGACGACGGTGGGACTGGTGGTCGCGATCCCGCCCCTCTACTTTATCGTAATGCACGCCGTATTCGGCCAGACCATAGGAAAGATGATAATGGGGATTCGGGTGGTGAGGACCGACGGCAGGAAGGTCGGGCCCTTGATTTCCACGGTGAGGTTTCTCGGCTATATTGTTTCGTTTCTTCTCCTGTTTTTCGGCTTCTTCTGGATTATAATAGATAAGGAGCGTCAGGGGTGGCACGATATGATTGCGGATACGGTGGTGATAAAGCTTTAGGAGCTTTAGGGGCTTTAGAGATTTTAGGTCGATTTTGTGATTTTAAAGGCGGGACTTTTTTCAATGTACCTTTAGTTTTTATATAATGAGGGGGGTAAAATGGAAAAATACAAGGAGATAAAGGTCGAAAAAAAGGGGGAGCTGGTGGTCGTGACGCTCAACCGCCCCCACCGGCTGAACGCATTCGGACCTACAATCATAGATGAGTCGGCGAGGCTCGTGAATTCTCTGGCCACGATGAAGGATGTGAGGGTGATTATCATAACCGGGGCGGATGGAAACTTCTCCTCCGGGCTTGACGTAATCGACATGGCCGATGTGAAGGAGACGGAGGGCTTAAGGCTTTTAAGGGCTCTCGCGAAGGTGTTGGAGACCACCTACAAATCGAGGATGATTACCATTGCCGCCGTCGAGGGTTGCTGCCTGGGGGTTGGTCTCGATGCCGCCCTCTGCTGCGACATCCTGGTTTCATCCAAGGAGGCCCGCTTCGGGCAGCCGGAGGTGAATTTCTCGTTCATGCCGGGGATCGTCCGGGTGTGGCGCCACACCGGAATGAACAGGGCCAAATATATGGCCCTTACCGGGGAGATTTTCACGGCAAAGGAGGTGGCCGATTGGGGGATAATCTCAAAGATGGTGGGAAAGGGGGAGGCTCTGAAGGAATCGAAAAAGATAGCGGGAGAGCTCCTCGGAAAACCGGCGGACGCTTTGAGAAACATCAAGGTTCGCTTCGCCAATATCATGGAGATGGAATACGACGAGGCATCTTACAGGGAGAGGGAGGGATTGTTGGAGCTTTTCAAGACCGAGGAGAGGCTCGAGAGGATGCGGGCCTTCAAGGAGAAGAGCAGAAGGAAAAGATAGAGCGTCGGGGAAGACTCCAGAGTATCGGAGCCTCTCGGCCCTTTGTCCCGTTCCGATTCGTGAAACCGACCGGGCTTTGCCCCGCAGATAAGCCCGTGTTTGCCGTAGCCCATATTGAACAAGACCGACCAAAACCCAAAACAAAATCGTTGGGGAAAGAAAAAAAGTCCGCCTCTAAACCTTATTTCTTGTCCTCCCGCCCTCTTCCGGCCCTGATCTCACCGAATAACGTCTCGATGAGCTCCCCGATGTTTTTTATTCCCAAGACCTCTATCCCCTTGGGCATATCCGGCTCACCGGCGTTCCTCTTCGGGACCACGGCCCTTTTAAAGCCCAGCTTTTTGGCCTCGGCGATCCTCTTTGCCCCCTGGGAGACCCCCCTCACCTCCCCGGAGAGCCCCACCTCCCCGAATAGTACGGTATCCGTCGGGACGGCGACGTCGAGGTAGCTCGAAACGAGGGAGGCCGCGAGGGCTGCGTCGACCGCCGGCTCGTTGAGCCTTATCCCCCCCGCCACGTTGACGAATATGTCGTGATTCGAGAGCTCTATTCTCCCCTTCTTCTCTATTATTGCCGCCATTATGTTTACCCTGTTGTAGTCTATCCCCATCGAGGTCCGCCTGGGGACGGCAAGCGGGCTCGGGGTCACGAGGGACTGAACCTCCACTAAAAGCGTCCTCGTTCCCTCCAGGGCGGCGGTCACCGCAGAGCCGGGCTCCGAATCCACCCTCTCCGAGAGGAAAAAGCCGCTCGGGTCGGCGACCTCGAAGAGCCCCCCCTCCCCCATCTCGAAGACGCCCACCTCGTCGGTCGGGCCGAAGCGGTTCTTGTGCGCCTTGAGGATCCTGTAGGGATATTCGGCCCCGCCCTCGAAATAGAGGACCGTGTCCACGAGGTGCTCCAGTACCTTCGGGCCGGCGATGGAGCCCTCCTTGGTGATGTGCCCCACGAGGACTACGGCGATCCCCCGCTCCTTTGCCATCGACGTAAGGGCGTGGGCCACAGCCCTCAGCTGGCTCACGCTTCCGGGGGTCGACTCCACAAGGTCGGTCGAGGTCGTCTGGATCGAGTCGACAACGACAACCATCGGGGTGACATCGTAAAGGGCGTCCAGTATCTCCTCGAGGCTTGTTGAAAAGAGGGCCAAAAACCTCTCCTCTTTAATCCCGAGCCTCGCCCCCCGCATCTTGAGCTGGGCGGATGACTCCTCGCCGGTCACGTAGAGGGCCTTGACGCCCTCTTTAGCGAGGTTTGAGAGCATCTGCATGAGGAGCGTCGTCTTGCCTACGCCCGGGTCCCCGCCGACGAGGACAACGGAGCCCTTTACGAGTCCGCCGCCGAGGACGCCGTTGAGCTCCCCGATTCCCACATCCAACCTCTCGACGTCCCCGGTTTCGACGGCTGAGAGGTAGAGGGGTTTTTCTAAAATTACACCCGCTCCCTCTGCTCCCCTTGATTCCTTGGGCCTTGAAGAGACAACCTCCTCGACGATGCTGTTCCACTCGCCGCATCCGGGGCACTTGCCCGCCCACTTCGGCAGCACGTGCCCGCAGGATTGACAGACGAAACAGACCTTTGTGCCCTTATCCTTCTTTGCCATTTTACGTAATTGGATTGATATTTGTAGACTGAACTAAGATTTTTTTCCCCTCCCTCTCGTGATGGTAATTACGTAGGTCTTTAAATAGTTTTGCATTCTAACTTTTTACCTTTTCCCGGCTCCCCTACTTCACGGCGTAGAGATACCCGTCCCCGCTGCCGAAGTAGACGATTCCCTCCCTCACCACGGGCGTGGAGTTGATGTAGCCCCCGGTTCTGTAGCGCCATATCTCCTTTCCGGTCGAAGCCTCCAGAGCGACGAGGCTCCCCTCGGAGCTTCCCACGTATACGATCCCGCCGCCCACGACGGGCGATGTCTGGATCTTCCCGGGAATCCTCGAACTCCATATTTTCTTTCCACTTCTGCTCTTGAGGGCGTAGAGCCTTCCGTTTGTCCCGGCGACGTAGACGACGCCGTCCGCCACCCCCGGCGCCGAGAGCACCTTTCCCCCCACGTTGAACCGCCATCTCTCGCTTCCCCACCTGGCGCTTAAGGCATAGAGACAGCCCCCTTCAGTCCCGAAGTAGATCGACGCCCCGACGGCGCCCCCGGAGATGGCCGGGGACGAGACCGCCTTCCTTCCCGCGTCAAACCGCCACGACACCTTTTTCGTGCCGCCGTCGACGGCGATCATATCCCCCTTTGTGTTTCCCGCGTAGACGAGGCCGAGGTTGATTTTCGGGTCCGATTCCAGGCCTCCGCCGACCTTCAGACGCCAGATTTTGTCTCCCGTCTTCGAGTCTGCGGCGTAGAGGTTGCCGTCGCAGCTCCCGAAGTAGACCGCCCCGCCCCAGACGGCGGGCGACGACCTGACCATCCCCTCCGTCTCGAACCGCCAGGCGAAATTCCCGTTCAAGGCCCCCACCGCGTAGAGGCCGTTGTCGTCACACCCAACGTAGACCTTGTCCTTCGAAACGGTGGGGCCCGAGCGAACCCTGTCCCCCATCATGTGGCGCCAGAGCTCCCGTCCCGTGTCGATGTCCACCGCGTAGAGCCTGCCGTCGTCGCTCCCGAAGTAGATAACGTTTCCCGATATCGTCGGGGAGGAGTTTATCGGCCCATTCGTCTTGAACTTCCAGAGGACCATAAGCCCGATGGAGCTCTCCCCGGAGCCGGGCGGGGTGTGTCCGCAGCCGACAGTGAGGAGAATTATTATCGCCGCCGCTACCCCTTTAAAGAAATGATTCGTCCGATTTTTTGGAGATTCCGCTGCAATATTAGAAAGGGTAAAAAAAGTAAAAAGGCCTGCAACAAGGCGGGGGGAAGCGGCTCCCGTTGGACATCGGAGAAGGGCGGAGCGTTTTTGGTTGGAATGTCTTACTATATCTTTAAGGCAAAGTAACATTTTCCCCCGCGAAAACAATCAGTTACCTTTGTGCACTCAAAATGGAACAGGTAAAAACCCAATTGGAACATTGTTATATTGTTATAAGCTGCGGTTTCGGTCAGGGTGTTCCGTTTTTTACGATCTCAAAGGATGGGGGTCGAAACGTCTTCTGGCGAAAATTCGTTAAATCCTAAGGGGCATCGGTGGTGCTTATTGACAGCATCGACTTGTCTCTCAGACTCCCCCTGACCTTTTGAAACTCGTTTAAGAGGGCGTCCACCGTGAGCTTATCCCTCTCGGCCCCCTTCGCATCGAGGATTATGTTTCCCTGGTGCATCATGACAAGGCGGTTTCCGATCGCCAGCGCCTGGGTCATGTTGTGGGTTACCATTATCGTCGTCAGCCCGTATTTTCCGACTATCATCTTCGTGATATCCATCACCTGCTGGGCGGTCTTGGGATCCAGGGCGGCCGTGTGCTCGTCCAACAGCAGCACCTTCGGCTCGTTCATGGTTGCCATCAGCAGCGTCAGCGACTGACGCTGACCGCCGGAGAGGAGGCCCACCTTGTCCTTGAGGCGGTCTTCCAGCCCCAGGTCAAGGAGCCTGAGGTGTGAGCGAAAAAGCTCCCGCTTCGCCCTTGTGACTCCCATCTTAAGCCCCCTCATCCTCCCCCTGGAGAGGGCCATCGAGAAGTTTTCCTCGATGGTCATGGAGGCCGCGGTCCCCATCATCGGATCCTGAAAGACCCTCCCTATAAATGCCGCCCTGCTGAATTCCCTCAAGGGGGTGACGTCAAGGCCGTCGATTACGATCCTCCCGGAATCGGGGGGATAAACACCCGCTATCAGGTTCAACAGTGTGGACTTTCCCGCCCCGTTGGACCCTATCACCGTAATGAAATCGGACTTCTTTATGTTGAGATCGATCTTGTCTATGGCGAGGTTTTCGTTGACGCTGTCCTTGTTGAATACCTTCCTCAACCCCCTGACCTTTATCATTTCTCGCTCCCCCCCCTTTTGAAGGCCCCTATCTTCACCTTTCCCCTCACGGTCGGAAACATAAGGGCGAACACGACCAGTATCGCCGTTATGAGCTTCAAGTCGCTGGGGCTTATAACGAATCCTCCTATCCTGAGGGAGAGGGCAAAGGCGATGGCCAGCCGGTAGATGATGGAGCCTATGATGACGCCCAGCGTGGCCCTGAAGACGGTCATCTCACCTAAAAGCGCCTCCCCGATAATCACCGAGGCGAGCCCCGCGACGATCGTCCCGACGCCCATCGTGACGTCGGCGAGCCCCTGGTCCTGGGCGACCAGCGCCCCACATAAGGCCACGAGCCCGTTGGAGAGGGCGACCCCCAGCATGATCGTCAGGTGGGTGTTCACCCCCTGGGCGCGGATCATGTTCTCGTTGTCGCCGGTGGCCCTCAGCGCAAGCCCGAGGTCCGTGTGGAGAAAGAGGTCGAGAATTATTTTTATTCCTACAACTATAAGTGTAAAAATAGTCAGCGACAGGGCGATCCCCAAAAATCTATCGCTTACCCCCAGTGAGCTCATTATTTTCGTTGCCTCGGGGAAGAGGTCGAAAATCGTGATCTGGTTGATAAAGGGGATGTTCGGCTTGCCCATAATCCTGATGTTTATGGAGTAGAGGGCGATCATCGTCAGGATCGAGGCGAGAAGGTTCAATATCTTCAGCTTCGTGGATAGAAACGCGGTGACGAATCCCGCGGCCATCCCGGCGGCGAATGCTACGGGGAGGGTAACGAAGGGATTTATACCTTTTGTAATCATGACCGCCGCCACCGACGCCCCGAGGGGGAGGCTCCCGTCCACGGTGAGGTCGGGAAAGTCGAGAACGCGGAAGGTAAGATAGACGCCCAGCGCCATCAGGGCATAGACCAAACCCTGAGAGAGGGCTCCTAATGCGGCATAGAGAGACAAATTAAATCCTTAAAGTAAATGCCAGACAGTAAGACATAAAATAATATAGCAGATAAACGGAAATACTGAAACATATAAAGTACAATGGATAGACAATTTGTATTTATCAAGGTACTCTCATATAATTTCTGATGGCCCCCCTTTTTGCGAATACAAAGGGTGGGGGGGATTTCCCCCCACCCACAACATTTCTAACCGGTTAAAGCCAACCAATCATAGCCAGGTAATCGTGCCCGCCTTTTCATACCCAACGAGCCAAAAATCAACTACCGGCTGACCAAAGCCAACCGGCCGAAAAAATGTCCAAGAAAACAGCCCGCTTTAAAAGTTGGTGCAGCCCGTTACTCGACGATCTTGTCGGCCCTGTCCACCAGATCCTTAGGCAGCTCTATACCCATCTCGGCGGCGGCACCCGGATTCACGTAGAGGAGCAAGTCCTCGAGCGATTCGGTGGGCATCGTGCCGGGGTCTTTCCCCTTCAATATCTCTATGGCCATCCTGCCGGTCTGTTTACCGAGTCTGTAGTAGTCGATGGCGATGGCGGCAACGGCTCCCCTGGGGACCGAATCCACGTCCGCGGCAAAGAGCGGAATGTCGTTGTCCTTGCAGACCTTGGTTACCGACTCGAAGGCGGAGACAACGGTGTTGTCCGTCGGGATGTGAATGGCGTCCACTTTCCCCACGAGGCTTTCGGCCGCGGAGAGCACCTCGCCGGAGTTGGATGCGGTGGCCTCAACGATCTCGAAGCCGAGCCTGGCCGCCTCCTCCTTGGCCTGTTTCAGGGAGGTCAGGGAGTTGGCCTCGCCGGCGTTGTAGATAAAGCCGAGCTTCTTTATCTCCGGGATGACCTCCATTATGAGCTCAAACTGCCTGTCGACGGGAGACAAATCGGTAGTTCCGGTGACGTTCTTTCCGCCCCCCTCGAGGCTTTCCACAAGGCCTGCTCCCACGGGGTCGGTGACGGCCGAGAATACAATGGGAATCTCCGTTGTCGCCTCCACCATTACCTGGGATGTGGGGGTCGCGATGGTCAGGATGAGGTTCGGATTCATACCCACGAGCTTATCCGCGATGAGCTTTGCCGTGCTCATATCGCCCTGGGCGATGTTGACGTCGTATGTTACATCCTTATCCTTTTTGTAACCGTTCTCGTTAAGGTAATCGATAAATCCATTACGGACCGCATCCAGGGCCGGGTGCTCGACGATCTGAGAGATACCGATGACGACCGGCTCCTTTTCGGAAGCGCAACCCGTAAGCCCGACAACCAGGGTTGCGGCTACGGCCGCCGCCAAGAAAATTACCAGTAACTTTTTCATTAACCTTTACCTCCATTATTTAAGAAAGCTTTCAAAATCCCCTCAAACGGCGCATAATTGCCGAATGATCCAATATAAGGGGCTCCAAACAAGGGGAAAATCACCCCTTAAAACCTCTTAAATAACATAAATATTGCTTATCGTCAAGAGAAAACATTGTAGAAAAGCTTGACTAAAAAGGTGTGATACAGTATTATTTTATAAGCCTCGCAAAAAGGATAAGGAGTCGGATAAGGATTGTAAAGGGGGAAATATCTCTTTTCGGGCCCTTTTCGGGGGTGAGGAGGATTTATCCGTCTCGTTAATGCCCCTT
>CAZIWT010000113.1:0-12560 GCA_964542895.1 uncultured Thermodesulfobacteriota bacterium
ATGACTCGTCACTTACTAACTCATCACCTGTCAACACTTTTAGTGACTAGAGCAGTTTACGTAGAAGCATCCGAGCACGCAAGCCTTTATCTTACAAGCCTAAAGAACTACAATTTAAAATACAGTAGAAAAAGAAAAATTGATACATGGGGTATGAAGGAGAAGAATTTGATCAATTACCAAGAAGATCCAAATGTAAGAAACCTGGAAATTGAATTCAAGTTCAATAATTGGTTCAACAAATGACTTTATACCAAGACCCGTTTCAAATCGAATTTCATACCCCGACACAACTTTCTCTTCCCTTGCCTATCCAGTATAATACAAATCGAAATTCACTTTTTAAGATTCCCCAGCCTCAAATTAAGGCCGGACATAGTTCAAACAAACACAGGGACAAAACACCAACTTATCTCAATTAAAGAAACCACTTTTCAAGAAACAAAGTATAAAAATCAAATCCTATCTACTGCACCGATTTACCACTCAACAGAACCATTGTAATCGAAGTCATCTCAAGATAAAGAGCAATGTAAATTTTTCGTAAATTTTCCCTTGACAAGACAACCTGCGCTTATATATGATATTATTGGTGACTGGGCGGTCGGTCATTCACCAAGGTCGAAATAGATATCTACCTGATTTACCGCCACTCCAATATCAGTAGAGACTCGATCGATTTAATCAGTAAACAGGGCCTTAAATAATATGCCTAAAGAGACATTCAACATCATAAGCGACGAAAAGCGCGGAAGACTCTACTCCGCCGCGGCCCGGGTTTTCGCCCGGGAGGGCTTCGAAAAGGCGAACATGAGGGAGATCGCAAAAATAGCTGGCGTATCCAAGGGCTCTCTCTACGATTATTTCGAGAACAAGGAAGACCTCTACCTCTCCGTCTCCACCCATGCAATCGCCGAGTCGAGAAAAAACATCGACTCGATCATCGACGACAAAAAGGACTTCTTCGATCAATTGAAGGACATCTTTCATCAGGGACTGAAGTTCGTGACGAAAAACCGGGAGTACGCCCAGCTCTACGCAAACATATCCTCCTGCGGGATGGAGGACTTCGCTAAAAAGCTGACCCTAAAGGTGGAAAAGCACACCTCCGACTACTACAAGAACGCGCTTAAAAAAGGGGTCGACGACGGGACCTTAAGACCGAATATCGATATTAACTTGGCGGCGTTTATAATCAATAGTCTTTACCTTATCCTGATGATATCGGTGGTCTCGGAGCACTACCGGATAAGGCTGGGGGAATATCTCGAGATAGAAGACAATGCGGTGGAGGGGGAGATCGAAAATAAGATTGACAACCTCGTGGAGATAATCCGCTCCAGCCTCGAAAACAGGGCGAGGAATCGTTAACCACTGAGACCTATGTGCACTCCTCCTTATGCACCGGCCTCATATATTGAGCTTTTATACTTTACTCTGATCGAAAACTACAGATAAAGGCGGAGGATAATAGATGTTTGACTTTAACGGAAAGGTCGCCCTCGTCACGGGCTCCGGGAAGAAAAACGGTATCGGATTTGGGATAGCGAAGAAGCTCTCCGACTGCGGGGCCACCTTGGTCATCTCCGACGTCTGCAAGGACATCGGCGCAAAGGACTACACCAGGATCGGCACCGAGGATGAGCTGATGGAGCTCGCCGGAGAGATAGGGGGACGCGGGCTCGTAATCGACGTCGTCGATACAGACACGATCGAAAGCGCAGTGGCTTATATCAAAAAGGAGTTCGGTCACCTCGACTTCCTCGTCAACAACGCCGGCGCTGCGCCCTCCCCCCAGTACCTCCAGTACATGGACCTCAATATGTGGCACAAAACCATGAACATAACGCTAAACGGCACCCTCTACGTCATAAGGCACATGCTGCCCCTGATGACCCGGGAGGGAGCCGCCATAGTCAACACAGCGTCGAGGGCGGGCAAAAGACCCAGGGCCTTCGTGGGCGCATACTGTGTCTCGAAAGCGGCTGTCATAATGCTGACGAAGGTCCTCGCCCAGGAGGTCTGCCACAGCGGAATAAGGGCCAACGCCATCTGTCCCGGGCAGATAGACACAGACCTCGAGCGTTGGGGCTGGGAGCTGGAATCGAAAGTGCTCAACAAGGATATGGAAAAGATCATCTCCGACGAGAAGGAATCGATACCACTCAGGAGGATCGGCACGACCGAAGAGGTCGCCGACCTCGTCGCCTTCCTCCTGTCGGACGAGGCCCGCTACATCACGGGGCAGGCAATCAACATAGACGGCGGCCAGCTCATGGAGCTGTAGAAATTTTAATTTAGATACAAAACTGGAGGGAAAAAATGGCAGTAGAAAGCGCAAATTCAAACAGCGATGACAGGATGGTCACCGGGGGCGAGCTCGTGGTGAGGGCCCTCGAGAAGAAAGGCGTAAAATATATCTTTACCTTAAGCGGCGGACACATCGCCCCCATATACCAGCATCTCATGGACTCCGACATAAAGTTGGTTGACACGAGGCACGAGCAGGCGGCGGTCTTCATGGCGGACGCCTACGCCAGGCTCACCGGCGAGGTCGGCGTGGCCCTGGTCACCGCCGGGCCGGGCTTCACCAATGCGCTGACCGGAATCGCCAACGCGAAAATGGCCGGAAGCCCTGTGCTTCTCATCTCCGGCAGGATCGGACTCAGGATGGAGGAGAGGCTCGACCTGCAGGAAATCGCCCAGCGGGAGGTAATCGATCCGATCGTCAAGTGGTCGAAGCTGGTCACCAGCCCAGCGAGGATCCCGGAGTTCATCGACATCGCCATGAAGACGGCGATCTCCTCGAGCCCCGGCCCTACGTTCATAGACCTCCCGGTAGACGTCCAGGGGGAGACGGTTCCCCTCTCATCCGTCAAGTTTCTCGACTCCCCGTTTCCCCTGAGAGCCGGGGGCGACCCGAAGTCGATAGCGGAGGCGGCGAAGATCATAGAAAAATCGGAGAGGCCGATCGTAATCGCCGGGAGCGGTGCGGTCTTCTCAAACGCGGATAAAGATGTACTGGGGTTCGTCGAGGCCACGGGTATTCCCATATTCACCCTCTCGATGGGAAGGGGCATAGTCCCTGAAGACCACCCCCTCTCCTTCGGCCCGGCTGTAATAATAAGGCCGGGGGCCGCCGGCTCCGCAATCACCCGGGCAGATTGCATCATCCTCCTCGGAACGAGGATAAACCTCTACACGATGTACGGCGCCCTCTTCCCGCCTAATGCCAAGATCATCCACGTCAACATCGACCCGGTCGAGATCGGCAGAAACAGGGACGTCAGCGTCGGGATAATGGGGGACGTCGGGGTCGTCTCCGATCAGCTTAAAAGGGCCCTCAAGGGAAAGGTAAAAGCGGACAGGTTCTCCTCCTGGGTAGAGGAGCTGAAAAAGGAGGAGGAGTTCAGCTTTGACTCCGTGAAGGGAGATATAACATCGGACAAGGTACCGATACACCCCCAGAGGCTGATGAAGGAGATAGACGAGTTTCTCGGAAAGCAAGGGATAGTCACCGCCGACGGCGGCGACACCCAGACCTGGATAGGTATGACGAGGAGGTCCTTCGGCGCGAGGCGATTTCTCGAATCCGGGATGTTCGGGTGTCTGGGCGTTGGAATACCGTTTGCCGTGGCCGCAAAGCTCTTGAATCCTAAAGAGAAGGTAATCTGCGCCACAGGGGACGGATCCTTGGGATTTAACTTCATGGAGATAAACACCGCCATGAGGTTCAAACTCCCCATCGTGATCGTGGTCTCCAACGACCTCGGCTGGGGGATGATCCGCCACAGCCAGAGCCTGAAGTTCGGCCCCGGCAAAAACATAGCGACGGAGCTGGGCGATATTGACTACCACAAGATGGTGGAGGCGATGGGGGGCTATGCCGAGAGAGTGACCAAGCCGGAGGAGATCAAGCCGGCCTTAAAGCGCGCCTTCGACTCCGGCAAGGTGTCCCTCATAAACGTGATGACCGACCCGGATATAATAAGCCCCGGGAGCTACGCCCTTGCCACAATAGCGGCCTCGGGATATTAGGATGAATCTCCAGGGAGCCAAGGAGCTCTACAAGAAGAGAAAGGACGTCATTTTCTTCGCCCTCGCGATAGCCGCCTCCATCGCCTTCTACCTCGCCCCCCTCCCCGATTACCTGACCTTTGGGGAGAGGGTCATCGAGCTTTCCCACCAGGGGCGAATCTGCATGTCGCTTCTGGTCTTCGCCATAGTGCTGTGGGTCACCGAGGCGATCCCCTTTGCGATAACCTCCCTCATCGTCATGGTCCTGATGCCGCTTCTGGGCGTCACCGAAGGGCTGGAGGTCGCAATCAAAGGGGGGACGATTACTATCAGCGGCGCCGCCGCGGGGCTCAAGGAGATGGTCAAGATGAGCTTCGGAAACAGGCTCTTCATCTTCTTCCTCGGCGTCTTTATCCTGTCGGGGGCATTTATCAAGTCCGGCCTGGGCGAGAGGCTCACCCACTGGCTCATCCTACTCGTCGGGACGAACACCCGCATGGTGATCCTCGGCTTCATCTTTATGGGGACGGCGCTTTCCATGTGGATCACCGACATGGCGGTATCGGCGCTGATGGTTCCCCTGGGGGTAAGCATCCTGAAGTCCTCGGACATAAAGCCGAACGAGGGCAACTTCGGGAGGGCGCTCATGATCGCCTGCTGCTGGGGGGCGGTCTTCGGCGGGATAGGCACGCCGGCCGGCTGCGGGCCGAACCCTATCGCCATCGAGTATCTCAGGAAGCTCGCCGGTGTGGAGATATCTTTCATCGACTGGATGAAGATAGGCGTCCCGGCATCGCTCATTCTCGTACCCGTCGGGTGGCTCGTCATCACGACTATCTTCCCGCCGGAGATCAAGGTGCTCCCGCTGAAGAAGGGAGAGATAAGGGAGAGGCTCAAAAGGATCGGCCCCCTGACGAAGGACGAGATTTCGACCCTGATCGTCTTTGTCGCCGTAATCACGCTCTGGCTTACCGGCGATCTTATCAAAGACCTCACCGGCGGCGGGCTCGTCCTCTCCATGGAGATGGTCGCCCTGGCGGGGGGTCTCGTCTTTTTCCTCCCCGGGATAAGGCTCTTCAAGAGCTGGAAGGAGGCGGAGCCTCTGATGAACTGGGACGCCATCATCCTCGTCATGGCGTCGCTTTCGCTGGGGCTTATGATGTACGAGACGGGCGCCGCCCGCTGGCTCGCCTGGGTGCTGATGGGAAAGATCTCGATCTTCCGCCTCGTCGTTCAGATCGCGATCGTAATTGCCGCGGTCCTCGTGATGAAGCTCTTTCTCGCCTCCAACACCGTAACGGGGATAATAATCATACCGCTTCTTATAACGCTGGCGGGCGACCTCGACATCGCCCCATGGTTTCTCGTGGCTCCCGCGGCCTACACGGCGTCTCTCGGCGTGATCCTCCTTACCCAGTCGCCCACGAACATCATCCCCTTCACGTCCGGCTACTTCAGCGCGAAGGACTTCGCCCTCTCCGGAACGATCCTGACCGTTGTGATGGTCGCCTTCTTGACCGCAGTGTTCGTCTTCATCGGGCCGCTGACCGGGATGTACAGTTTTTAGACCGAGGTTTTTGATATCGGGAAAGCCGGATGGATTGGATCAAGCTTGAGGCGGAAAAAGTGAATCTTTTTATCAGGGGCGGATTTAAATCCGCCCTTTTATTTTCTGGTTTTTTACGACTTCGACTGCTTGATCTGCGCGCTCAAGTTTATAAGCGGGGAAAATGTCATCATGGTTACCAAAATCGATTTGATATTCAACCGGAAAGGTGTTCTGCTATTCTACAAGTTTTTATATAGGCCATTTTCCCCGTCTCATTAACATGAGAGAAGAATCTTTAAAGAATTTTGTCAAGGGCGACCCAAAGGGTCGTCGCCTTTGGCGATCGTGACCCTTGACAAAATTCAAGATTCTGCTACTCCTAACTTCAATATTTATACCATTTTCCAATTCTTATCTCTTTTTGCGATTTAGACTGCTTGATCTACACTGAAGTCTCTACGCGGAGAAAATAGCAAGTTCTCAACGACTCTTCCAGCCCCCAACAAAGACAACCGGCGGCCCGAACCGCTCTCACTCCCCCCTCGCCTGAGGAAACCTCCCGAAGATCACGGTATCGCACTCCGGGCACCTGTCGCCGCCCACGAGGCACGACTCCTCGAAGGCCCCTTCCCTCCTCCTGATGACTGTCTCGCCGCAGCCGGGACAATAGGTGTTCTCCCCCATGTGGTGGCTCACGTTGCCGAGGTATGGGTAATGAAGCCCCTCATCCACCGCCATTTTGTATATATTTTCAAGGAGATCGGCGGGCGTCTCCGGCGTGTCCAGCAATTTATAGTGCGGGAAAAACCTCGTGATGTGCCAGGGCGTATCCGGCCCCATCTCCTTTACTATCCACCGGGCCAGGGCTTTAAGCTCATCTATATCGTCGTTCACGCCGGGAATCACGTTCGTCACGAGCTCCACGTGCATACCCCATTTCTCCTTCGCCCGCAGAACCACCTCTAATATTCCCCTGTAATCGAATATGCCGGCGATCTCCCTGTAGGCCCTCTCCGAAAAGCCCTTGATGTCCACCCTGAACGAGTCGAGGTACGGGCCTATCATGTCGAGCGCTTCTATCGTAATGTACCCGTTGGTGACCCAGTTCGTGTAAAGCCCCACCCCCTTCGCCTCCGCCATAGACCTCTCGGCGTACTCGACCCAGAGCGTCGGCTCGTTGTAGGTAAAGGAGATCCCGAAGGCGCCCTCCCTCTTGGCGATCTCCACGAGGAGCTCCGGGGAGACCTGCTCCGTCTCCCTCTTCGGCCCCCCCATCACCCTCTCCCCCCCCTCCGGGAAGAAGCCGTCCCCCTTCAGGTCGGCGGTGGCGCAGGCGATCTCCCAGTTCTGGCAGCCGGGGCACCTGAAGTTACACCCCACAGATCCCACAGAGAGCCATATCGACCCGGGATAAAAATGATACATCGGCTTTCTCTCTATCGGGGAGACCATCATGGTCGAGACGCGGCTATAGGTCAGGCTCATCAGCTTTCCCCCCTTGTTGAGGCGCGTCCCGCAGTAGCCCAGCTCACCCGGGGGGATATGGCACCTCCTCCTGCAGACTCTACAGACGACCCTGTCGTTTTCCACCTTTGTATATAGGGAGGCGTGATGCATCGTTTTTATGCTTCCTTTAAGTTGAATGTGATATATTATATCGAAAGTTAGGGGGTGTCGAGTTTTTTTTGAAATATCCGGGGCGTTGTGTTATTTTATATATTGAAGGAATTGACCTAATTAATCGCCCCGCCCTTTAGCAGTGCGGCTTTGATAATGGAGAAAAGATTTTTCGATTTCTGGATATTCTCGCTCAAGGGCTACAGGTCCGCCGCCGACGAGTGGAACAGAAAGGGGAAACAGCTGGCCGAGGCGGGCGAGCTTAACGAGGCGCTCGAGTGTTTCAACATGGCGATAGCCATCGAGCCGTGCCACGGGGAGTCCTACTATTACAGGGGTAAAGTCCACTTCGCCTTCGCCATGTATGACGAGGCGCTCGAAGACTACAGAAAAGCCCTGAAGAACGGATACGAGGGTGCCGAAAAGGCCTACAACGAGCTGTTGAGGCTGTACAGGGGCGCCGTGATTCAAAAATAGTATTTGCGCGTGCTTCAGGATAGATATTTTTATAAAATCCATATTTTTGAGAGAGCAGGTTTTTTATGAAAAAGAAGGTGCTTGTAACGAGGAGGATACCGAAGGCGGGGGTCGAGATACTTGAGCAGAGATATGATGTCTTAGTAAACGACGGGGAGACCCCCCTGAAGAAAAAGGCGCTGATCAAAAGGGCTTCGGACTGCGACGGCCTCCTGACGCTCCTTACCGACAGGATCGACGCGGAGGTAATAGACTCCCTGCCGGGGCTCAGGGGGATCGCCAACTACGCCGTCGGCTTCGACAACATCGACATCACGGCCGCCACGAGGCGGGGGATCGCCGTGTCCAACACCCCGGGTGTTCTCACCGACGCCACGGCGGACCTGGCAATGGCCCTCGTCTTCGCCGCTGGAAGGAGGATCGCCGAGGCGGACGCTTTCACCCGAAGCGGCAGGTGGAAGGGTTGGGGGCCGACCCAATTCTTAGGCGCTGACATATACGGGGCCACGATCGGAATCGTCGGGATGGGAAACATCGGGCGGGCCGTGGCGAGGCGGGCGCACGGCCTCGGCATGAAGATCGTCTATCAGAACGAGGAGAGGGTCAAAGAGATCGAGAGGGAGCTCAAGGCCAAATACCTCCCCCTGGATGAGCTCCTCTCGTCGGCGGACTTCGTCACTCTCCACGTCCCGCTGACCGATGAGACCGAACACCTCATCGGCGAAAGGGAGCTAAAAAAGATGAAGAAGACGGCGCATCTCATAAACACCTCCAGGGGAAAGGTGGTCGAAGAGGCCGCCCTTGTGTCCGCCCTCAAAAAGGGGGAGATCGCCGGGGCGGGGCTAGACGTCTTCGAGAACGAGCCGGAGATAAACCGCGGTCTCCTAAAGCTCAAGAACGCCGTTATCCTCCCCCACATTGGAAGCGCTACACGGACGGCCAGGACGAAGATGGCGACCATGGCGGCCGAAAACCTGACCGCCATGCTGGAGGGGGGAAAAATCCCAAACCTCGTCAATCCGGAGTATAAGAAGAACATCAAACAATAAACATCCCAACAGGAGGTTTTCCGATGCGGATTCGTAACGAAGAAAACGGGTTCCTTATCAGGCTCGACCTGGGAGAGCCTCTCCTCGACTCGATAATCGACTTCGCAAAAGGGCATGGGATCGAGGCCGCCTTCCTCTGGGGGCTGGGCGCGGTGAAGGGAGTTACCCTCGGCTACTACGACATCGAAGACAAAAGCTATGAAAAGAACGGTTACGACGGGACATGGGAGCTCGTATCTTTTACCGGAAACCTCGCCCGAACCGACGAGGGGGCGTTCGTCCACGCCCACGCACTTTTGTCGAACAGCGCGAACGAGACGATCGGCGGGCACGTATTTTCGATGGCGACCGCCGCCACCGTGGAAATCTACCTGATCCCGTTAAAACCGGGCCTCAGTAGGAAATACGACGAGACAACCGGCCTGAATCTGCTAGACATATGACCGGGGGCATCATGGATTCCAAAGGGGGAAACAGGAAAGAGACTATTGAAAAAGTCGGGAGCGCCTCCCCCCTCCTATGGATAAACGACCGCCTAAAGAGCGCCTCAGACGTCCTGCCCCGCCTTCCCCTCTCTTTTTCCGACATCGTAGACGCCGGGGAGCGCCTTTCCCGCTTCGCGCCCCTCATATCGAAGATTTTTAGCGATACGAGAGTGGCGGGCGGGATAATAGAGTCGCCGCTCATTACTGTTCCAAACCTCAAGGAGATGATCTCCCAAAAGTCCGGCGTGGATATAAAGGGCCGGCTCTTCATCAAGGGGGACCACGCCCTGCCGATCGCTGGCTCCGTCAAGGCGAGGGGCGGGATTTACGAGGTGCTCCACTTCGCCGAGGCGCTGGCCGTCGAAAACGGGCTTTTGAAGAAAACCGACCCCACAAAAACATATCTGAAAATCCTCGATGACGATATCCAGGGCCTGTTTAAAAAATACACAGTTTCCGTTGGGAGCACGGGAAACCTCGGGATAAGCGTAGGTGTGACGGCCGCGGCGTTGGGGCTGAACGGCACGGTCCACATGTCCTCGGAGGCGAAGGAGTGGAAGAAGAGCTTCTTGAGGGACAGGGGGGTCACGGTCGTCGAGCACGAGGAGGACTACACCCGGGCCGTCAGGGCGGGACGGGAGGAAGCCGAAAGCGACCCCCACACATATTTCGTGGACGACGAGAGCTCGAGGCACCTCTTTTTGGGGTACGCCGTTTCTGCGCCGAGGCTTGAACATCAACTGAGCGAAGCGGGTTTGACCGTCGACTCCGATCACCCCCTTTTCGTCTACATACCGTGCGGTGTCGGCGGGGCGCCGGGTGGAATCACATTCGGCCTTAAACATATCTTCGGAGACGACGTCCACACATTCTTCGCGGAGCCGGTCTGCGCCCCCGCCTTTCTGTTGGGTATGCTTACCGATTTCAGGGAGGGGGTATCCATCTACGACGTGGGCCTTAACAACGTCACCGAGGCGGACGGTCTTGCCGTGAGCAGCCCCTCGATCCTTGCGGGATCGACCGTGAAAGACCTCGTCTCCGGCCTATTCACGGTGACGGACGACGACCTGTTCCGCTTCCTTCACATGCTCTGGTCAAGCGAGGGGATAAAGGTCGAGCCCTCCGCCACGGCGGGATTCATGGGGCCGATATATCTGTTTAAAAACCTTTTCAAAGACAATGCCTGCATCGATTACATAAGGAAAAACGGCCTGGAGGAAAAGATGGAAAATTCGACTCATATCCTCTGGAGCACCGGCGGCTCCCTCGTTCCGGAGGCGGAGTATATAGAATTTCTCGAGCGGGGAAGGAAGGTCGACATATAAACCGCTTGGGCGAAATCGTATTGACAGCCTCCCCCCCCTTTGTTATTCTCGAAAAGGGTGTCGCTGTTTTTTGAACAGCCCGTGGATTTTTAAACCGATATGCGGGCGGAAGGGCCGACCTTAAGGCCGGAGAGGAGCAATCGATGAAGATAGTCTGTCCCGAGTGCGGATTTACGGGAAGGATAAAGGAAGACGAGGTTCCCGGCCCCGGGGATACGGTTGGCTGCCCGAAGTGCAAGTTCAGATTCACCCTCGATCTGGACGCCGATCATCCCGACGGGGGGGTTGAGAGGGCCGACGAGTCGGAGATCAGCCAGACGCCGATTCTCGACTCGATCGGGGATCCGACGTGGGACTCCGGTATCAATAAAAACGGGAAAAGGAAAAAAAGTAAAGCCAAAAGGGACGACAGAAAGAGAGGGGACAAAACAAAGTACGACGCTAAAAATATGATACTTGTCTCGATCGCGATCCTGTTGGCCGTAAGCGCAGGCTTTGTCCTGGGGAGGGGTATAAAGAGCGCCCCGCCGAAAGGACCCGCCACGCCCCCAAAAGTCGTGAAGAAGGAGGAGCCGAAGAAGCCGGCCCCGGCCCCCTCCGAAGAGGCGGAGGATGAAAAGGTTAAGAAAACCAAGGACGTTAAAGAAGCACCTATACCCTTTCCGCTCCCCTCGGTTCCCGGGGCCGAAGATGATACGGACAATATGCTTCACGGCATCGACTGGGACAACTACACCAGCGACGAGTACTTCAACATCAGCGAGATAGACAGCAGGGTAAAGGAGTGGCGGGAATCGAACCTGACCGACATCCAGAAGGAGATGGAGGTTAAGAAATACGCGGAGACCTTTCTGGGGAAAAACCTGAACGGCCACCTCGTAATAAAGGAGGTCAGAAGGAGATACTTCAAGGGCGGCGGGTCTCCCGGCGCCAACGACACCTTCCCGGATGAATCCTACAAGTACGTAATAAAGGCGGTATCGGCCGAACCGGTCTCCCAGTGGGAGCACGAGCTTTGCGATGTGCTCATCGGCATGAAGGATGATCAGAATTTTGCGGCAACGCTCAGAAAAGGTGGAAAGATCTACGTGGAGGGGATTGTATATTCGTGGAGGATGTCGGGGGGGACCTACGACATATATCTCGTGAACAGCAGGGTAGAACTGCTGGATTGAAATTGAGTGGTTGTTCTCAGGGATAAAGAGCGGGGTGACAGAAAATTTTCAATGCTTAATATTGATTTTTAAAGGATACCGCATTTTCTAAGTATAAAGGTTGATTTATAAATCCCACATGCGTATGTATTGATTTTCACCTTATGCCTTAAAGTTATATTGGTAACCGTGGAAATGGCTTAATAAGCAGAGCAGAAGGTCTTGATTGAGTATTCAATAATAAAGGGACGATATTAGTATAAGGGCCGTCGGCCCTTGAAAGACCCACACAAAAAAACCCGCCGACCTCATATAGAGGCGGACGGGCTTCTAAAACCGAGTAACCTTAAACCTAACCAACCCTATTTAAAAACAGGCCAATCCCCCAACTCACGCTCCCAACTTTACCAGCCCCCATTTCGACCAACTCCATTAAAATCGGCCGACCCCTCAATAATCGACCGACCCCCCCAAGAATTGACCGACCCTAAAATTGACCGACCCCCCCTTGTTTTAATGGTGGCGGTGCAGGGAATTGAACCCCGGACACTGCGGATATGAGCCGCATGCTCTGACCATCTGAGCTACACCGCCGTATTCCCGTCGTGTTACATAATCAGGCGCGCCCGACTAGTCAAGCAAAAAGGTGCGTCTCAGCGGCGACGCTGCTGGTAAAGCCGCTTGACGTCCAGATCGAAGCTGATCAGGTGGCTGTAACTTTTGGCAAACAGTCCGCGCCGGCCCTTCTGGACCACGGCCACGACGACCCGCGGTTTGCCGTCGTTGTTCAAGGGGCCGATGATGAAGTCCACGGTCCGGCCGGTGAAGTCCAGCCCGGCGGCGGGCTTTTCGGCTACTGGACCGCCACGCCGAAACCGGAAACGGGC
>CAZIWT010000114.1:0-12323 GCA_964542895.1 uncultured Thermodesulfobacteriota bacterium
ATACAGTCTACGGTTCGTTCCGGGACTTTAGGCCGTTCGGTCGTGCGGATGGGGCAAAATACGGGCCCCCTAATATCTAATAAAAAATCAATTGGGGGAAAAAGTGAATGGGAAGGGTCGATAAGGATAGGCAGGACAGCGGCTGATTAAAAAATTGGCCCGTCCGGTCGAAATTCCACCACTGTTTGATAAACGACCCGCATTTTTAAGGGGTGAAGGTTTCTGTTGAGTTAAATGTCCAAGGTTAGCCTGATTTTCTGATCAATCATCTACCTCCCCATTAAGCTGATCGAGCCGGATGTTATTCGAGTCCGGATCAATCCGCCACTCCCCCGTGATAAACAATCCTCGTTTTTTGGTAACTAAGGCTCCCGTGAGCTGATCGAGCCGGATGTTATTAGAGCCCGGATCAATCCGCCACGGCCCCGCGGTCGTCCTCGTCTTTGACCTTCTTTTCGAACTCCCGCTTGAATAACTCGTCCAAAAGCTCGCCGGTGTAAGTCCCCTCCATCTTTGTGAGCTCCTCCGGGGTCCCCTCGGCCACGATTTCGCCCCCGCGGTCGCCCCCCTCCGGGCCGAGGTCGATTATGTAGTCCGCGCTCTTGATCATGTCCGGGTTGTGCTCGATGACTATGATGGTGTTCCCCTCGTCCCTCAGGCGAAAGAGGACCTTGAGCAGGTTTTTGATATCCGCAAAGTGGAGCCCCGTGGTAGGCTCGTCGAGGATGTAAAGGGTCTTTCCGGTGCTCCTCTTGCTCAGCTCCTTGGAGAGCTTGATCCGCTGCGCCTCCCCGCCGGACAGGGTCGTTGCGGGCTGCCCCAGCCTTATGTATCCCAACCCGACGCTGGAGAGGGTGGAGAGCTTCGACATCACCTGGGGATGGTTGACGAAGAACTCCATCGCCTGATTGACGGTCATGTTCAGGACGTCGGAGATATTCTTTCCCTTGTAGGATATCTCCAGGGTCTCCCTGTTGTAGCGCTTTCCGCCACAGACCTCGCACGTGACGTAGACGTCGGGGAGAAAGTGCATCTCGATCTTGATGATGCCGTCCCCCTGACAGGTCTCGCACCTTCCCCCTTTTACGTTAAAGCTGTATCTGCCCGGCTTGTAGCCGCGCATCCTCGATTCGGGGAGCTGGGCGAAGAGCTCCCTTATGTGCGTGAAGAGGCCGGTGTATGTGGCCGGGTTGGAGCGGGGTGTCCTGCCGATGGGGGACTGGTCTATGTCGATTACCTTGTCTATTTTTTCCGACCCCTCGATCCTGTCGTGTTTGCCCGCCTGCTCCTTGGATCGATACAGGATCTGGCTCAGGGCCTTAAATAGGGTGTCGATCACGAGGGAGGACTTCCCGGAGCCGGAGACCCCGGTCACACAGGTAAAGACGCCCATGGGAAATCTGGCGTCTATCGACTTCAGGTTGTTTTCCCTGGCCCCGAAAAGGGAGAGGTAATCTTTTGGAGCGTTTCTCTCCTCCGGGATAGGGATCGTAAGCCTTCCGGAGAGGTATTTGCCGGTTATCGATTTCTCGTCTATGAGGATATCTTCGGGGGTCCCCTTGAAGACGATCTCGCCCCCGGAGATACCGGCCCCCGGGCCCATGTCTATAATGAAATCGGCGGAGCGAATGGTCTCCTCGTCGTGCTCTACGACCAGGACGCTGTTTCCCAAATCTCTTAGATTTGTGAGCGTGTTGAGGAGCTTCCTGTTGTCCTTCTGGTGGAGGCCTATGCTCGGCTCGTCAAGGATATAGAGCACCCCCACCAGTCCCGAGCCGATCTGGGTGGCGAGCCTGATGCGCTGGCCCTCGCCGCCGGAGAGGGTGGCCGCCGTTCTGGCAAGGGTCAGATAGTCGAGCCCAACATTGGTCAGAAATCCCAGCCTCTCGTTTATCTCCTTTATCACCCTTCCCGCTATCAGCTCCTCCTGGGGGGAGAACTTTAACTCCCTCACCAATTCGAGGAGCTCCCTTATCGACATGCCCGTGTATTCGGATATGTTTCTCCCGTCGATCTTTATGTTCAGGCTCTCTACTCTCAGCCTGGCCCCGTTGCAGGCGGCGCACGAGCGGATGTTCATAAAGCGGGCTATCTCTTCTCTGATCATCTCGGAGTCGGTGTCGTGATAGCGGCGGTTGAGGTTTTCGATTATCCCCTCGAAGGGCCGGGGGTAAAAGAACTTCCTCCCGTCGCGCTCGAAGTAGAAATCGATATTCTCGCTGCCTGACCCGTAGAGGATGACTTTTTTAACCTTTTTAGAAAGCTCCTCGAAGGGGGTGTATATATCGAAGTTGTAATGTTTTGCCAGGGCGTCCAGCATCTGGAAGTGGTAGACAGAGTTCTTCTTCTCCCAGGGGACTATTGCCCCCTCCCTCACCGAGAGCGACTTGTTCGGGACTATGAGGTCCGGGTCGAGGTACATGGTCGTACCCAGGCCGCCGCACTCGGGGCACGCCCCGTGGGGATTGTTAAACGAGAAGAGCCGGGGGGTCAGCTCCGGGTAGCTGATGCCGCACCGGTTGCAGGCGAACTTCTCGGAGAAGGGGATCTCCTCAGAATCCTCCGGCACGATTGTCACGAATCCGTCGGAGAGCTTCAGGGCCGTCTCGATGGAATCGGTGAGGCGCGATTTTACCCCCTCCTTTATGACGAGCCTGTCCACAACGACATCTATGTCGTGCTTCTTGTTCTTGTCGAGCTCGATCCTCTCGTCGAGGGAGTAGAGGCTTCCGTCTACGCGAACCCGGAGGTACCCGGACCGCCTAAGGCCGTCCAGCTCCTTCTTGTATTCCCCCTTCCTCCCCTTTACTATCGGGGCAAGGATGGAAAACCTGGTGCCGGTGGGAAGCTCTAGTATCTGGTCGACAATGGACTGGACGGTCACAGAGCTTATCTCCCTCCCGCAGCTGTAGCAGAAGGGACGCCCTATCCGGGCGAAGAGGAGCCTCAGGTAGTCGTAGATCTCGGTCACCGTGCCGACGGTGGAGCGGGGGTTTTTGCTGGTCGTCTTCTGCTCGATGGAGATGGCGGGAGAAAGCCCCTCGATGACGTCCACGTCCGGCTTGTCCATCTGCTCCAGGAACTGCCGGGCGTATGCGGAGAGCGACTCCACGTAGCGGCGCTGACCCTCGGCGTAGATCGTGTCGAAGGCGAGGGTCGACTTGCCCGAGCCGGATAGGCCCGTGATGACCACGAGCCTGTCCCTCGGGATTACTATCTCGATATCCTTTAGGTTGTGTTCCCGGGCGCCCTTGACCCTTATATGTGTTTCGGCCATTTCTAAAATTGTAGATTAAACGTTTTATTATATATCGTTCTTATCGGGATGTAAAGGGATTCGTTGAAAAATTGTGGGAGTGTTTTATTAAATTTGGCTCATCGACTTTTCTTAAAGGCCGCTGAAAGGGGGAAGGAGCAAACCTCCTCCTGTCTCCTGTAATGGGGCGATAAAACTTGTTTCCGACTCTCAACTTGAGGCAAATCTATCCTTTTCGGTGGAGGCGGGTTTGGATGGATTGGGTGGAGCTTGTTGCGGGTAACGTAGGGAATGCGTCCTGAAAGTCTTTTAATGTCAGGGGGGTATTATTAAGAGGTCATAATATTGAATTGACGACCGGGATCGTAAGAATCTATAAAAACGGTACGGGAAAGAGATTACGCCCCCTCCTTCACAAACATTTTCCCCTTTCAATACAAGGCGTCAAAACTAATCCCGGCCCAAGAGCCTCATGTCGTTTTCCACCATCATCACAACCAGCTCCTCGAAGGAGACCTTCCTTGCCCAGCCCAGCTCTGTTTGCGCCTTTTTCGGATTTCCCTGAAGGATATCCACCTCCGCCGGCCTGAAGAACTTCGGGTCGACGACAACGTATTTCTCGTAGTCGAGGCCTAAATGCTCGAAGGCGATTTTGGCGAACTCGCGGACGGTGTGGCTCTCTCCCGAGGAGATGACGTACGTGTCCGGCCTCTCGCCCTGCAGCATGAGCCACATCGCCTCGACGTAGTCTCCGGCAAAGCCCCAGTCCCTCTTCGCCTCGAGGTTTCCGAGCCTGAGCTCACTCTCCATCCCCAGCTTTATCTTTGCGGCGGTGCTTGTGATCTTTCTCGTCACGAACTCCAGGCCTCTCCTGGGCGATTCGTGGTTGAAGAGGATGCCGGAGCAGGCGAAGATGTCGTAGCTCTCCCTGTAGTTTATTGTTATCCAGTGGCCGAAGACCTTCGAGACGCCGTAGGGGGAGCGGGGGTAGAAGGGGGTCGTCTCCGACTGGGGGGTCTGAACGACCTTCCCGAACATCTCGCTGGAGGAGGCCTGGTAGAACCTTATCTTCGGGTTCGTGATCCTTATCGCCTCGAGTACCCTCAAAACGCCGAGGGCGGTCACGTCCGCCGTGAAGATCGGCTGCTCCCAGGAGTCCGGGACGAAGCTCTGGGCCGCCAGGTTATAGAGCTCATCCGGCCCCACCTCCTTGATTATGGAGATCAGGGAAGATTCGTCAAGGAGGTCCCCGGAGATGAGGGTCAGCCTGTCCCTGATGTGGTCGATGTTATCGAGGCCCGGCGTGCTCGACCTCCTTATGACCCCGTAGACCTCGTACCCTTTTTCGAGGAGCAGCTCCGAGAGGTAGGAGCCGTCCTGGCCCGTTATTCCGGTAATGAGCGCCTTTTTCGGCATAGGATTGTCCTTTTTATTACCTTATCTCACCACACTGCGTTAAAACAACGGGTAAAAATCCCGAAACCGGTTGGATGGAAAAATAAAAAATAGGCCGTCTACTACCCCTATTTCTCCCCGCCCCCGTCGCCCTTGTCGTCGTTGTCCTTATTGTCGGTCTTTCCCAGTTTTTTAAGCTTTTCGTGGATATCGGTCAGCTTTTCGATGATGAGGTGATTTATCGTTCCCTCAGGGTATTTACCGTCCGGGGATATCTCCCCCGCCTCCATCCCGGTCAATATCTCTATACCCTCGTCGATGGTGGAGACGTTGTAGATGTTGAACTTTCCCTCCTTTACCGCATCGATCACGTCGCTTCTCAGCATCAGGTCGTCGACGTTGGTGTCCGGGATCATCACCCCCTGGGAGCCTGTGAGGCCGCGGTCCTTGCAGACGTCGAAGAAACCCTCGATCTTCTCGTTCACTCCCCCTATCGGCTGCACCCTCCCTTTCTGGTTCACCGATCCGGTGACGGCGATGTCCTGCCTCAGCGGAATTTCGGTAAGCGCCGAGATTATGGCGTAGACCTCGGTGGAGGAGGCGCTGTCGCCGTCAACGCCGTAGTAGGACTGCTCGAAGGTCAGAGACGCCGAGAGGGACAGCGGTATATCCTGGGCGTATTTCCCCCTGAGGTAGCCGGTGAGGATCAGGACTCCCTTGTCGTAGATGTTTCCGGAGAGCTTCGCCTCCCGCTCGATGTTTATGATCCCCCCGCGGCCCAGCGATGTCACGGCGGTGATCTTGCTCGGGGCGCCGAAGCTGTGATCCCCCAGGGAGTATACGGCAAGCCCGTTTACCTGTCCCACGACGCTCCCGTCGGTATCGATCATCAACACGCCCTCCCTTATCCTTTCCTTGATCTTGTCCTCGGACATATTGACCCGCTTTATTCTCTCGGCGATGGACCTTTTGACGTGGTCTTCCCCGACTATTTCCTTTCCCTCCGATTTCGCCCAGTAAGATGCCTCCCGGATGATGTCGGCGACCTCGGAGAATCTCGAGCTCATCTTCTTCTGGGAGCGCCCCTCCCTTACCCCGTGCTCCACGATCCCGGAAACGCCGCTCCTGTCGAAGGGGAGAAGCCCTTCCTCTTCGGTCGTCTTCTTTATGAAGGAGGCGTAGCTCTTGACGTTCTCCTCGTTTTTTATCATCACCGGGTCGAAATCCGACTTGATCTTGAATATCTCCGAAAACTCGTCGTCTCTGATCATCAGAAGCTGGTAGATGTAGGGATCGCCCACCATGATGACCTTTATGTCCGCCTCCACCGGCTCCGGCTTTATAGTCAGCGAGGCGAAGAGGAACATCGGCTCGATACAGTGAAACTCGATCTTCTTGTTCTTTAAGACCCTCTTCAGGCAGTGCCAGCTTCCGGCCTCGGTCAATAGGTCAAAGGCGTTCATGATCAGGTAGCCGCCGTTGGCCCGGTGGATGCTTCCCGGCTTCAACTTCGTGAAATCGGTCTGGACAGACCCGGTCCTGTCTATGGTTCGCTCTATGTTGCCGAAGAGGTTTGCGTATGTGGGGGACGTCTCCAGGATTACGGGGCGCCCTTTTACATCCGAGTTATCCACGAGCAGGTTGACCTCGTAGCGCCAGAGGGGGCTCCTCTCGGCGCCGAGCCCGAGGATCGGAAACGGCATCTGGGGGGTCTCGGGCGCCTCTTCCGTCTTGAAGTAGGAGGTGTTCTCGATTATGTCCGCCTTGACATCGTCGAGATAGAGCGAGACCTTCTCGAACTTGAAATCCGCCCTCAAGGATTCGACCTGGTTTTCGATCTCTGGCTTTACCGTATCCGCCTCGAGATTCTTGATCTCCTCCATCATCTTCTTTTCCAGCTCCACGCTCTCGCGCCGAACCGAGTCCAGCTCCGTGTTCAGGGCGAAGGATTTATCCTTCAGCTCTTCATAGCGCTCCTTGGGGAACTCCCCCGCCTCCACCATGCTGTCGAGCTTTTCGAGAGAGGTGGGCTCGTCCTGCAGCGTTGGGACGAGCAGCGGGCGGGTTACCGCACCCATCTGGACCTGAACCATCGAGAAGCCCTCCTCCTGTGACTTCAGCTTCAGCCGGTTCACCAGCTCCTTCTGCTGGTTTCCGTACTTCTCCGCTATGTTCTTGAGGTTGTTTTTGAAATCCCTGCTCTGTGTGGCCTGGGGAATGTACGCCTTCAGGTTGGCGACGAGATCCGCCATTCCCTTTTTGAACTTCCCCCCGATGCCCGCGGGGAGGGTCAGGGCGACCGGCTTATCGTTGTCCTTGAAGTTGTGTACGTAGCATATATCGTCGGGGGGATCACCAGGCTTTATGAATTTCTCCATTGTCTTTTTTATAAGCTCGGTCCTGTTGGCTCCCGTAAGCCCGGAGACGAAGATATTATAACCGGGAGATTCGATCTCGAGGCCCGTCTTCAGAGCCACGATCGCCCTGTCCTGGCCTATTATTTCGTCCGAGGGTTCGATTTCGCCGGTTGTCTTGAACGTAAATACGTTAGGGTCACACTTCCAGCGAAGACGATCCACCCCTACCTTCCTCTTTTCAATATCGACCATCGAAATTCTCCAAAAAAATATGAGACCTGTTTCTTTTGATAATAAGTTAACTTGAAGGGTTTGTCAAGACAGATACCATATATTTATATATTGACATGTCCGGCCCTCCCGGATAGTATGAGTGGATGAAATTTATCGAGATTCCAAACGAGAAAAAAACCGCCTGGTCGGTAGTGCTCCTATATATCATCCTCATTTTTACTACTCTGGGTGACGTCGTCGCCGTTGTTGACTTTGCCGAGAGCAAATTGGGCAACATATTTAATATTATTATGAACATTTCACCCTATATCTTCTTTTTAGGCCTATCGCTTTATATTATCTCAATAAAGAGGGAGAGACGTCCCGCCCGGTACGTTTATCTAATATTAATACTGATCGCCTTTTTCTTTTTGAAGGAATACCTCACTTTTCCCATAGAAAAGGTTCACCTGATCGAATACTCCATTTTCGGTGCGCTTTTTTTCTGGGCGGTTTCCGTTTCCGGGCTCTCTCTTTTGTCTTCGTTTATGGTTACCGTTGTCGCCTCGCTTGTTGTGGGGAGTGCGGACGAATTGGTGCAGGCCTTTATACCGTCGAGGTACTTTTCGATGAAAGACCTCTTGATAAACTTCCAGTCCGGGATTCTGGGTGCGGCGGTATACGCCGGCTTCGTTAAGGAGGCTGACGAAGATGAAGAGGAGGAGGGAGATCAAGATGTTGTGGAATAAAGGAGAGCGAAGACAATTTTTTTAAGGCGGATTTAATTTTGGTAAAAATCCATTGGTGAGTTGACGCGGTTTAATGTCTCGGTTTTCTTTTAGTTCGATTTTCTTGAAATTGGCTTTTTGGGCGGTTCTTTTGGCTTAAATTACCGGGTTGAAAATAATAGGTAAAAACTTTTTAAGGAGAACAGAATGGTTATCAGGATTGTCTTGCTTATAATCATCGCGGCGGTCTGCGGCTCCATCGGAATGGCCCTCGTGGGCTACAACAAGAAGGGGTGCCTGGCCTCGATAGCGGTCGGCTTTATCGGCGCTATCCTGGGCACATATCTCGCGGGGCTCCTCAATCTGCCGATCCTCCTGACCTTCAAGGTGGGCGGCACAAACTTCCCGATAATCTGGGCCATTATCGGGGCGGTTGTCTTTTCCCTCCCTCTGAGCCTCCTGTTCGGCAGGAGGAGGTAGAATCATTTATCTGATACAGAAATGAGGTAGTCGTTTCTCAGGGGCGGAGCGATATACGTCGTTTTGATCGCCCTTGCGGCAATGGTAGCACTCCCTTTTCCCTCGAGTGAATTGCAAAGGCCCTCGGCATTCCAATAAGCGAGTTTTTTAAAGACGAAAAATAAGTGGCGAAGGATACAGACTCCGAATACGACGAGTTCCTCAAGGAACTCTCTATTCACGACAGAGATCTCTTTGAGGAAGTTGTGAAGGAATTCAAGGACCTGACGGATAAGGACAAAAAGAATATAAGAGAGGTCATAAGGTTAGCCCGTAAGCAGATAGAGAGGTTTAAAAAAGAAGAGGAGGAGGAGGGGAAATAAAAAACCAAAGGAAGCCGCCTGAAGAGGAGGCCCCTGGAGGATGAACTGTTCGGAAGGTATTTGACTTTTCCAGTTTATATTTTTATGGAGGCGTATCATGGAACGGAAGACGGTCGCACCGGCGTTGATTATATTGCTATTGATCTTTAACCTTTTCTTTGGTGTTTCGGCGTATTGTGAGGAACTCAAGGTTGTGACCATCAATGTTTGGTCCGGCCTTGACTACGAAGGTACCCTGAAGATGGGGAGATATGAAACAAAAGAGATCAGGAATAACAGGTACCAACTTCTGGTCAGTGAGCTTGGAAAACTCGACCCGGATGTAATCTGCATCAACGAGGCGAATCCCCTTCCCCGCTTCGCCAGAAAACTGGCCCGGGACCTGAAGATGGATTACGTTCAATACATAAACCTTGGGGGAATACATATCGGTTGTGTGGGGATCCCCGTAAACCTTCGACACGGGGATGCAATCCTGGCAAAGAAGGGACTTAAACTGAAATCCCTTGGGAAAGAAAGAGTATCCGGCGGTGGAATAATTACAAATTTCTTCACGTTCCACCTGTCCGAGGCCCGTCAGGTGATGGGGGGAATTGTCGATTTTGCCGGAAAAAAGATATACATTTTTAATACGCACATCCACCCGAGCCTCCCGAACAAGCCATCCTTTATGGAAAAGGTAAACGCTTTTTATGATGAGGGTAAACTTACAAAAGAGGAACTTACAGAGGCAAAGGCCGGAATTGTGAAGGGAGCAGAGCGGAGAAAAAACGAAATAGTGAGAATCCTAAATTGGATATCAGAGACAGCTCCGAAGGGCGCCCCTGTCATTCTCGCCGGGGATTTCAACGCCGAGGTCGATACAGAAGAGATGAGACAAATTATCGACTTCGGTTTCATTGATACCTTCGCTGAGAAGAATCCCGATACCCCGGGTCTGACATGGAATCCGGAAACGAACTTGAATATAATAACATATTACAGTCCGGGGGTGGGGGAAATGAACCCCGTGGACAGGCTTGACAACCTGACCCAATACAGAATCGATTTCATCTTCGTATCGGGTGGGATTGTTGCAGACGACATTGTCGAAAGCAAAGTAGTCCTTGATCGGGAAGTGGGCGGTCAGCACCCCTCGGACCATTACGGCGTAATGAGTATAATCAGGATAAAGTAGTGTAGTGGGCCGGTCTTGATTTTAAGACGCCTCTTGAAGTATTCTTTAGTCGACCTGTTGAATTAAAGAGTTGAACCCGTAAAAGGTAAAATAGGATGGAGAAAGAAATTTTAGACTGGATAAAAAAAGAGGGGACGGTCTTTTTAAAAAAAGTGGGAATTAGAAAGGGACAGACTGTTTTAGATTTCGGATGCAGGATTGGCAATTATACCATACCTGCCGCAAGAATCGTTGATAAGGATGGATTGGTTTATGCCTTAGATAAAGATGCTGATTCGTTAGAGACTTTGAGAGAAAGGGTAGAAGAAAATGGTTTTGAAAATATAGTATTGTTAGAAACTAATGGAAGTTTAGAGATTAATTTGGAAGATAATTCTTTAGATGTGGTCTTGGCCTATGATGTGTTGCACTTAATAGATAATAGAAAAGAGCTGTATAAGCAGATTTACAGGGTTTTGAGAAAGGACGGCCTATTTTCAGTCTATCCAAAACACAATAAGTTAGATAGTCCTGGTTGGGGACTAAAAGATATGGTTCCAAATGATGTATTAAAAGAAATAGAAGGTCAAAATTTCCATTTTGAAGAAGAATATTATGACACATTGAGCCATGACGACAGCCTTATTTCCGGCTGCATCTTGAATTTTAGAAAAGCAGAGAGTTATCAAATTAAAGAATTGGAAGAAAAATAGACGACTTGAAAGCCAGGCTTCCTAAAAATTCTATACCACCATCAATAATACAAGAATTGGAAGAGCTTGAAACCAAGCTTAAAAAAGTAGTAGAATGGATCCAGAATTACGCGACAGATCCCGGGAGGCTGGGGAGGAGTTGTTGAGTAAGAGGGAGAATGATTCTACTTCGGCACGCACGAGTATGGTTAAGGGGGGGAGGAAAGAGAAATTTTATTTAATAGGTTGTGGAGAAAGAATCTTACTCGCCATGTTTTAAAAGTGATGTTGTTTGTGATGACTTACATTTTTTGCGCCATTCGGATGGATTAATTCAAGAGTTTTTATTTGTATTTAAAGTATTAAAGGGAGATGAAGAGGTGATAGAAAAGGTCAATCTTAAGGAGAAGTTCGGGCTATTTTCGGAGCTGTGGAGCCCTAAGATCGTGGGGGAGGTGAACGACGCCCACGTCAAGATCGGCAAGTTGAAGGGCGAGTTCATCTGGCACAGACACGAGGCCGAGGACGAGATGTTTTTCATCGTAAAGGGGAAGTTGACCATCAGGGTGAGGGACCCGGAGGAGCGGGATATCTCGCTCACCGAGGGGGAGTTTGTGACAATCCCGAGGGGAATAGAGCACATGCCGGTCTCGGAAAACGAGAGCTGGATTATGATGATCGAGCCGAAGGGGACGCTAAACACGGGAGATATAACGGACAATCGAACCGTCGAGGAGCCGGAATGGATCTGAGGCGATAGTTGATGATACTTCCTGTTTAAGTTTTATAGGCGGTTGTTTTGGCCTTGTTTTAATGCTATTTATCGTTGAGGTTTCGGCAAAAAAAAGGATCGACGATACCGCCGATCCTTTTTAAAATTTCTGGCGTCCCCAAGGGGATTTGAACCTCCGACCCCATGACCCCCAGGAGTGTTATCAGAAACTCCAAACTCCCGTAATCATTAGCTAAATGCCCGATTTCATTAAAAGAAAAATACCCGAATAACCCCCAAAATACCCCGTTTTACCCCCCTTTATTCCACAGTTTATTCTACATTATCACATTTGCAGTAGTCATGTAGTCATAGTAAATTGCCTGTTTTTTAGTCAGTTTTCAATAGTTCCTAATGACAATTTCGCTGACTTTCCTGTACCCCCCAGCCGTTTACTGCGGCATTCTGCAGGATATCGCTCGAGCGCACCCCCTCGGCCATGAGCGAGATAATGAAATCGACCCGATCCTGGATCTCCTTCTTTGTAGCTTTCTTTCCCACATCAAATTAAGAATTCATTTCTGCCCCTGAAAAAAAACAAAGGCCGGAGAACCATTTCCCCGGCCTGATGAAATGAGGTTTGGATATCTCTATCCACATGCTTCAATGTTAAGGTGTTTTTTTACCCCTGTCTACTCCTCAATGCTCCTCAATGATCCTCAATGCCCATCTTTTTTTGAAAAAATGGGAAAAATGTTTTATAATAGAAACAACTCCTCCCGATACCGTTATCCGGCGCAGTGCAATAACACGTACTCGTTTTCTGGGGTAGGTTAATATGAAAAAAGGATGTGAAAGATGGCTAAAAAAACAATCAAAGTTTTATTGATTGAGGACAGCACCTTTGATGCTCGATTGATAAAGGATATACTTGCTGAAGTAAAGGATTCTCAATTCGATTTAAGACATTCC
>CAZIWT010000115.1:0-12179 GCA_964542895.1 uncultured Thermodesulfobacteriota bacterium
TTTCTCCGCCCACCTGTCTGTTTCTATGATCCCATCAGATTGGGAGATCTCCCTGGAGAAAGGTTTATTGCGGCATTCCCCCCCCTCCCCTTTGGGCCTGGGTCTGAGCCTGGGGTTGACCGGTTTTTCCGGCGGCGGCAGCGCCTCTCGCGAGCATATTCCTTAACTCCTCGGGATCGGAGCTCCTTCCCATTGTAACATCTAAGGTTAACAACCCTTTTGTGTATAGGGTGTAGAGGGACTGGTTCATCGTCTGCATTCCAAATTTTGTCTGGCCCACCTGCATGATGGAGTATATCTGGTGGATCTTGTCCTCCCTGACGAGGTTTCTGATGGCGGCGTTGGGAACCATGACTTCGATGCCCAGCACCCTTCCCTTGCCCCCCGCTCTTGGGATCAGCTGCTGGGAGAGGACACCCTCCAGAACGAAGGATATTTGGGCCCTGACCTGTGACTGCTGGTAGGGCGGGAAGACGTCTATTATCCTGTTTATCGTCTGGACGGCGGAATTTGTATGGAGCGTTGCAAAGACGAGGTGGCCCGTCTCCGCGGTGGTAAGAGCCGCCTCTATGGTTTCCAGGTCTCTCATCTCACCGACGAGGACTATGTCCGGATCCTGCCTGAGGATATATTTCAGGGCCGTCTTGAATCCTTCCGTATCGGCTCCCACCTCCCGCTGGTTTACGATACATCCCTTGTGGGGGTGAAGGTACTCGATAGGGTCTTCGATGGTGATGATATGCTCGTGTCTCTCCTCGTTGATCTTGTTGATCATCGATGCCAGTGTCGTCGACTTGCCCGATCCGGTTGGGCCTGTGACCAAGATCAGTCCCCTCGGCTTTTTGGCGAGATCCTCGACCACCGGGGGTAGCCCCAACTCCTGAAAAGACATAAACTTGTAGGGGATTATCCTAAAAGCGGCGGCCATGGCTCCCCTCTGGATGAAGACGTTGGCCCTAAACCGGGAAAGTCCCTTGACGCCGAAGGAGAGGTCCAGCTCGTTGCTCTCCTCGAACTTATGTTTCTGGGAGTCGGTGAGGATGCTGTAGCAGAGGTTTTTAGTGTCCGTACCCGTCAGGGGGTCCATAGAGAGAGGGACTAATTTTCCGTCGATCCTGATCTGCGGCGGCGTGCCCGTTGTGATGTGCAGGTCGGTGGCCCCTTTCTCCACCATTATTTTCAGGAGTTGATGAAGACTTGCCATAAGAAGATCCTCTTCATTTCATTTTTTAGATTTTACGATTTATTAATCCGCCGCGGATGCCCTAAGTACCTCCTCGATGGAGGTGACCTGCTCCTTGATCTTCAGGATGCCGGCCTGTCTTAGAGTTCTCATTCCGTGGCGCATCGCTTCCCTCTTAAGCTCGATGGTCGAGGCGCCGTTTAGGACTAATTCCTTGAGCTCGTCGTTCATTTTCATCACTTCGTATAGGGCAACCCTCCCCTTATACCCGGTATTGGCACATGTGGAGCAGCCCTTTCCCTTGTAAACTTCGATCTCTCCCGCTTCTTCCGGGGAGACCCCGATATCGATTAGGGCCTGGGCCGGGACGTCGACTTTTTCCTTGCAGTTTTCACATATCCTCCTGGCGAGCCTCTGGGCCACGATGGCGTTGAGAGACGATGTTACAAGGAAGGGTTCTATTCCCATATTTAGGAGCCGGTTTACCGTTGATGGGGCGTCGTTCGTGTGAAGCGTGGAGAGAACGAGGTGACCTGTGAGGGCGGCCTTGATGGCGATCTCGGCGGTCTCGAAGTCCCGTATTTCCCCCACCATGACGATGTCCGGGTCCTGGCGGAGGAACGATCTCAGGGCGGCAGCGAAGTTGAGGCCGATCTCATCGTGCATCTGCACTTGATTTATCCCGCCGAGGTTGAACTCCACCGGGTCCTCGGCCGTCATAATGTTGTCCGCCTCCTTGTTAAGCTCGGAGAGGGCGGAATAGAGGGTGGTCGTCTTCCCCGATCCTGTGGGGCCGGTTACCAAAACCATGCCGTAGGGCTGGTGGATCGAGTCCTTGAATCTCTCCAGCGCCTCCACCTCGAAGCCCAGCTTGGTCATATCGAGCTGGAGGTTCGACTTGTCAAGGAGCCTCATGACGACCTTTTCGCCGTATAGGACCGGAAGGACGGAGACCCTGAAGTCCATCTCCCTGGTCTTGCCGAGCTTGAGCTTGATACGGCCGTCCTGGGGGAGGCGTTTCTCCGCAATGTCGAGTCTCGCCATGATCTTGACCCTCGACGTGATGGCGTTTTTGATCTTGAGGGGAAGCCCCATCGCCTTTCTCAACACGCCGTCAAGCCTGTATCTGATCCTGTATGATTTCTCGTAAGGCTCAAAATGGATGTCCGATACCCCGAGCTTGATCGCCTTGATAAGTATTCCGTTCACGAGCTTTATAATGGGCGCCTCGACGTTCTCGCTGGAATCGTCGTCATCGGACGTGTCGATAACTTCCACGGTGTCCACGGCGCCGTGGACCAAAGCGTCGAAGTCCTCCACCTCTACAACGCTGTCGTCGTCGTCCATGTCGCCGAATGTGCCGGAATCGTCGCCGTCTTCAAAGTCGTAGTCCTTGGCGTCCAGCGATACCGATCCTTGTCCCTCCAATCCCCTGGTGCCGTAATTCATTTTAATGGCGTCGATGATATCCGCCTCCGACGCCACGACCACATCGACGTTAAACCCGGTGACGAACCTGACGTCCTCGACCACCTGCATATTGGAGGGGTCCGCCATGGCAATAACCAGATTGGAGCCGGAGCGGGATATCGGTATGAGCATGTTCTTCTTGGCGATGTTGGAATTGACGTATTTCAATACCGATGTGTCGATCTCGTAGTCCTTGAGATTGATCGATGGAACGTTGTACTGGGAGCTGATGAATTCGGTTATCTCCGTTTCCGACAGGAAGCCGAGCTTCGTCAACTCCTGTCCGAGCCTACCCCCGGAGCTCTTCTGCTCTGCCATCGCCTTCTGCAGCTCCTCGGAAGTAATAAGGTTATTCCTGACGAGCAATTGTCCCAATCTCTCACTCATTTTTGATACCCCTTTATATAGAGGTTTTACCGATTCTATTTTGGAAAGGTCATTAAAATCACCTTTATATCATATATTCAAATATGCTCTTTTGTCAAGATATATTTAATAACAGGAAAATACCGATGATGGGAAAATCGGAGAGCGAGATTAGGGTTATCGAGTCAAGAAGGAGTCGAATGGAAGGGCCAAGAGAATTCATGGGACCGCCTCTTTACATGGCGGTGTGGAGATGACCTGGTTCCGCATAAAGGACGGTGCCGTGCGGTTAAGACACGGGGTGCTGAAAAATCGGGGGGGCGAAGGGGAGGGATTCTCCATCAAGGCATCATAAATTATAAGTCGATAGAGAGAGAGGGAATTTCAGGCCTGTTTCATGCCCAGCGCCGCCCTCATGGTGTTAAGCGGCGCCTCTTCCCCCGTCCAGAGGGACAAGGCGCGCCCCCCCTGGTGGAGGAGCATTGCGTGGCCGTCGGCGTAGAGAACTCCCCTCTCCTTTAGTCCAGTCTCGATATCGCCCTTTATATTCCCGTAGTTCATGTCGAAGAAGAGGGTCCCTTTCTTCATTTTCAGGAGGTCGATCCCGATTATGTCACTGTTAAAGGAGGTCGCCTCCAAGGTGGATTTTGGGACCGAGGTCGCGTTGATAACAATATCGAATCGGTCGATTTCGGGATTGATCTCCTCCGGGTTTAAGGGGACCGCCTCGATTTTTACGTTATTTTTCAGGGAATCCATCAGGTCGGATTTCAGCCCCTCGGCTCTCTCAATCGTCCTGTTTGCGATGGTGATGGATTCGGGATTCTCCTTAACGAGGGAGAAGACAACGCCCCGGGCAGCGCCCCCGGCCCCTATCATGAGGATTCGGGCGCCCGAGATTTTTACCCTAAGCTCATCCTTTATCGCGGATATCAGGCCATAGCCGTCCGTGTTGTCGCCGATCAGCTTATCCCTGGACGGAAATATGGTGTTCACCGAGCCCGTCAGCTGCGCTTCCGGAAAGAGCTCGTCGAGGTATCCGATTACTCGGCCCTTGTGGGGGGCGGTCACGTTTACGCCGCCGACATCTATTATCCTCAATGCGTTCAATACCGTACCAACATCTCTTTCCGAGACGCGAAAGGCGAGGTATACCGCATCGAGTCCCAATGTCTCAAAGGCGGCGTTCATCATCGCCGGGGATTTTGAGTGGGATACGGGATCGCCTATCAGGCAGAAAAGCCTTGTGGCGGGGGAAAACTCCCGTTTCATCTTCATTGCTTCTTATAGTATTCGACGTAGCTTTTTATGTTATCCGCATCCGGGTCGTCGGGCATGAGCTTAAGATACCTGTCAAAATATTTGGCGGCCTCCTTGTGGTTGTTCCGGCTCCTCAATATTATGCCGAGGTTTCTAAGGGAGACCATGAGCTCCTCTTTGTCGATGTTCATGGAGATCGCCTTCTTGTAGTTGGTTACGGCCGATTCGAGCTCCTCCAGGTTGTCGTATGAGAGGGCGAGGTAAAAATAGAGCTTTGCCGTCTTATGCCCCTCTACATTTATCGCCTCCTCTATAAGCTCAACGGCGTCCTTGAAGCGGTCGGCAAAGATCAGCTTTTCCGCCCTTTCTACGTAATCTTTATATGAGTAGGTCTCGGCGGACCAGGCGGATCTCGTTTTAACGGTCAGCCCGACGAAGGATTGAAAATCGGGGCGAACCGAAAAGGGGAGGGCGACCGCCGTGACGGCAAATAAAAGCAGCAGACCCAGTCGCAACTTTCCCCCGATATTCGGCAAATTCCAGTTAGAAAATGATTTCATCTCTTTTAGATCCAACAATAGTCTTTATCGTTAATCGAGTTCAAAATCGGGCCCGCCCTTCTCCTCGACTTCGGCAAACCCGCCGCGGTTTGAAACATCTCACAAATTTATACTTATTTGACCCAACACCGTAAAAAAATCACTCCGTCCCGACGCTAAAAAAAATCCCCCCGTCCCGTTACTTTTATTGTCTACTTGTAGTCCCTGATATACTTCCTTATATTGTCGGCGTCCGGGTCGTTCGGGACGAGAGCCAGATACCTCTCGAGGTATTTGGTGGCCTCTTCATGTCTGCCCAGGCCCCTCAGGATTATCCCGAGGTTCCTCAGCGCCACGGTCAGCTTCTTTACCTCAAGGTCGAGCTCGACCGCCCTCTTGTAATTTGTGGCGGCGTACTCGACCTCGTTCATGCCGTCGTAGGCCAAAGCCAAAAGGAAGTAGAGGGTTCCCGTCTTGTCATCCCTCTTTTCGATGGAGTCCTCGATGAGCTCGATCGCATCCTTATAATGCCGGGCGGAGATGTAACCGTTGGCCTTTTTGACCACCTCGTTGTAATCGGGCCCCTTTAAAAGCCAGCCCTCGGGCGGCTTCTCGCTCGACAGGGAATACGTCTTTTTGTCGTCGTTCAGGTTGTAGTGGTCGATCCTGTCGCCCCCCTTTTTAACGATTACGCCGTAGATCAGGTTGTTGTACGAGAGGGTCTCTATCGTTTCGTCTCCGCGGACGTAGTGTTCCACCCAGGTCTCCGGGCCCACGACGCCGGACAGGACATCCCTCCTCGTCTTGTAGTGGTCGTTTTTATACGCCGGGTTCGGCTCGGCACCATCGAGTATGTCCGATATGTAGAGGTTTTCCGCGGCCGGAGACACGCCCGGGATAAGGGGGACGGTCGGTATTAAAAACAGGGCGAACAGAAAATACACGAGAGACGACCTTACCGCGATTCCCGCCCTTAATTTGAGTGCTTCTAATTTCATCAAACAGATCTCCTCGTTGCCCAAGATTGTTATATAGCTTAATACATCTTGTGCGGCTGTGTCAAGAACGCTTTTCGATAAAAGTGCCTGTAGCTATAGCAAAAAGGCCGGGCGTCGGGAAAGGTCGGCCCTTCAACGGATTTTCCTGCCGAAATAGAGCACGATCGCCGCGACCTTTGCGGCATCGGGATCTTCGCCTGCGCTCACCTCAGATAAAACCCTCTTGACCGCGGGGTCGTCCATCTTAAGCAGGGAGTGAAAGATGACGAGCCTCTCCTCCTCGCCGGCCGTCTTGTAGGCCTCGATGAGCGGCCTTACGGACGCGAAATTGTCGAGCTCGCCTAAGGAAAACCCGGCCCTCAGCCTCACGGATTCCTCCGGGTCTCTTAGAAGGGGCAGGATATAGATGGTCCCCCGCCTCTGCTTCAGGTAGGCGATGGTCATCGCGGCCTTTGCCCTGGCCTTCGGGTCACCGCTGCTCAGGTCTTTGACCATAGCCTCGAACTCGAACGGGGGTGCCAGGCCTTTGCCCAGCTCCTTGAACTCGCTTTCGAGGTCGGTGAAGGTCTTCGAAGGCGAAAGGGCCGGTGGGAAGCCTATTTTCGGACCCTTTGGAATCGGCGTCAAATGTGTGGGTACCTTTGCGGCGTCTTCGTCATCGGGAGTCTTCGGTGCGTTCTTAGCGGCGCGGCCTTTGATCGAGTCGAGGGAGATCTTCGCCGCGCTCCTCACCCGCGGGTCCTCGTCCTTCAGGGCTTTTGTCAAAAGTTCGACGTTGTTCTCATTTCCGAAATATGATAGGAGCTGAGCCGCGAGGATCCTGACGTCGACGCTGTTGTCCTTGAGGCCGAGCGCAATGTAGGAGGAGAGCCGCTCCCTGTATCCGTCGTCGTACGTCTCACCCGAAAAGATTTTGAGCGATTCCCCTACCAGCTTGGCGTTGGATGTATCCCCCTTGCCGACCTCCGTAGTTGGGCAGCCCTCCCCCCTGGGGGAGCCGTCCGGGCAGACAGAACCGATCTTCAATAGCGCCGAAACCGAGGCCTCCCAGACGGCCGGATCCATAGAGCCGGTGAGCGTGTTCGCAAGAGGCCATATCGCCCTTTTGTCCTTCGAGTCTCCCAGCTCCGACGCGGCGAAGACCTTTACTTCGGGGATGTCGATTTCCATCATCTTGATGTAGATGGGCACCTTGTCTACAAGGAAGTAGAAGGTTATGAGTGCTGTGACAAGGATAATCAGGAAAAGGGCGACCCTGTTCCTTGCACGGTTGTCATCAACCGTGATGATGGGGGCAGGCCCCTTCAGGTACTTGTCGTGGTCTCCTCCGCCGGCTGTTCCGCCGGGGTCGTCATATCCATGGCCATAGCCATATCCGTCAGGATTTTTTTGCTCCACGTTTGTGTCCCCTTAAGGATTGGATATCGGGATTATCAATAAGGCTTTCATATCCAAATTATATCAGAATTGCGCCGGGAAGGCAAAGGGAGATGCACTTGAATAAGGAGTGGGATACAACGAAAATAAATGACCGGTAAAAGGGGGCGGGAAAGGGCGAAGGGCCCTTTCCCGCCGAATGTATCTGCTGTTCTTATTAATGCAGACCGACTCGGGAGGCTCAGAATCCTCAGCCCCGATTTATGGCGACCAGAGCTCTCCGCCCCCCGTTATGGGGACCGCCTGACCCACCATGTAGCTCCCGAGGGGGGATGCGAGGAAGTAGATGACGTCGGCGATGTCGCGTCCCGTCGCCGGCCTTCCGATGGGTATGGTCTTGATCGATTTCTCCCTTGCCTCCTCGGGCGTGATATCGTTGAGCATGGCTATGTACTGATATTCGTCGCGCCCCATGCTCGTCTCGACGAAGTGGGGACAGACGGCGTTTATTAGAATGTTTTTTGGAGCGTACTCCAGGGCGACGGTCTGGGTCATTCCGATAATCGCGAACTTGCTGGGCGAGTAGGCGCCGTATTCCGCGGGGCCCATAAGGCCCGCGGTGGAGGAGAGGTTGATGATCCTTCCGCCCCCGACCTTCAGCATTTCGGGGATAACCGCCCTCATGCAAAAAAAGGTGCCCTTAACATTCACCTCCATGGTCTTGTCCCAGGCCGCCTCCGTGATGTCGAGGAAAGGCCCCACACCCACCCCCGATCCGGCGTTATTGACAAGGATGTCTATCCTATTGAAAGCCTTAACGGTCTCCTTAACCATCTCCTCTATCTCATCCTTCTTTGTTATGTCGACCTTGAAGGCCCTGGCCTTTTTGCCCATATCCTCAATTTTTTTGACGACCGATTCCAGATATTCCCATCCCCCCAGGGGATACCATGACATGTCTCCCTCGTATGTGCGGCATATATCGGATATTACGACACTTGCCCCCTCCTCCGCCATCTTGAGAGCCGTCGCCTCGCCGATCCCGTCCGGCCTCCCGACACCGGTTATGATCGCCACTTTTCCATCGAGTGTTCCCATAATATTCTGTCCTTTTGTCTTAGTGGTTACAAAAAGAGGTGTGGGAAAGGGCATAAGGCCCTTTCCCAGATGTATGCCTTATCCCTCCTCTTCGGGAACGCCCGTGTAGACCTGCTCGAACTGCTCGGCTCCCGGGGGTATGAGGTTGGACTGCTTGTCCGTCTTAACGCAGACCACCGCCGGAAGCTCCGACTCCTTGGCCCGCCTGATGGCGTCCTCCAAGTCTTCGATCTTTTCCACATACTCGCTGTAACACCCGAGACCCTCCGCCACCTTGTCCCACCGTATCGGATACTGCTGGCATCCCACAAGATTAGACGGGTCGCCGAACTCCATGAGCTGGCCTATCTCTTCCATACACCACGACTCCTCGGCGTGAACCATTACGGTTATCTTTATCTTCTCCCTGGCGGCGGTCACCATCTCCATGAAGTTGAAGCCTGCCGCCCCGTCCCCCACGATGACGTAGACATCCTTATCAGGGTTGGCCACCTTGGCCCCAATGGCGTAGGGGATGCCGATCCCCAGGTGTCCGAACTCGAATAACCCCAGCGATGTCCTCGGCTTGGTGTAGGAGGTGAAAAAGGCGTTGAAGAGGCTGGTGTTTCCTCCGTCCCCTATGTGGATGGAGGAATCGGGGGGGAACACCCTTCTTGCGGTCTCCACCGAGTGGGCGGGGTGGATCTTCTCCCCCTTGTAGTCCTTGATGTGTCCGGTCAGCTCGACTCTCCACTCATCGTCCATATCCTTATACTGTTTTACCATCTTGCCGTCCGAGGGCTTTACTCCCATCTCCTTGAGCTTACCACCGAGCGCCTTTGCCATAGCCTTTGCGTCGCCTACAATTCCCATGTGAATGGGCCAGTTTGCGCCGATGTTTCTCGGATCGATGTCCACCTGGATGATCTTCTGCTTTTCCGGATCGCCCCAGTACTTCTTGAACGGGAGGTCCATGTCGCCGAGCCTCGTTCCCACGGCCAGGACGACGTCCGCCTCCGTTCTTGCGGTCAGCGCCCCTTTCCCGTACCCGAAGATGTAGTTGGAGTGATCGTTCGGGATCGCCGACCTGGCGGCCATGGTGGTCGTGGCGGGACAGTTGAGGAGATCAACCAGCCCCATAAAATCTTCCCACCCGCCGGAGTTGAGGAGGCCCGTCCCCGCCATGAGGAGCGGATTCTTGGCGTTTTTGATGAGGTTGGCCACCTCCTCGATCTGCTTCTCCGAGGGCTCGGGGACGGTCGCCCTGTACTGGTGGGGATCGAGAATCCTAACCTTTGACTCGTCCCCCTCGGCGTAGGCCACGGTATAGGGGACATCGACATGCACCGGGCCGGGTCTTCCCGCCACCGCCTCCCTGAACGCCCGCTGGATGATCTCCGGAATCCGCTCCCAGGAGTGGATGACGGCGTTCCACTTCGTCACCGGCTTGAAAAAGTCATACTGCTCCGTTCCCTGAAAGACCCCCGGCTTGCACGGATATATGATATCCTGTCGGCACTGGGACGAGATGGCGACTACCGGCACACCCTCCTCCCTGGCGCATATCATTCCTGACAGGAGATTGGCCGTTCCGGGGCCTGCGCCCGCCATAACGACAGGTATCTCGCCGGTCGTCTTGTATACTCCCTCCGCCATGTGGACGGCGGCCGCCTCGTGCCTGGGGCCGATCCAGCGGATGTTGTACTTGTTGACGTTCGCGATGACCGGATTGTAAAACGCATCGATGATTGCAAAAATCCTCTTCACACCCTCCTTCTTGAGACACTTTACTAAAAGCTCTCCTCCGGTTATTGTTGCCATGATAATCCTCCTTTTTTAAGTATTTATATTGTTAATAAGACACGATCCGCACTTACTTTTTCATCGATTCCAGATCAAGCGGCTCTCCGGCGGCCTTTTCGTAAAGGACTCCCACCATCCCCAGGGCGGGGCCGGCGCTCAGTCCCCCGTCCAGCATGATCGCCTGTCCGGTGATGAAGGCGCTTTCCTCAGAAGCCAAGAAGTGAAAAAGGGCCGCCGCCTCCTCCGGTGTCCCCAGCCTCTCTATCGCCTGAAGCATCATGGAGACCTTGAGCTCTATCTCCGCCCCCTCCACGTAGGCCATCGGCGTGTCCATCGTGCTGGGGCAGATGGCGTTTACCCTTATCCCCATGGGCGCCAGCTCCAACGCCGCGGTCTTGGTCAAGGCGATGATTGCGGCCTTCGTTATCACGTAGATCCCGTAGGTGGGCGTGCCGAAGGCCCCGGCGTAGGAGGCGGTGTTGATGATTGAGCCTCCCCCGGTCATGTGGGGAACGGCGTGCTTTATCCCCCAGAGCACACCCTTTAGGTTGACGTTGATACCGGTGTCCAAATCCTCTTCCTTAATGTCGGTGACCATCCCGGCGGTTCCTTCCGTCCCGGCGTTGTTTATCGCGATGTCGATTTTGCCGAACTTCTCGGCGGCGGTGTCCATGAGCGCCTTGACCTCCTTCTCCTTTGAGACGTCGGTCTTGACGTATATGCCGCCGGTGGCCTTGGCCACGTCCTCACCGTCCTGGATGTCCGCGACGACAACCTTCGCCCCCGCCTTGGCAAACCTTTCGGCCGTCGCCTTGCCCAGGCCGGAGGCTCCACCCGTGATCACAGAAACCTTGTCTTTCAACGAAAACATAATAATTACCTCCTCAAAAAGATTAGTAATATATCATTGGCCATCCTTACTGCTTTTTAAGCGCGTTTACGACTATCTCCTTCAGGTATTGCCTGAGCTCATCCAGCTGGGCCCTGTTTTCATCATCCAGGACGTTTCTGTAGTAATCGATCCCCTCGACCAACGATATGATGAAGTTCGCGGCCTTGTTGGGATCGATCTCCCTTATGACGCCGTGCTCCATATAGGAGTTGATCTCTATGATTAGTATTTTTTTAAAACGCAGGTACATCTTTTTGAGGCGGTCTTTCAGCCGCTCGTCCCGGAGGGCAAGGGAGTAGCACTCGAAGAAGACCCGGTTATCGACCAGGGGCCCCCACTCCGGCCCGAATACCGTATCGAGCAGCAGGTTAAATCTCTCCTCCGGGTTTGTTACGTTCTCAAACCTGACGGTGTACATCTCCTCGTATCGGGAAAGGAGGTTATCCACGAGATCGAGGACAAGGTCGTCTTTCTTCTTGTAATAGTGGGTGATGAGGCTGGGGTGGACACCCATGTGTTTGGCTATCTTGGCGATGGAGGAGCCCTTGAATCCCTCCTTTTTCATCACCTGGTAGAAGCTCTCCACTATCTCCTGTTTTCTTATGTCGGAAATTTTTTTAGGCTTCATTGTTGCTCTCTTTGCTATTGATTACCTTTATTAGTTGATTGACTCATTTATTAGTTAATTGACTAATCTTTTTGTTCAGTATACGTGCCTGAGATTTCGTGTCAAGGGAAAAATTGGGGGTGCTGAAAAAAGTTTTTGGGGAATGGATTGATGGGATTGATTAGGCAGAGGGATTAAAAAGGTTGGGCGGTCTAAACGGCTATTTCAAATATTCCCGTCTCGTCGTCGTTGAGGTTCAGGTCCTTTCTTATCTCCCACTCTCTCATCATCGCTATGTCGTAGTAGTCGTGGGCCTCGACGGAATCGGGGACGCCTCGTTTAACTACCACAATGACAAATTTTGTTTCTTTCATTTTGATTCTATTCCTTGTTTGAAAAATCAATTAGTTTTCTTTTGTATTGAAGAAATAATAATTAGTGCTTCCCTTATTCTGCTTAAAATTTCGGTAAATTTCTTCTTATTTGAAAGTTTATCTAATTCATATTTAGTCATAGCTTTTTTGTAGTTTTTCCCCTTTAAATGTGCTGAACCAGATGATCTTATAGACTGGAGCATTCTCAAGTGTTCTATTACAGTTGATATATT
>CAZIWT010000116.1:0-11979 GCA_964542895.1 uncultured Thermodesulfobacteriota bacterium
CAATTTACTTACAAGAGCCATTAAAGTAGAAGTGTACTTTTCTTTAAATTCCTTGGGGCCATACAATCTTAATAAACTTAATACTGAATGAAATTGTTCAAAGTTTTTAAATTCGGGGGACTCTGTAGTTTCCCCCGCATATGAGCTATTTATGTTCTCTAATATGAGGGGTAAAGATGAAATACTTTTATCAATTGCAAGATGTAATTCCTTCAATGTATCAAGTTTCTTTTCCTTTTTATCTTCTTTTCTTTGAAGGTTAAATATGTTAAGAGCACCATAGTATCCAATTAGTCCTCCAATTATTCCACCAACGGCTGCCCCTACAATTCCAATTAACCCACCAATGATTACAGTAATTAATGTATCAGACATAATAACCCCCTCTGTAAAAAATTTTGAAAAATTCTTTAACTGCTTCTAAAAGCTAATACTGTTTATTAGATACAATATTGAAAATTAGAAATTACTGTAGAAAATGGAGTTAAGTCGATAGTAATAGGAAATATCGATAATAAGGTTGGTTGTAAATTGATTTAGACTAAAACTTTTCCTCCGATTATTTGCATTAACCCCTATCACTCAAAATTATCGGCTCGCCCGATGTTATGGCGATCGAGTGCTCGAAGTGGGCGGATAGCGACCCGTCGATCGTAACCACCGTCCAGTCGTCGTCCAGTATCTTCACCTCCCAGCCCCCGATGTTCACCATCGGCTCGATGGCAAACACCATCCCCTCCTTGAGGCGCACCCCCGTCCCCGCCGTCCCGTAGTTGGGGATCTGCGGGTCCTCGTGCATCTGCTCGCCTATGCCGTGGCCGACGAACTGCCTCACCACGGAGAACCCGTGCGCCTCCACGTGGTTTTGCACGGCGGCGGAGATGTCGTAGAGGCGGTTTCCGACCCTCGCCTGCTCGATCCCCGCATACAGCGACTCCTCGGTGACTTTGATCAGCTCCACGATCTTATCGTCCACCTCCCCCACGGCAACGGTCAGCGCGCTGTCGCCGTAGTAGCCGTTCTTCTCGGAGCCGAGGTCGAGGCTTACGACGTCGCCATCTTTTATCTTTCTCTTCCCGGGAATTCCGTGGACGACCTCTTCGTTTATGGATACGCAGAGGCTCGCCGGGTAGCCGCGGTAGCCCAGAAAGGCCGGTTCCGCCCCCTCTCCCCGAATGTAATCCTCCGCGATGGCGTCGAGCTCGACGGTCGTGACACCGGGCTCAATCGCCTTAACGAGAACCTTGTAGGCGCCCGCCACGATCCGGTTCGCCTCCCTCAGGTGCTCTATCTCCTGCTTTGTTCTGATATTGATCATAAGGCTGTATTATATAGCATAGATGGTGCATCGAGACAACATATTAATTTAAGTTCGTAAATAAATTACCTTTTCACTTCGGAAAAAATAGTATATAATGTGCAAAACAGGGGTGAGTTAATGGAAAAAGTAGATGTTCTGAGGCAGATTCCGATATTCAGCAAGCTCGGCGATGAGGAGCTCAAGACCATCAGCGATACGGCCATAAGGAAGAAGTATTCCAAGGAGAGCATTATCGTTCACGAGGAGGACGAGGGAAACTCCCTGATGTTTATTCTGTCCGGCAGGGTCAAGGTCGTTCTCCTTTCGGAGGGTGGCAAGGAGATAATCCTCTCGATTCTGGGGGACGGGGATTTCTTCGGGGAGATGTCGCTTCTGGACGGGGAGCCGAGGTCGGCCACCGTCATCGCGATGAAGGATTCCACGATGCTCGTTATCCAGAGGAACGATTTCCTGAAGCAGCTAAAGCAGAACCCCACCATAGCCACGGGGGTGTTGTCGGAGATGAGCCGGAGGATAAGGAGGGCGGATCAGAGGATCGGAAACCTCATCCTCCTCGACGTGTTCGGCAGGGTGGCGAGGTTTCTCCTCGATCTCGCAAAGAGGGAGGGTGTAAGATACGACGACGGCATCCTTATCGAGAGAAGGCCCACCCAGCAGGATATCGCGTCGATGATAGGCGCCTCCCGGGAGACCGTATCGAGGGTCTTGAACGAGCTCAACCGCCGGGGGCTCATATCCATTTCGGGAAAGAGCGTTATGATATACGGCCCCGAGGATATAATCGAAGATGACGGAGAGCTTCGTTTCCCCAGTGAAAAGGTGGAAGTTTAGCTCGATGCTTAAAAAAGTCAATCCAGTTTTTTCTCCCCTTCCGTTTATTTAAAAAAGTGAAATTGAAAAGAGAGAAAAGGCCCGGCCAAGATATGACCGAGGATAAGGCAAAGGATTTTTCGACGGTCTCCGTGGCCGTGGCGACGGGCCTCTTCAAGACCCTTACGTACCGGGTGCCGGACAGGATGCGGGGCGGTGTGCCGGTGGGGACGAGGGTCTTTGTCCCCCTTGGGAGAAGGAGCGTTACGGGCTATGTTGTCTCCAATAAGGGGGGAGAGTATGAGGGAGAGCTCAAGGAGATCATCGATGTCTTGGATCACGAGCCGGTCTTCGACGTCGGCGCCCTCGATTTTTTTCGCTTCCTCGCGGAATACTACTGTGCCCCCCTGGGGGAGGTGATAAGGAAGGGGCTTCCGGGGGGGATCAACATCAGGTCGAAAAAGATGATTAAGGCCCTCAAGGCTCCGGACGATGCGTCCGATGTGGAGCTGAAAATTTTGGATTTGTCAGGGGGGCCTCGGGGGATCTCCCTGGATACGCTGAAGAGGAAGCTTGGAGATTATGATGTACATTACCGGGTAAGCAGGCTTCAGGAGACGGGTTGCCTCGCCGTCGAGGAGGAGGTGGAATCGCCAAAGGCCAAGAGGGGAGAGATAAGGGTCGTGTCGCTCAGGGATGGAGTCATCATCGACGAGATATATGAGAAGCTCTCCCGGTCGAAGGCGACCGGCGAGGTCTTTAGATTCATCGCCGAGGCCGGCACAGTTTCGGTAAAAGAGCTGAACGAGAGATTCAAAAATGCGGGCGACAAGGTAAGAAGGCTCGAAGGGATGGGCGCCGTCGAGGTGTCCATAGAGCACCGGGCGAGGGAGATACCCTTCGTGGAGCTTTCCGGGATCGATGTCAATCCCGTAGAGGAGCTGAGCGCGGCCCAGATATCCGCCGTATCGGAGGTGGAGGGCGCCCTCGAAGCCGGGGGATTTTCGGCCCATCTCCTCTACGGCGTTACCGGGAGCGGAAAGACGGAGGTGTATCTCCGCTCCGTGGGAAGGGCGATCGATCTGGGTAGGGGGGCTATCGTGCTGGTACCAGAGATAGCCCTCACGACACAGCTCCTCTCCCGCTTCAGGGCCAGGTTCGGCGACACGGTGGCGGTGCTCCACAGCGCCCTGTCGGACGGGGAGCGGCTGGATCAGTGGTGGCGGATAAAAAAGGGGGAGGCGAGGGTCGTCCTGGGGGCGAGGTCCGCTATCTTTGCGCCATTGTCAGACCCCGGGATAATAATAGTCGACGAGGAGCACGAGGGCTCCTACAAACAGGGAGATGTCCCCAGGTACAACGCCAGGGACGCCGCCGTGATGCTTGGAAAGATCAGGGGGGCGGTGGTGCTCCTCGGCTCCGCGACCCCTTCTCTTGAGAGCTACAACAACGCCGTGACCGGCCGCTACGGACTCATCAGTCTCCCCGAGAGGATCGCCATGGAGGGCAGGATGCCGGAGGTTACGATCGTCGATCTGAAGGAGGCGGAGCTCGTGACGAAGAGCATAACGAAAAGGCTCGCCGACGAGATTGTAAGGACGATAGACTCGGGCCACCAGGCAATCCTCCTTTTAAACCGCCGCGGATTTTCCTCCTTTATACTCTGCCCCACCTGCGGGCACAATTTCCTCTGCCCGTCATGCAGCATAACGCTGACCTACCACAAGGGGACGAGGAGCCTTCTGTGCCACTACTGCGATTTTAAGAGTAACGCCCCCGATTTTTGCCCCGAGTGCGAGGAGCATCGGCTGCTCCTCGTCGGCACGGGGACCGAGAGGATCGAGGAGGAGCTGACACATATTGTTCCCGATGCGAGGACGATCCGCCTCGACAGGGACTCCACCAGAAAGAAAGGGGCGATGGGCAAAAACCTCTCCGCATTTGCGGAGGGAAAGGCGGATATCCTGTTGGGTACGCAGATGGTCGCCAAGGGGCACGATTTTCCGAGGGTGGCGCTGGTGGGGGTCATAAACGCCGACGTGGGGCTCAATATCCCCGACTTCAGGTCGGCCGAGAGGACCTTTTCGCTCCTGGCCCAGTCCGCCGGGAGGGCTGGAAGGGGCGAGACCCCGGCAAAGGTGATTATCCAGACCTACAATCCCGAGCACTACGCCGTAAGGTGTGCCTCCTCCCACGACTACGATTCATTTCTTGAAATCGAGATGGAGTCGAGAGGAGAGCTCAAGTACCCGCCGTTTTCGAGACTCGTCCTGTTGAGCTTGAGGGGGCGGGACAGGGGACGCGTCAAGAAGGCATCTGAGTCGGTGGCCGGGCGGCTTGAGTCGATCAAGAGGAGAGGGAGGCTCGCCGTTTCAATACTGGGGCCGGTCGTCTCGCCGATTCCGAAGATAAAGGGGGAGCACCGTTTCCAGATCATAATTAAGGGGGAAAGGAGGGCCTCTGTGACGGCGATCCTCGATGATCTCTTGAGGGATGAAAGCAAAATTGTCCCCGCCGGTGTCAAGTTATCCGTTGATGTGGACCCCCTCGATATGCTATAATATAAGGTCGAACATTTCAGAGAAAGGAAATATTGAAATATCGATAAATTATAAAGGCGATAAAGTATAAAGGACAAAAAGGATGAAATAAAATGGCCGTTCTTGAAGTAGTGAAGTATCCTGACCCCGTCCTTTCGGCGACTTCCGACGAAGTCGAGGTTGTCGATGACGAGACAAGGCAGCTGATGGAGGACATGCTCGAGACGATGTACAGCGCCCCCGGGGTGGGGCTTGCCGCCCCTCAGGTCGGCGTGAACAGGAGGATCATAGTCATCGACATCAGGCCCGATGACAAGAAGGCCCCGATCATGCTTGTCAATCCGGAGATAGTCGAGGGGGACGGTAAGATCACCTACGAGGAGGGGTGTCTCTCACTCCCGGAGTTCACCGCCGAGATCGAGCGGATGAACGAGGTGACCGTTAAGGGGACAAGCGAGAAGGGGGATGAAGTGACCTATGAGGCCGAGGGTCTCCTTGCCGTCGTCTTCCAGCACGAGATAGACCACCTCAACGGGATACTCCTTGTTGACAAGGTCAGTCGGCTCAAGAGGGATATATATCGGAGGAAGATGAAAAAGGGCCTTAAGGAAGCGGCGAGGGACGAATCGAAAAGGGACGTTTTGTAGATAAACTATTTGTAGATAGGCTATGAAGGGCTCCACAAAGATCGTTTTTATGGGCACCCCCGATTTTGCCGTCCCGAGCCTCAGGGCGCTGATCGAAGGGGGGGTCGATCTGCTCCTCGTTGTGACTCAGCCGAACAGGCCCAGGGGGAGGGGAAGGACTTCGGTGCCCACGCCGGTCAAGGTCCTGGCGGAAGAGAACGGCATCGAGGTGGTGCAGCCGGAGCGGGTGTCCGACCCGGTATTTCTGGGAAGGATGAGGGCTCTCTCTCCCGACCTTGTTGTGGTCGCGGCCTTCGGCCAGTTCCTCCCGAAAGAGCTTCTCAATATCCCCCCGATGGGCTGCGTTAACGTCCACGCCTCCATACTGCCCAAGTACCGCGGCGCCGCCCCTGCAAACTGGGCGATACTGATGGGTGAAAAGGTAACGGGGGTGACAACGATCCTGCTCGACGAGGGGATGGATACGGGGGACATGCTTTTGGTAAACGAGACGGCCATCGGTGGGGAGGAGACGGCGGGCGAGCTTATAGAGAGGCTGGCCGGGATCGGGGCGGAAGTTCTGATGGAGACTATCTCCGGCTTGGAAGACGGTACGATTACTCCCGTACCCCAGGATCACGAGAAGAAGACCCTCGCCCCCCTCCTCAAAAAAGAGGACGGCAGGATCGACTGGGGCAGGACTCCCGGCGAGATAAAGAATCACGTTCGGGGGATGATCCCCTGGCCGGGGGCCTTTACCACCCTTCGGGGGGAAAATCTGAAGGTCTTCAGAGTCGATGTTATGGATAAGAAGGGAGGGGGCGGGGCCGGAAAAGTCGCCGATATTGTTGACAAGGGAATAGTGGTGGCGGCAAAGGGGGGCGTCGTTGTGATAAGGGAGCTTCAGGCGCCCGGTAAGAGGAGGATGGGAGCGGAGGAATTTCTAAGGGGGAAGGGGATCGAGATAGGTACTACTCTCGGTGGTGAATAAAGCGTTTAAAGAGTGTCCAAAGCTTTGGTCTTTACCCTTCTCCCTCTAAAATAAGTATTCACAATCTATCTGGAGAGACTGCACCATGACGGGGCCGAGGGACGTGGCCGTTTCGGCCGTAAACGCGGTTTTGCTTAAAGGGGTGTATTCGGACACCGTTCTGGATATCCTCCTCTCCAGGGATGAGACCACCGGGAAAACCCTGTCTCAAAAGGACAGGGCCCTGTCCACGGAGCTGACCTACGGGGTCTTGAGGAACTTAAATAGGATAGACTTCATCCTGTCCAAATTCTCGAAAAAGCCCCTGAAATCCCTCGACGACAAGGTCTTGAACATCCTTCGCGTCGCCCTCTACCAGATAGTCTTCCTCGAGAAGATCCCCCCCTACGCCGCCGTGAACGAGGCGGTGGATCTCGCCGCCGTTTACGGAAAGAGGAGCGCCGGTTCCTTCATCAACGGCGTTCTGCGCTCCGCCCTGAGGTCGATTAAGGGAATTGAATACCCGGACGAGAAAAAAAACCCGGCGGGCTTTCTCTCGGTCTACCACTCCATTCCCGAGTGGATCTCCCGACTTTTCATTGATACCTTCGGTTATGAAAATGCTAAGGTAATTGCTAAGACCTACTCCGCGAGGCCGCCGGTCACGATACGGACCAATGTCATGAGGCGAACGAGGGATGAGCTGCTGGGGATCTTGGCCGAGAGGGGATTTAGAGCCGTGCCGACGAGATACTCCCCCCACGGTGTAATCGTCGACGGTGGGGGAGCCCTCTTCAAGGACGAGCTCTATCTTGACGGGAGCTTCACCCTTCAGGACGAGGCGTCCCAGCTTATCCCCATCATTGTCGACCCAAAGCCGAAGATGAGTATTCTGGATCTCTGCGCCGCACCGGGAATAAAGGGGACTTTCATCTCGGAGCTGACGAACGACGGGGGGATTGTCCTCTCCGTCGATATAAACAAGGGGAGGGCGAAATCGATCGCGGACAACGCAAAAAGACTCGGGGTCCGCTCCCTGAGGACGGCGGTCGCAGATTGTACGGCTCTGCCCCTTAGGGAATCGGAACTGTTCGACCTAGTGCTCGTCGATCCCCCGTGCAGCGGGCTTGGGACGTTGAGGCGAAACCCGGAGATCAAGTGGAGGCTGAAGGAAGAGGATGTCGAGACCCTCGTGGAGAATCAGAGAAATATCCTTGAGGCGGCCGCCGGTCACGTGAAAGCAGGTGGGGGGCTTGTCTACTGCGTCTGCACGATAAATCCGGCAGAGGGGGTCGAGATCGTCGACGAATTTCTGAAAAGCCACAAAAATTTCTCCAGCGAGGACGTTTCCCCCTTCCTTAAGGAAGTGGCCGGGGGACTCGTATCGGGGGGGGACCTTTTTACTCCGCCCTACATCTTTGATGATGAGGACGACAAGGTCACGGACGATTTTGCCTGCCCCGACGGATTTTTCGCCGCAAGGCTGAAGCGGATTGGATGACAAAACATATATTAAGTGATCTCAACAAGAAAAATAATCTTTTCTAATATGGTAAAGGACCAATTGAACCATTGCTTTTTGAAGCTCGTTCAGGTAGAATTCTCCCTTGCTGGTTTGATTTTGACGCTTCCATTTGGTATTTCTAAGGCAATGACGAATCGGAAAACGAGCGAAAAGGATTATTTGGGGCACAGAAAGAGGCTGCGCGAGAGGTTCCTCAAGGCGGGCCCGGAAAGTCTCTCCGACTACGAGATTATAGAGCTCCTCTTGACCTTCGCGATTCCCCGGAGGGATACCAAGCCTATAGCGAAAAAGCTGATAAAGGAGTTCAAGACGATTCAGGGAGTCTTCGAGGCCCCGCGGGAGGACTTGATGTCCGTGTCCGGGGTGGGAGAGAACGCTGCCTTTCTAATCAAGTTCATCATTGAGGCCTCCTCCTACTACCTCAAGGAGAAGATAAAGAAGAGGGAATATCTCCACTCGGCAAAGGATGTGCTGAAGTATCTTCAGATCTCCATGAAGGGGCTGAAGCACGAGATATTCAAGGTCATATTCTTGAATTCGAGAAACGAGATCATCCACACCGAGACGCTCCACGAGGGAACGCTGAATCAGTCGATAGTTTACCCGAGGAAGATAATAGAAAAGGCGATCAGGTACAACGCCTCCGGCCTTATCTTCGTTCACAACCACCCCAGCGGACACCCGAAGCCGTCATCCCAGGACAAGGAGATAACGAGAAACCTCGTTTTTGCGGCCAGGATGATGGACATGGACGTCTACGACCACATAATCATCGGGGAGAACGACTACTACAGCTTCGCCGAAAACGGGGACATAAAGCACTTCAAGGAGAAGTACCTCATTTTGAAGGGGGGATAGGAACGGGCCGGGGATTTATGGAGGATCGGTAACAGGGTATAAAGTATCACCTTCACATTTTCCACCCTATATTTTACGGTCAAAGTAATTAGGAGGCCTCATATGTGGTTCAGGGTATTAAAGAGATTTGCGCCGATTTTCCTGTTTGCCTTCACGGTTCTCTTTATCACGGGGGGACGCTCTTTAGCCGTAGACCTGTCGAAATACGAGGTCGTCGATCTCACCCACCCCTTGAACGGCGGCGTCGTCTATTTCCCTGGGGATTCGCCCGTTTCGGTAACACCCAAAAAGGGCCAGGGGGAAGACCCCCCTTATCTTTACGACATCTTAATGTCCGACAGATCCGGGACGCACGTAGTGCTGCCGTCGCGCTGGGGCGCCGCCTACTCCACCGCCGATCGGGTCACGGCCGGATCTCTTGTGGGGAATGCGGTCGTGATCAACGTGGAGGGGGCCGTTGAGAAGGATCCCGACTACTCCCTCGATTCCGGGCATATAATGCGTTGGGAGGACTATAACGGCCCCGTCCCTTCGGGATCGATCGTGTTGATTGAGACCGGATGGGATCGGCACTGGGGGGACGAGACGATATATTTTAACTTAGATAAAGGCAGGAAGATGCACTTCCCCGGGGTAACCGTCGACGCCGTGAAGTACCTGACCGAAAAGAGGGGGGTTACGGTGATCGGGATAGACGCGCCGGGTCTCGACCCAGGCTTTTCGGGAAAATTCGAGGCATCGAGGCTGATGGCCGAGATAGGGGGGATGGTGCTGTTGAACCTGAAGGACCTGAGGAGGCTTCCGCCCACCGGCTCCGTTGTCTTCATCGGGCTTTTGCCCTTAAGCACGGGTGGCGGCTCGCCGGCCAGGGTCCTCGGCCTTATCCCGAAGGGAAAGGAGTAGGGGGGATTCTTGTTAAAAGAGAATAGGTTTAAAAAATTTAAGTTTGGCTTATTTTAAAGTAGATTCATTCTAGTAGTAAGTATTTCCTCATCTTCAAATCCTATCTCTTTCATTATACATATTTTCAGAATTATCCTTAAATTTTGTGTCAATAAGTATAGTTCTAATCCACTAAGAACTTTGCCTCTCTTTTTAATTTTTTCATCCCAATGTGTGTAGTAATTTCTTGGATCAACGACATTTTTTAAGAAATCGTCCCAATTACTATGTAATGGACCCAAAAAGTAGACAAGGGGGATAGTTGGATGTAAGATGGTGCTGTTCTCCAAATTAGAAAGGAGAGGCAATGCCAAAAAAGAGGAGGAGTTTCAGTTCGGAGTTTAAGGCGAAGATTGCGTTAGAAGCTATTCGCGGAGACAAGACAATAAACGAGATAGCGACACAATACGAGGTGCATCCAAACCAGGTATCCAAATGGAAAAGCCAGCTTTTAGAAAGATTGCCGGAGGTCTTTTCTGTTGATAAAGGCAGAAAAGACACATCCATAGAGAAAGAGCGCGATGAGCTTTACCGGCAGATAGGGAAGTTGAAAGTCGAGATTGACTGGTTAAAAAAAAAGACAGACCCTTTCTTCAGGAGATAAGCGCTACATGGTGGAACCCTCAAGCAAAGACATCAGCATCAAACGCCAATGTGAGCTTTTGAGCTTGAGCCGGTCAAGCTATTACAAACAACCCAAAGGCGAAAGTGACGGAGATATCGGCCTTATGAACGCGATCGACGAGATTTACACAAAACTGCCATTTTACGGGTCTCGGAGGATAGCTAAGGAGCTTTATAGGGCAAAAGGGACAGTGGTCAACAGGAAGAGGGTACAGAGGCTCATGCGCAAGATGGTACTTGAAGCGATATACCCCAGGCCGAATTTAAGCAGGGCGAACAAAGAACATAAGAAATATCCGTATCTACTGAGGGGAATGGAGATCACAAGACCAAATCAGGTATGGGCGTCCGACATCACATATATACGCATAGAGCGAGGATTTATGTACCTTACGGTGGTCATGGACTGGTACAGCAGGAGTGTCTTAAGTTGGAGGCTATCGAACACTCTGGACAGTTCATTTTGTGTGGAAACGCTTGAAGAAGCCCTGAAGCGTTATAGGAAGCCGGAAGTTTTCAACACGGATCAAGGAAGCCAGTATACGAGCGAAGCCTTCACGAAAGTTCTTTTAGACGAAGGGATAAAGATCAGCATGGACGGGAAAGGACGGGCTCTGGATAACGTATTTGTAGAAAGACTCTGGCGAAGTGTGAAATACGAAGAAGTGTATCTTAAAAGCTACTCGACGGTTCAGGAGGTAAGATCAGGATTAAAGGAGTATTTCAGTTTTTATAATAAGGAAAGACTGCATCAATCGCTTGACTATCGGGCACCAATGGAAGTATATTTTGAAAACCAAGGGGAAAAACAGGCCGCATGATCCACCTTAAAACTCCCATTTCACTGTCTACCATATTGGGTCCACTTCAAAGTTTTCCTTTAATTTTGTCTTTTAAAAAGTGTATCCTACATCATCTTACCCTTTTTTACGACCATAAAAATCGTACTTATGAGTTGAATTCACCAGAATGATTAAAGGTATCTCCCTCCTAAAATGAATATCCTAATCAACACCATCCCTCTCCTGTCTCCCCTTACCGGAGTGGGCCAGTATGTATTTAACCTTGTCAATTCTTTAAAGAAGATTAATCCTGAAAACGAGTATCATTACTTCTACGGAACATATATCTCCTCTGAAATAAAAAACGAGCCCTCGAAGATCGTAAACCTTGCCAGGAGAGCGTCCTTTAAAGGGATCATCCCCTATTGGTTGAAATACTCTATCAGGAGATTGAATCTAAGGTTTCCCGTCTCAAAAAGAGGGATAATCCTTTATCATGAGACCAACTTCATTCCTGTGATGCATTTCGGTGTTCCTGAGATCAGCACCGTTCATGACCTGACCGCCATTTTATACCCGGAAACACATCCTGCCGAAAGGGTGAAATTTTTTAAGAAGAGGTTCGATAAAGAGATACATGATTTTAGATATATAATTGCTGTTTCTGAGAATACAAAAAGGGATTTAATTGAGCTGACAGATTATCCTCCAGAAAGGATAATCGTAATATATGAGGGATATCACCGTAGGTTTAAGAAATACAATAACGACATGAGAATTGCAGCATATCTTCAAGGAAAGGGGTTGCCCCAGAAATATATCCTCTTTGTCGGTACGCTGGAGCCAAGAAAGAATATTGAATTTTTAATCCGCTCGTATTCCGGCCTGGAAAAAAGGTTGAGAGATGAACATCCCCTCCTCATCGCCGGTTCCAAGGGCTGGTACTACGAGGCGATTTTCAGGCTTGTGGATGATCTTAAT
>CAZIWT010000117.1:0-4348 GCA_964542895.1 uncultured Thermodesulfobacteriota bacterium
TGATATAGGTCACAGAATAGTATTATAATACAAGATACAGTTTTTTTAACCGATCTATACACAATATGATGTTATTTTAATGGGTTCAAAAAAGGGGAAGAAATATTAAGATAATTTAATTTCAGACCATCTTTTACTTGACAAAGCATTTGGGTTATAATAATATTATCTAATGTAAGGGGGGAAGAGGAGAGGTATTTATTTTTTCGGGGTTTTTTGGGAGAATTCTTTTCTAACATTTCCGTGAAAGGAGGTGAAAGACCTGATGAGGAAAATTTTTGCAGGTATTCTCATTGTCGCTTTTGTGGCATCTTTATCTGTGGGGTGCTGCTACTGTGGCGCCATGAAAGCCATAGCTGATGCAGAGGCGGCGGTAGCCCAGTGCAATAGCAAGGGAACAATCACAAACGCACCTTATGAAACTTGTAGCGCCAGTGCCTATCTTGGTGGCGCCAAGGAAGTAGTAGGTGACTGTGACTGGTGTCAGGCTCTTGAGTGGGCTAATAAGTCAAAGAGCATGGCGGACGCAGCATTAGCTGCTCCCCCGAGAGCAGTTTCGCCCTGCTTGTCAATGATGTATTAGAAAAATGGAGGTAATTATAAATGAAGGGTAAAGTCCTTGTAGCCGTTATAGCTGCTGCGGCTCTGGCGCTTCTGGTGGGGTGTGGAGGAGTTACCTCTGGACCAAGCTACGATGCGCTTAACGCCGCTAAAGCTGATTTTGAGAAGGCCACGGCACTGGGCATGAAGGCCTGTACTCCCTGCGAGTACGCAATTGCCGAGGCCGAGCTTGAGTTCGCTGAGCATCACCTCAACGAGCTTAAGATCGATCGCTTCAGGATGCACCTGGCGAAAGCAAACGCGATGATCGCCGAAGGCGTAGACAAGCTGAAGCTTTGTAAGGTCATTTATTTCGACTTCGATAAGTATGTTATCAGACCTGAATTCTATCCCATCCTTTATCATATGGCTCAGACCATGCTGAAATATGAGGATGTCAACGTGGAAGTTCAGGGACATACCTGTTCTATCGGAACCGAGAAGTACAACTGCTGGCTCGGCCAGAAGAGGGCGGACAGCGTAAAAGACGCCCTTACACTCTACGAGGTGCCTGAAGAGAGGCTCACGACCGTCAGCTGGGGCGAGTATATGCCCGCTGAGAGCAACGCCACAGAGGCCGGTAGGATCAAAAACAGAAGAGTTGAATTCGAGATTATTTACAAATAAAAGCATCCGATCTGTTTTTGGGGGAAAGGGGGTAACACTCCTTCCCCCATTTTTTTTGAGCGAACGAAACGGAAAAAGAGCGGCGGCATGTAAGGGGGCCGAAAAGGTGGGAAGACGCAGAGATATTATCGGCGAAATTCAAAAGCGCTCCGAAGATATTCTTCCGCCGGATGGATCTTCTATAAAGTCGATAGGGCTTAGGGAATCTGTAAATATATCGGAGATTTGCGAAACGCCCAGAAGAACGGTGGAGATAGAGGCCCTCTCTCACGATATAGTCCCTAAAAGATACCTCAGGAACTTCGGTACCATCGGAATCCAGGGGCAGATCAAGCTCCTGAAATCTCTTGTCGCCGTGGTCGGAATCGGCGGCCTCGGCGGTACCGTGGTCAGGAACCTGGCCAGGCTGGGTGTGGGGGGCCTTGTACTTGTAGACGGCGACACATTTTCCGAAGACAACCTGAACCGCCAGGAGCTGTCGACGGAAGGGATGGTCGGGAGGGCAAAGGTCGAGGTGGCGATCGAAGAGGTGGGAAGGATAAACGGCGCCGTCGATGTCAGGGGCGTCAAGTTAAGGGCCGGAGAGGGGGAATTGACGGAGATTCTCAAAGAGACCGACCTGGCCGTCGACGCCCTCGATAATATCCCCTCGAGGTTCGCCCTGCAGAGGGCCGCCGAGACCCTGAAGATTCCCCTCGTCCACGGCTCCGTGGCCGGATTCTTGGGGCAGGTCTCAACCATCCTTCCCGGCGACAAAGGCTATTCGGTCATCTACGGGGATGAGGACGTGCTCCCCGAAAGGGGAGTGGAGACAAGCCTCGGAAACCTCTCGGGCGTTGTCGGCGCCGTCGCCTCTATCCAGTCCGTCGAGGTCTTGAAAATCCTCACGGGACTGGGCGAGCCGTTGAGGGGAAAACAGCTCTTTTTCGATCTTGAAAGCTCTACCTTTGAAATCTTTACGCACTAAGGAGACCTTATGAAAAGATCTCAATTTGCAATTATTTTACTCTCCCTTTTTTTGGCAACCTGCGTTACGGTAAATCCGCTCCTCAAGGACGCCGAGACCTCCTTTAACTACGGAAAGAAGCTCATGGGAGACGGAAAGCTCTCCTTTGCCGTCATCGAGTTCAAGAAGGCGATGAACAACTACGACAAGGCAGGACATACCTTCACCGCGTTCGGCATCTACCCGTATATCGCCAGCGCATACTACCTGGACGGCAACGTCGATGCCGCCCTCTCGACATATGTGGAGGCCCTTGACTACGCCAAAAAACACCCGGACGAGGTATCGAAAGAGGATCAGGCCAAACAAGCGTTCGACATGGCGGGACTCCTGAAAGAGATGGGAAGGATCGACGACGCGAAAAAGGTCTTTCGTTACGCCTATTCGATCTACGTGGAGCTAAACGACCTCGAGGGAGCATCGAGGGTGGAAAAAGAGATCAACTCTTTGGAGTAGGGGGACACAATCCCCGTTTTATGCCCGCTCCTTTAAAGCCGTTCCTTGTATCGGGGACTTTCTTGATTTTAAATCGGGGGCCTGGATTGACGGCATCTATGACGATGGCCCTCCCACCGGCAAGGCATCGAAATTACCTCGAAGTTGTATCGGCCGCCTCACTTCAGAAAATTGGTGGGGGGAAAAAAGGAGCGTTACGCGTATCGCCCCGAACGATTAAAAAACTCCTGGTGGGTCAAAAATCTTGATTTGTGAAAAGAAAGGGCCTTTTTGAATAGATAAGCCTGTCGCCGGCTCGTCGCCGTTTCCGCCGGTTGTCGTTTGTGTATGATGTCATGCCGGGAAAAGATCGTCAAAATTGTTTCAAAAACCGGTATATAAACTATTTCCTCTCCCCTCTCTTAGACTTGTAATGTGTGAGCGTAAAATCACGGCCGTATAGAAACCCCGAGGGGCAAAAAAACCTCGACTTCTTTAAGCTCAAATGTCGCTGTACGTCAGCTTGATGACCCTCTTAGGCCTCCAGCTGTAGCGGATGCCGTGCTCCTTGAAGAACTCATCCGGTATCCTCTGCCACGTGTCGTTCATGTCAGACACGATCTTCTCCATCGGAACTCCCAGGGCCAACCCGCTTAAAAAGGTCTTGAATATCTTGAACCTCATCTCCAGGAAACTGCCCGCCCCCGTGGTGAGGACAAAGAGGGACGGGTGGCCGTTCCTCATCTTCAAAAGCTCCTTCTGGAAGTGGCCCTTGCTGGTGCAGGAGAGCCCGACTATGATCTGAAATCCGGGATAGGGGACAACCCTGTCGATATCCTCGGTGTTAGGTCTGAGGTAGTAATGGGTGGCAGTCTCCCTGACGATATCCCCCTTGTAGCCGTGGAGCTGCTTTTTCGGAATCCTTATCGGGTCCGACTGCATCCTGAACGGCTCGTCGAGACCGTCGCTGTGAAGGGCCCAGCCGTTGCCGTAGCGGGAGTGGGAGTAGACAAAGACGACCTCCCTCTCTCCCAGGGCCTTTATAAGACCCTCCTTGTCGTTGACCACGACCGCATCGATGATTATCTCCCTGCCGTAGAGGTTTACGGGGGCGGTGTATTTTCCGACAAATATTTTCAGGAGGTCGCCTCCCCCCCTTTCATCGTAGAAGCCGTTTACAAGGTCCTCGGTCCCGATGGCGAGAGCAATCGTCAGCCTTCCGTCCTCGAAGAGCTTTTCGTAGTATGGCGGCAGGGACTCCGGGGGCGCCCCTTTCACTTTTTCCATTGAGCCCTCGAGACCCTCGGTGATGATGTAATTGAGAAAAACTCCGTACCCCGGAGAATACGGGGGAATGTATTCGGTCTTCTTGGGGGGTGTTGCACATCCCGAAATTATTAAGATAAGGGCCGCCACGGCCAAAGAGATTGTGAGCCTTACAATTTTCGATGTGTCGATAGATTCCAATTTTGCCATCTTTTTCGTCCGCCTGTCGTTTGTCAATTACGGTTTCCGTTTAAAGAGATCTCACCTTTCCCAAAATTTAAATGCCTTACTTCTCCTCCCTCTCCCCCCCCTCATCAAATAATACCGCTCCCCCTAAAAAAACGGTTTTCTTTTTAGCCGATCTCTGGTACTATTCTATCTGTTGTGTTTTTATAAGTCAAGGGGAGCGGGAAA
>CAZIWT010000117.1:4448-11880 GCA_964542895.1 uncultured Thermodesulfobacteriota bacterium
GATCTCTGGTACTATTCTATCTGTTGTGTTTTTATAAGTCAAGGGGAGCGGGAAAGGTAAAGGATGGCTTTTGAAAAGAGATTTTTGAAAAAAGGAGGCGGGTTCCATTCCGGATTCTTGCTCTTTGGGACAATCTTTCTCTTGATCGCGGTTTTTGTTCCCGGGTGCGTGCCTTTGAGGGAGGTGGGCGTCCCCGAGGAGGTTTTTGAGGAGGAGAGGGAGTTTACCCTTCTGGCGGTGGGCGACATAAACCTCGGCAGGAAGGCGGGAAAGATCATCCTCGGGGGGAAGACTGACTACGCCTTCGAGAAGACGAGAGATATCATCTCCGGGGCGGACATCGCCTTCGCCAACCTCGAGAGCACCATATCCGACCAGGGGGGGGAGACAAAGAGGGGGGTGTGGCGTTTCACGGCGCCGCCGGACGCGGCGAACAGCCTCAAAAACGCAGGCTTCGACATCGTCTCCATGGCCAACAACCACATCTGGGACTACGGAAAGGACGCCCTGTTCGAGACGATAGAACACTTGGATAAAGTGGAGATATTGAGCGTTGGGGTCGGCGAAGACCTCGACCACGCCTACGCCCCCGTAATAATGGAGGTAAACGGGATCAAGGTCGCCTTTCTGGCGGTGGCTAATATATTCAACTACGGCGAGTACCCGGACCACAAGGCCTTCAAGTATCTCGCGTGGCTGAACAAGGATACGCTGAAAGAGAGGTTAGGGCCGAAGATAAAGGAGGCGAAGAAGTCGGCCGACGTGGTTGTTGTGAGCGCCCACTGGGACTGGGAGTACAAAGACAGGCCGTGCGACCTGACTATCGATCTCGCCCACGGGATCGCGGACTGCGGGGCGGACATAATCCTGGGACACCACCCCCACGTCCCACAGGGACTAGAGGTCTACAACGGAACCTTTATCGTATATTCGCTCGGAAACTTCGCCTTCCACCAGAGTACGAAGCACTCCAGGTGGAAGAAGCTGAGCATCATCCTCGTACTCACCGTTACCAAGAACGGCGTCAAGTCGTTCGAGATGATCCCGGTAAAGGCGGGCTTTCAGCCGGATGTGGCCGAGGGGGAGCTGGCCGACGAGATCATCTCCCACGTCTGGGGTATCTCCTACTCCGTGGATTTCTTCGGCAGAGATGACGATGCCACCGAGCTTCCCTACGGCGGCGGAGCCGGTGAGAGGTCGGCGGCGCCTGTTGATTGAGTTTAAAGTTTTTGTGTAATTGGGTTTATTGGGGGGAAGGGGGGGAAAGGGGGGAAAAGGGGCGCCCAGGCACGGTTTCGAGATCTGTGGTATACTTAACATAGTTTGTAATTAAATAAGGATTTTTTGTTTTGAGCGAGGAAAAATTTTATCTCGGAAGGGAGTACGATCCAAAAAAGGACAAGGTGACGGACAGCCAAGTCACCTACGACCCGAAAGATATCAACACCCACGGCGTGATCCTAGGGATGACCGGATCGGGAAAGACGGGGCTTTCCATGATAATGCTCGAGGAGGCGGCTCTTCAGGGTATCCCCCAGATTATAATCGACCCGAAGGGGGAGATGGCAAACCTCCTGCTCGCCTTTCCCGACTATAGGCCGGAGGACTACCTCCCCTGGATAGATCCGTCCCAGGTCAAGGGAGGGGAAGAGGGGCTTAAGGAGGAGGCAAAATCCGTGGCCGCCCTCTGGAAGAAGGGCCACGGGGAGTGGGGGATTACGCCTGATAGGATCAGGAAGCTGAAGGATACATGCGATTTTACCGTATTTACCCCCGGAAGCGGAGCGGCGGTACCGGTAAATGTCCTCAGCTCCTTTCGGATACCCAAGGGGGGCGGCGGGGACGAGGAGAGGATGAGGGACCTCATCTCCGGCTCGGTCTCCGCGCTCCTGTCGCTGGTGGGCATCGAAGCTGATCCGATCAAGAGCCGCGAGCACATCCTCCTCTCCAAGATCTGGGAGGACTGCTGGGAGCGGGGCCAGGATCTCAACCTCGAAAAGATCATAACCTTTATCGCGGACCCCCCCATGAAGAAGGTGGGCGTCTTCGACCTGGAGACCTTCTACCCGAGGTCGGAGCGGTTCGAGCTGGCCATGTCACTGAACAACATCGTGGCCTCGCCGACGTTCGAGGCGTGGCGTAAGGGTCCGCCCCTCTCCATCGACCTTTTATTGAGGCCGAACGGCAAGAAGCCCGGGGTCTCAATCTTTTATATAGCCCACCTGAACGAGGAGGAGAGGCAGTTCTTCGTGACCATCCTCCTCTCGAACCTGATCTCCTGGATGATGGGGCAGGAGGGGACGGGCAAGCTGAGGGCGATGGTCTACGTAGACGAGGCGCTGGGGATGCTGCCGCCCCATCCGAAAGACCCCCCCACCAAGAGGCCGATCATGACGCTGCTGAAACAGGCGAGGGCCTTCGGGGTGGGGCTCTTGCTGGCGACCCAGAATCCGGTCGACCTCGACTACAAGGCGCTGACCAACGCCGGAACCTGGTTCATCGGGAGGCTCCAGACGAAGCAGGACAAGGGACGTCTCATCGAGGGACTGTCGTACGCTTCGAAGGCGGCGCCGGCGCCGGAAGAGCTCGACGACCTGATTTCGAGCCTTAAAAAGAGGGTGTTTTTGTGCCACAATGTCCACGAGAAGGCCCCCGTCCTCTTCCACACCCGATGGGCCATCTCATACCTGAGGGGGCCGATCTCCAAGGGGAGACTCAAGGACCTTCCGGCGGCCGACTTCCCGGATGCCGCTTCGGTCTCGGCCGTGGCGGAAGAAACAGCTGACCCGGGAGAAACCCTTCTCCCCACATCCCCCAAGATCGAGGGTGTGCACAACTTCTTCATCGCCCCCAACAGCGACGCCTACCCTACCTTTGCGAACCTCGTTCCGACGAGGGAGACGACCGACGAGAAGGGGTTCAGCATGATACCCGCGATCATTGCGAGGGCCGAGGCGAAGTTCGACGTGGAGAGGAAAAACATCTCCCAGAAGAGGGAGATCGCAAAGGTAATCTTCCCTCTCGGCGAGAGGGAGGGGGGATGGGACGAGTCGGTGGAAATCCCAACGGGCGAAGACGGGGAGAGCCAGATCAGGGACGCCCTCCCGATCCCGAAGGAGAACGTTGTCGGCTTCAGGCCCCTCCCCCAGTGGTGCGTTAAGAAGGGGGTCTTAAAAAAGATTTTCTCAGATTTTGTAGACCACCTCTTCATCGGGGAGAAGGTAACCCTCTTCAAGAACTCCAATTTCAATGTGCTTTCCGAATTCGGCGAAAAGAGGGAGGACTTTGTCGAGAGGCTCAAGGAAATAGCCGAGGATGCGGTTGACTCCGAGGTGGAAAAGATCGCCGACAAATATAAAAGGAAGATGGAGACGATCGAGAAGAAGATAAAGAAGGAGGAGCGGGAGCTCACCATGCGGGAGATGGAGTACAGCGAGAGGAAGCGTGAGGAGTTTCTGTCCGCAGGTGAGACGATACTCGGCCTCGTTTTGGGGAAAAGGAGAAGCGGCCTGACCAGAGCGACGACTAAGAGGAGGATGACCAAAAAGGCGAAGGGGATGATGGAGGGTACGGAGGCCGAGATAGTGGAGTTCAAGGAGGAGCTGAAACAGCTGACAGACGAGCTGGAAGAGGAGATAGCTTCCATAAAGGAGGACGCCCTGAAAAAGACTGAGGAGATCGAACAGGTCGATATTACGCTTGAGAAAAACGACATTTATCTATTGGATTTCGGGATTTTATGGATTCCCCTTTAATGATACGAATATTCTTTGTTGTCCGTGATGGAAGTAGTATAATTATAGGTAGAAGTCTTCCCTGAATCGCTGCCGCAAAAGGCCCTGAATATTTTTCGAGAGGTTTTTATCCATATGGACGATCTTGACAAGATGTTGGATACAGCCGGGGAGCTGATGGACCTCAACTTTCACGACGAGGCGCTGGCGCTCTTGAAAGAGACCGTGAAGAGATTTCCGGACGATCCCGACATCTACTATCTGATGGGTTGCACCGCCTTGAACCAGAAGGATGGGGAGGGGGCCTTATTTTACTTCTCCCTCGCCAATGAGCTCTCCTGCGGCGACGCCGACGTCCTCTCGGGGCTTTCCGACGCTTCCCTCCTCCTGGACCGGACCGACCTCGCCAAGGAATTTATCTCCGAAGCGCTCAGCTTTGAGCCGGATAATATCTCCGTTCAGATATCCTTAGGCCATTTTTTGGAGAGAAAGGAGCGCTTTTCCGAGGCGGTGGAGCACTACAGGAAGCTGCAGCTGCAGGATCCGGACAACAGCTATATAAACGCGAGGCTCGGGTACACCCTGATGAATATGGGGATGTTCGAGGACGCGGCCCGGGAGATCTCCCGCTATCTCTCCGACAATCCCACCGACGGCGATTGGGAATTCCAGCTTGGAATCTGTTACGGCTACATGGGCATGACTGACGAGGCCTTCGACACGTTTAAACACCTCACGGCGAATAATCCGGACGATCCTGTGACCAGGGCGTATTTCGCCCTCTCCATGGCGGAGAGGGGGTGGATCGTCGAGGCGAGGGAGGAGATAACTAGGGCGCTGCGCATGGACCCTCAAAACCAGCGGGTGAACGAAATCTACGACGATATAATGGGGAGGGACGAGGGGGGGAGTTTTTCGGGGAGATCGGGCGATGCCGAGATGCTTCTCCTGATGCTGCTCCTCGTAGGCTTGACAAGGGAGAGGGGAAAAAGGGGATAGCGTGTTTCGGTCGGTTTAATCGACATTGCTGATTTGTTGGGGGCAGGATGCGGGTTGTGAAAGTAACCGATCCTTTTAAATTTCCCGGGTGAGGGGTAGTCTTTAGGGATTGGATTGTATAAAGTGATCGATCGCGGGTTGGGGCCGGAGCAATTTGGTGCTGGCGGTGGATTGGGGACGGCGGCAAGTTTGTGTGGGTGGTGAGGGGATTTAAATTTTCATCGGCGGTGCCGATGGTATTTGGAATGGGGAACAGGACTCCCTTCTAAACCTCGTCGATTGGGGCCTGCGATTATATTAGATCAGTAATTCAATAATCTATAATCCAAATAACGGCGAAAAGGCGGGCTTTGCCCCACCTTTTTTATTATGCTAAATTGTCTTGGAATATCGTCCTTATACCTGCATTTGATCCGCCGCCGAATGAAACCCGAATGAAACCGTTCCCCCTCCCCTCAAGTCCCCATCACTTGGATAACATCACGTTAGGCTTTGGCAACCGCGTTCTCGGCTAAAACTATTTCCCCTCAAATCCCCATCAGATAGATAATATTGCATTCGGCTTTGGAAGCTGTTTTCTCGGCGAAAAACTATTTCATCTCGGGTCCCCATTACCGATAGAGAGACTCAACCCTGTTGCTAAACTTCCTTAAGCGCCTGCTCAAGGTCGTCGATCAGGTCGTCCGCGTCCTCTATACCCACGCTCAAACGGTATATCCCCTCGCCCATTATATTTGTGTACTTCTCCTTCTGGGCGTCGTTGAAAACCACCATGTCGTCGAAGAAGAAGACGGTGGGGAGAAAATAGACCAGGGACTGGTCGTGTCCCAGGGAAACGGCGTGGGTGATGACCTTCAGCCTGCTCAGAAAATCGAAGTTCTCCATGAGCTCGCACTTGAGGTTGAAGTTCAGCATCCCCGAAAAATCGGTCATCTGCCTCTTGGCAAGCTCGTGCTGGGGATGGCTTTCGAGACCGGGGTAGCGGACGATGTTCACCTTTTCGTGGGATTGAAGAAACTTCGCCACCTTCATGGCGTTCTCTGAGTGCTTCTTCATCCTCAAGGGGAGGGTTACCGAGCCCCGGAGGACGAGCCACGCGTTGAAGGGACTTATACACGCCCCCAGGTGGACTATCCCCGCCTCCCTTACCTCCTTCAAAAACGACTTTTCCCCGATTACGGCTCCGGCCAGGGCGTCGCCGTGGCCGTTTAGATATTTGGTGGCGCTGTGGATAACGACATCCGCCCCCAGCGTCAGCGGTTTCTGGTTGACCATTCCCGACCACGTGCTGTCGACAACGAGGACCGCGCCGACCGAATGGGCTATCTTGGCGATCTCTTCGATGTCGCTGATCGATACTATCGGGTTCCCGGGGGTCTCGATGTAGACCACCTTGGTGTCTTTTCTGACCGCCGCCCCGACCTCTTCGGTATCCATGGTGTCCACGAGGCTCACGTCCACGCCGAAGCGTCTGAAATGAGCCCCCAGAAGCTTCTGCGTTCCGGTGTAACATACCTCGGACGCCACTATATGATCCCCGGCGTTTAAAAGCGTCCACAAAACGGCGGAGATGGCGCCCATGCCGCTTGCGGTAACCACGCAGTCCTCGCCCCCCTCCAGCTCGGCCAGCTTCTCTTCGAGATGACGGGGAGTGGCGCTATGCTCCCGGGTGTAGTTGAACTTGTCGAGGTTGTCCCAGTCCAACACCTGCATGATCTCTTCCACGTCCGTGGGCAGTTCATACGAGTTTGCCATGTGGATCGGACGGCGGATCGCCCTTGTATCGGTATCTGTACCCTCTCCCGAGTGTACACAGAGAGTGTCGAATCTCAACTTTTTATCCGTATCTTTAACCACGAATATCTCCTGTCAAAAAAATGTCTTATTCTTATAACAGAAAAAACCGGAAGGGGCAATATCATTTTATATCCTTGTAAACTTCTTTAAATAAATACCTTAAGATGATTTAGAAAAAGAATATTTGTAATTAGAGCATCTATTTGGTACTATTATTCGCAAAACAATAATATCATTACCGTTTTCAGTGGATTATAAACGGCGATCTTTAAGGCCGGTCGGGAAAAGGTTTGTATATGGAAATGCTCGAAAAATTGAAGGAAGAAAACGCTCAGCTCAAAAAGAAGGTTGAGGACCTTACGAAGGATCTTGACAAATACATGATCTCAGAGAGGGAGAGGGAGACGATACTTAAAGCTGTAGAAGATTCTCTGGGGGGAATTGCCATAATTGACAAGGACAGGAAATTGAAGTATGCAAATCCTGCCGTGGTTAAGATGTGGAATTATGATTACGATGGGGAGATGATAGGCAGGGCTTCCATTGAGTTTTTCAGCGAAGAGAGTGAGGTAGACCTGAATACGGCCACCAAGGCCCTTTACAAAGATGGTTATTGGCAGGGGGAGCTTGTTGGGAAGAGGAAGGACGGATCGACGTTTTTCGTCCTGATGTCACAGTCCGCGGTAAAAGATGAAGAGGGAAATATATCGGATATCGTTGTATCCTGTATCGAAACCACCGAATATAAAAAGGCCTTGAGGGACGTCTTGGAATCCGAGATGCGCTACCGGGTAACGGTGGATCACTTGGGTGATATAATATTTGTTCTGGACAGGAACCTAAAAATAGCCCTTGTTAACAGCGTCATGGTTGATTGGTACAGAGATCTTGGATTAAAAGAA
>CAZIWT010000118.1:0-11708 GCA_964542895.1 uncultured Thermodesulfobacteriota bacterium
TAAATAGCGGATTTTGTATCTTAAAAAAAATGAGGATACCTACCATGTATTTGGATTTGGATAATAAAAAAATGACCGTCTTGGTTTTGGCTCCACACACAGATGATGGAGAATTGGGATGCGGCGGCAGTATATCGAAATTTGTCGAGGAAGGCCATGATGTATATTACGCCGCATTCAGTCTCTGTGAGGAATCGGTATCGCCGGAGTGGCCAAAAAACATCTTGGAGGATGAAGTCAGAAAAGCAACGAAAGTATTAGGCATAAAGGAAGACAATTTGTTGATCTACAGATACAAGGTGCGGCATTTTTTTGAAAAAAGGCAGGACATTTTGGAGGATTTGGTTGAACTGCAAAAGAGGCTGAAACCGAATATCGTTTTTCTCCCCTCACAACGTGATTTGCATCAAGATCATCAGATAATAGCGAATGAGGGACGAAGGGCCTTTAAACAGACAACAATTCTGGCGTATGAGATGCCGTGGAACAATATCGAGTTTTCAACGCAGGTCTTTATCAAGCTGAACAAAAATCATATAAACAAAAAGATAAAGGCACTGAGCAAGTACAAATCTCAGCTGCACAAATCATATGCGACGAAGGAGTTTATCAACAGCCTGTGTCACACGAGGGCCGTCTCGATAGGCTCGGAATACGCTGAGGCCTTTGAGTTGGTAAGGTGGGTAATCGAATAGAATTGTTATATGAAGAATTCTCTGAAAATAGATGATCTGAATATACAATATATAGAGGAGAATAAAGAAGCCGTCTTGAAAATCGCTTCTGATGTTCCTGATGAATACTGGAATATAGGGCATTTTCTCCTGCCTTTGGAAAAGAAATGGGAGTTGTCTTTTTGTATTAATTCCAATAATTTCCCGATAGGATATGTCATTGCGTCAAAGAAGTGTGAGGATTGTCATATACATCACTTTATGGTTTCAAAAGATTTCCGCTCAAGTGGAATTGGATCGTTGATGTTATTGGAAATTGAAAAAAGGGCCCTGAATGCAAATTTGAATTATCTGTTGCTGAAGGTATTAAAAAAAAATCTAAACGCCGTAAATTTTTATTTATACAAGAAGTTTAAAGTCTTAAAAAAGGATATTGGCATGAATGATGATTATTTATTGATGGGGAAAAAACTATCCGGCGGGAAAACCGTTGCGATTCACCAACCCAATTATTTGCCGTGGGGTGGCTATTTCTACAAAATAGCCAATGCTGACATTTTCATTTTTCTGGATGATGTCCAGTATACCAAAAACAGCTTCATAAACAGGAATTACATAAAGACTCCTCAGGGCAAACAATGGTTGACTATACCGGTTCGCTTCAACCTCGGACAAAATATCAATGAGACTCAATTTTCCGGTTCAAGTTGGCGAAAAAAACACATTAAGACAATAGAGCAAAACTACAAGAAAGCCCCCGCATTTAAAGAAACTTTCCCTATTGTCAAAGAAGTAATTGAGGACGAAAAGAATGAAAATATCGCCCAATTGAATACGGCAATAATAAAAGTAATCACGAAGTATCTTGGACTCAAAGTGGAATTTTACAGCTCGTCTTCTTTCGATGTCGAAGGCACGGGCGACGAAAGGCTAATAAATTTGATACAGGTCGTTGGGGGCAATTCATATTTGTCGGGAAGGGGAGGAGAGAAGTATCAATATCCCGAGAAATTTACAAATCTCGGTATTGGATTTTCATATTATGATTATACTCCGAATGAATATCCTCAACTATGGGGAGACTTTATACCGGGACTCAGTATACTGGATATGCTTTTTAATTGCGGAAAAGACTGTTTTAAAGTTTTGTTGGAGAGTTGATTATATTTATCAATTTGTCTTGAGAAAATACGCCTAATGAAAACCGTGAAACGAAATATTCCTAAAAAGCTGCTTATGGTAAGCAGGATTTTGGATTCCAAAGACCCGGTAGGCAGTTTTACGCAACAATGGGCCAAAAAAATTGTGTCCAAGGTTGAATGTCTCTATTTTATTTGTCTCGAGGCATATAATGTAACCATTGATGATCAAAATTTTAAGTACTTTTCCATGGGGAAGGAAAAAGGTTACGGGAGATTGAGACTACTGTTGAATTACTATAAATATCTATTCAAGTTGATGAAGGATGTAGATGTATTTTTCGGTCACATGAATTCAATGTATACGGTTCTTGCTGTTCCGGTGGCCTGGATATATAGGGTCAGGGTAATTTCATGGGTGGCGTTCGGGCCGGGTGCAAACTTCATGATTCGCCTCAACGCCCTGTTGTCCGATTGGATGGTCACGGCGACCGAAGACAGCTTGGAGATAAACTCCAAAAAGAAAAAGGTCGTCGGTCACGGCATCGATGTTTCCACTTTCAGGCCTTTTTCGGATAACAAAAGAGAGAAAAAGATAATAACTCACGGACGGCTTTCAGAGATAAAAAACCAAAAGACCCTCTTAAGGGCATGCTCTCATATATCCGATACTATGAGGAAAAGAAGATGGAAGATAGAGATCTTTGGCAGGGCACCAACGGAAAAAAGCAGAAATTATAAAGCTGGATTGAAAAAGCTGGCTGAAGACCTGTCAATTTCAGATCTTGTCACATTCAAAGATCCTGTTTCAAACTATGAGGTGCCTGAAATTCTCAATAAAAGCTCAATTTTTGTGGATATGACATCGGTAGGCGGCGCGGGAAAATCGGTACTGGAATCGATGGCAACAGAGACTATCACAGTATTGTGTACCGATACATTTAACGATCATCTTGGGGAGGAGTTGACCGAAGCCCTGATATACAGACCGAAAGATCCGAAAGACCTTGCAGAAAAGCTGAAAAATTTGATCGACTTGATCGAATCGGACAGGAATAGAGCCGCGGAGATAGGAAGAGATTTGAGAGACATCGTCGTAAAACACCATAACCTCGACACTTTGATGGAAAAAATTTTATCTCTGTACTGATTGGCTTAAGATGTCGCAAAAGAGAGAAAAGATAGACAAGAGGATTTTTATCGTGGGGTGTTCCCGGTCTGGGACGACGCTCCTGCAAGGGCTTTTTGGGGGCCATCCCCGCATCCACACATTTCCTGAAACGTCGTTCTTTATCAACACCATCGGGGTGAAGAGAAGGCCCCTGGCCTATCTGGGATTTTCTACGAAAAAAGCCCACTGGGCGGTGGAGCGCTTCTTGAGAAGGATCGAGCGGGGAGATCTGATTGATTTATTTCCAAATCGACCGATATTTATCAAAAGGGCGATAGATTCCTTCATCGCAATTCTCGATGGACTTGCCGTCGAGGCAAAAAAAGATATCTGGGTCGAGAAGTCGCCGATGCACATAAGGTTCATCCCGTTTATAGAAAGGTATGTGAGCGATTATTCAATAGTTCATATTATTCGCGACGGCCGGGATGTGGTGGCCTCCATGTACGACAGGTCCTTCAAGCTGCCGGAGTTTTTCTACAAGCAGAGGAGCCCGAAATACAACGTCAAGTACTGGAACAGATACATCAAGGTATCGAGAAGGTATATAAACAGCCCCAGACATTATTTTGTCTTTTACGACCGGCTGATAGAAGACACTCGCTCGATTATGGAATCGTTATGCAACAAAATCGGGATAGAATACGACCCAAAGGTTGAGAGCATGACAAAGACCGCCAAGGAGCTGTTGGAGATCGAAGGTGCGGCCTGGTATGGGAAGCTGGAATCGCCGAAGGTACGGGAGTCAAAATTTCAAAAGCTTTTCGATGAGAAGGCCCGCAACGAGATAGAAAGATCTCTCTTGCTTGAAACCGCAGCGGAGATGAAAAGACTGTGCGGCTCGGATCTATAAAGGTACGGTTTAACCAAGGCCTTAAGGAATTATTTATTGACCTACAACGTTTTTCTTAAATAGCGGCTTGTGATTATGAAGAGAGAAGATTTGAACGTCCTCCTCCTCGGCCTCGACAGGAACGTCCCCGGAGACAAAAAAAGTCCCTCCTACAGACGCCTCAGATCGTATTCGGAGGGGATAGCCTCTCTCTCCTTCGTTGTCTTCTCGTTAAAGGGGGAGAACTTCAGGGAATCTTCGGATGACTCCTTTCATGTATATCCCACAAACTCCAAGAGCAGGCTCCACTACTTCATGGACGCCTATAGACTTTGCAGAAGGATCGTCGAGGGGGAGAGAAAGATCGACATGGTCGCCTCCCAGGACCCCTTCGCCACGGGACTGGTTGCATATCTGGTGAAGAGGAGGTACAGGATACCCTGGGCCTGCCACGTACACGCGGACTACCTGGACAATCGGTACTGGCTCTCCGAAACCATTTTCAACAGGATTCAGAATATGCTGGGTAAATATCTGATAAGGCGGTCGGACGGCGTCCGCGCCGTAAGCAGTACCATCAAGAGAAACCTGATCGATATGGGAATGGACGAAGACCGGGTCTTTTACGCGACGCCCGCCGTGGAGACCGATCTGATTCCTAAAAAGCATCCCGACAAATCTATGCTGAAAAAGAGATACGGTCTTGAGGGGAGGAGGGTGCTGCTGTTCGTCGGCAGGATAGACAAGCAGAAAAACCTGCCGATGCTGCTGACCGCCACAAGGTCGATAGTTGAAAGACACCCGGAGGCGCTCCTTATTTGTGTGGGGGGGGGCAAGCTGATAGATGAGATGAGAGACCTGTCCAGAAACCTCGGATTGGAAAAATCCGTTATTTTTACCGGCCCCCTTTGCTTCGGCGACCTGATCGACTATTACGGCCTGTCGGACGTATTCGTCCTACCCTCGAATTACGAGGGGACGGCTAAGGTCCTGAAGGAGGCGGCGCTTGCCGGTCTCCCCCTCGTCTCCACGATGATGAGCGGCGCCGACGATGTCATAGTCGACGGGAAAAACGGCTTTTTGGCACCGGTAGGTGATGCGGCGGCGTTTTCGGAGAGTGTGATTGAGCTTATCGACGATCCGAAGAGGGCCGAGAAGATGGGGAGGGAGGCGAGGGAGCGGGTCCTAAAGGAGTTCAGCTACGAGAAGAGCATCGTCGATATAGTGACGACCTGGGAGAGGATTTACAATCTGAGCAAATAGTAAATGTTGACATGGTACAGAGGGATGCCCGCAAAAGACTTGAACGTTTTGATAATAGGCCTGGACAAGGATGTAATCCGGGACAGGGAAAACCCCACCTTTCGCCGACACAGGGCCTATGCGGACGAAGTATCCTCCCTTTCCTTCATCGTATACACACCGAGGGGGGACCGATTTTCAAAGACGGTCGACGGCAACTTCTCGATATACCCCACAAGCTCGGCCAATAAATTGACCTATTTTTTGGATACGTTGAGGCTGGGGAGGGAGATCATAAGGGAGAGGGGGATCGACGTCGTTGTTACGCAGGACCCCATCGCCACGGGGATTTGCGGATATGTATTGAAAAAGCGGTTCGGGATCATATGGGTGTGCAACATCCACGGTGACTATATCGACAATCCCCACTGGCTGGGGGAATCTCCCGCAAACAGGATAAAAAACGTCATTGCAAAGACCATGATAAGGAGGGCGGACGGCCTTCGAGCCGTAAGCAGGTTGATTAGGAAAAAAATGATAGGGCTCGGCATTGCCCCCGACGCCGTGGTTCACGCCACTCCGTCGGTTGAGATAGATATCTTCCCGAAGGGGGGCTTCGACAGGGTCGAACTCAAGGAGAGATATGGTTTCAAGGACAGAAAGGTGATATTGTTCGTGGGAAGGATCGAGAGGGAAAAGGAGATACCCCTCCTCCTCGAGACGATGAAGAGACTAAAAGACGACCTCCCGTCCTCCCGTATGGTGGTCGTCGGGAGGGGGAGCCTTTTGGACGAGATGAAAGATCTGGCAAAGCGCCTCGGAGTCAACGACCGCGTTGACTTTACGGGCCACCTTCCCTTCGAGACGCTTAAAGACTACTACAGGCTATCCGACGTATTCGTGCTGGTATCGTACTACGAGGGGACGGCCAAGGTGCTTAAGGAGGCGGCCGTAGCAAACCTTCCCCTGATAGCGACAAACGTCAGCGGCACGGACGAGATCGTAATCGACGGCAAAAGCGGTTACCTGATCCCGGTGGGAGACGGGGAGGCACTGTGCCAAAGACTGGTAGAGCTTCTGTCTGACGACAAAAAGGCCGAGAGGATGGGAAGGGCCGCCAAGAGACATGTGGAGGAGGTATTTAACTTCAAGAGAAACGTCGGGGAGATAGTGGGTGCCTGGGAAAAAATATGTAAAAACAAAAAAGGATTTTGAGTGACGATCTTTCCGACCCCGAGACCTGAAATAAGTTGACCGTATCATCCTTTTGTGATAAATCTATGAAAGAGCGTGCCGAAGCCTGATATATAAAAAGGATAAAAAATATTGTATATCCTCATTTCCAATGACGACGGAATAGACGCCCCGGGGATCAGGAAACTGGCTGAAAAATTGGAGGAGGATCACGAGATATTCATTATCGCCCCCACCGACGAAAAGAGCGCATCCAGTCACAGCCTTACGTTGAAAAGACCCCTGAGTGTCAGCCGGAGATCGAAAAACTACTTTGCGGTGGACGGGACCCCTGCCGACTGCGTCAACCTCGGCGTACATTCAATCCTTAAAAAGAAACCCGATCTCGTTTTGTCCGGGATCAACCACGGCGCAAACCTCGGCGAAGACATCTTCTATTCAGGGACCGTATCCGCGGCAATGGAGGGACTCCTTATAGGGGTACCCTCCATAGCGGTCTCCTTCGAGATGAGAAACAGCTCGGACTTCACGCCTGCGGCGGAGTTTGCATCGAGGCTCGTTGCCTACGTCGAGAAGGCCGGGGTTATGAAAGATACGGTGCTTAACGTAAACGTCCCTGACGAGATAATAGAGAGAGAGCGGATATACAAGATTACAAAGCAGGGGAGGAGGATATACAGCGACGCCGTGGAAGAGGGGACCGATACTTCCGGGAAAAAGTATTATACGATCGGCACAAAAGAGATAGCGTTTGAAGAGGATATAGACTCGGACTTTTTCGCCGTAAACAACGGCTATATCTCTATAACGCCTCTCCATCTCGATCTCACAAACTACGCATCTATAATGGGACTTAAAGATTGGCAGATTTAGACGGATACGAAAAGGCCAGGAAGAAGATGGTCAAAAGCCAGATCGAGTCCAGGGGGATAAAGGACCCGAAGGTATTGGAGGCGTTTCTGACGGTGAAGCGACATCTCTTTGTGGAGGAGGCTTTGAGATCCCAGTCCCATAACGATTACCCCCTCCCCATAGGGAGCGGCCAAACCATCTCCCAACCCTACATCGTGGCCCTGATGACGGAGGGACTTGAGCTGAAGGAAGATGACAGGGTCCTCGAGATAGGCACCGGGTCGGGATACCAGACGGCGATCCTTGCCGAGATCGCCAAGGAGGTCTACTCGATAGAACGTATTGGGGAGCTGTCGGACAGGACGATAGACCTGCTCGAGGAGCTCGGTTACACGAATATCGAGATAAAGGTCGACGACGGAACGACCGGCTGGGTAAGTAAAAGCCCCTTCGATGCGATTGTTGTGACGGCCGCATCGCCCGATATCCCCAGACCGCTGACGGATCAGCTCAAGGAGGGGGGCAGGATGGTAATACCGGTGGGGGGGAGGGCTTCTCAGTACCTGGTTAAGGTAACGAAAAAAAGGGGGAAGCTTGTTAAGGAGAGCCTCGGGGGATGCAGGTTTGTAAAACTAATAGGAGAATACGGGTGGCGGGATTGAAGTCTATTTTTGTTTTGGCCCGAAAGTCGTACGACTGGGTCCTCCACTGGGCCGAAACCCCTTACGCCGTATGGGCCCTCTTCATTCTGGCCTTCGCCGAGTCATCCTTTTTCCCGATACCTCCGGATGTCCTCCTCATAGCGGTGGCGATCTCCATGCCGAAGAGGTCGTTCTATTTCGCGCTTGTTTGCTCTGCGGCGTCGGTCTTTGGTGGGGCGCTGGGATACCTGATAGGCCTGAAGTTCATGGAGGCCGTCGGTTACTCCATAATCAATTTTTACGGCTACAACGAACTGTTTCTAAATCTCCAATCCCTCTTTAAAAAGTATGATATCTGGTTTGTGGGGATGGCGGGTTTTACGCCCGTGCCTTACAAGGTATTCACCATCGCCGCCGGCGCCTGCAAGTTGAATTTTTTAAAATTCATGATAACATCGATAGTCAGCAGGAGCGCCAGGTTTTTCCTTGTCGGGACGATGATATACATCTTCGGCGAGCCGGTGAAGAGCTTCATCGATAAATACTTCAATCTCTTGACGGTACTTTTTTTCGTCCTGATAGCTCTCGGTTTTGTGGTTATAAAATATCTGTTTTAAAGTGTCAAGTATGGCTTTACAGATTGCGGTCGTGGGCTCCGGCGCCGAAGACGAGGGGGTAAACGAGCTTGCCCGTAAAGTTGGAGTGGAGATAGCAAGGAGGGGGGGCGTACTGGTATGCGGGGGACTCAAGGGAGTTATGGAGGCGGCGGCGATGGGTGCGAAGGAGGCGGGAGGAACCACGCTCGGCATCATACCGGGCGACGACCCGAAAAGCGCCAATAGATACATCGACCATGTTGTCGTCACCGGCATGGGTCATGCGAGAAACGTCCTTGTCGTAAAGTCGGCGGACGCTGTAATCGCTCTTCCCGGGGGGCCGGGGACATTAAGCGAGATTGCGCTTGCCCTGAAGATGGGAAAGCTCGTTGTGAGCGTGGGAGGCCATCGGCCGTGGGAGACAATCGACGGGGTGAAGTCGATAGAATCGCCCGATGAGGCGGTAAAATATATCTTTGAAGTTATCAAATAACAGATTGCTATGAAAAACGGGTACAGATTAAGGGCCGTTTACTTGTCTCTCCTGATGTCGCTCCTCGTAACACTGGTAGGTTGTGCGACAGGTCCGGGGGTCTACCATACGGTCAAGGAGGGAGAGACGCTGTGGAGAATATCAAAAACGTACGGCGTGGAGATGCAGACCATTGCCGAGTATAACGAGATATACGACCCGAACCTCATCTACAAGGGGCAAAGGCTTTTCATCCCCGGGGCGAGAAAGAGCAGGGAAGTCAAGTTATATCCGGGTGAAAGGGCCGAAGGAGAAATAAGTGTCAAGAAGGGATACTTCGGCTGGCCGACGGAAGGACTTGTTTACTCCCTCTTCGGGATCAGGTGGGGCAGGATGCACAAGGGAATAGACATATCGGGGCACTCCGGTACGCCGATTGTCGCCCCGAGGGAGGGAAAGGTGACTTTCACCGGATGGAAGGGGGGATACGGAAATACGATTATCATCGAGCATCCGGACAATTTCAAGACTCTGTACGCCCACCTGAAGGCTATAAAGGTAAAGGTCGGGGACACGGTCAAGATGGGGGATGTTATAGGACTTATGGGAAGTACCGGAAGATCGACCGGCCCGCACCTCCACTTCGAAGTCCACAAGGACGGGGTGGCGAGAAATCCACTCTTCTTTCTGCCGTGAGCCGTGAGATAGATATTGTATGGACATAGTGAAGCTGAAGGAAACGATCGAGGCCGCAAAGGGAGCGAGGCCCCCGGACCTCATGCTTAAAGGGGGGAGTATCATAAACGTCGTTACGGGGGAGGTTGAAAAAAAAGACCTCCTAATCTACCGCGACAGGATTGTTGGGACGGTGGACGAAAGCGATTCACAAGATTACAGCGCCAAAGATGTGATCGACGTAAGCGGGCTGTACCTAACCCCGGGCTTTATAGAGAGCCATGTCCACATAGAGAGCTCGATGGTCACCCCTTCGGAGTTCGCCCGGGGAGTCCTCCCCAGGGGGACGACGACGGTAATCGCCGACCCGCACGAAATCGCAAACGTCATGGGAACCGAGGGCATTCTCTTTATGGTAAAGGACGCCGAAAAAACCCCCATGGATATATATTTTTCCCTTCCCTCGTGCGTGCCGGCAACTGATATGGAGACATCGGGGGCAAGGCTGACATCAAAAGAGTTAAAACCCCTTATCGATGAGCCATGGGTCATAGGCCTTGGCGAGGTGATGAATTTTCCCGGCGTAATCAACGGGGATGAAGACCTGTTAAAGAAGATCAGGCTGGCGAAAGAAGCGGGTAAGGCGGTGGACGGCCACGCCCCCCTCGTCTCCGGAAGGGATTTGACGGCCTACATCGCGGCGGGAATAGGCTCCGACCACGAATCGTCGAGATACGAGGAGGGAAAGGAAAAGCTCGAAAAGGGGATGTTTCTCATGATAAGGGAGGGGAGCCACGCCAAAAACCTCGAGGACCTCCTACCCCTCATAAAAGAGAGAAATTTTCACCGTGCAACGTTCGTCGCGGACGACATCGATCCGAATGACATAATAAACAGGGGTCACATCGACTACTTCCTGAAAAAGGCGGTCTCGCTGGGATTGGATCCGGTTATCGCTGTAAGTATGGTTACCCTGTCCCCATCGTCCTATTTCGGCCTTAAAGATATCGGTGTTTTGGCGCCTTCAAAAAAGGCCGATATAGTCGTGCTTGACAACCTCAACGATTTCAACGTAAAGATGGTCTTCAAAAACGGCGGACTCGTCGCCGATGAGAGCGGGGCTCAATATGAAAGAGAGGAGCAACACCACGATACGACTTCTTCCACCAACGTTGCTCTCTCGGGGGTGGAGTCGATTAGAATCCCCTGGGAGGAGGGAGAGGCGAGGGTAATCCAGATAGCGAAAGATCAGATAATAACCGACCAAGTCCACATGAGACTCAAGGCCGAGGAGGGCTTTGCCGTAAGCGATACGGAGAGAGACATCTTGAAAGTCGCCGTATTCGAGAGACACAGGTCAACGGGAAACATCGGGCTCGGGTTTGTTAAGGGATTCGGCCTGAAAGAGGGGGCCATAGGCTCATCAATAGGACACGACTCCCACAACATAATCGCGGTAGGGGTTACCGATAACGACATATACCTTGCGGTAAAGCGAATCGTGGAGCTTGAGGGCGGTCAGGTGATAGTAAGGGGGGGCAAGGTAATATCGGAGCTTCAGCTCAAGATCGCCGGGCTTATGAGCCATATGCCACTCGAAGAAGTGGATAGAAAAATCGAAAAGAACCTTGAGGAATCCAAAAATATCGGCTGCACAATAGATACTCCCTTTATGATGCTGTCGTTTTTGCCCCTGCCGGTAATTCCGAAATTAAAGATAACCGATAAGGGTCTTTTCGATGTGACCGAGTTTAAGATAGTTCCCCTATATTTAAAATAAAGGATTTTCGTTTTAATATTACTCTTGACAAAACGACGTAAAGCTGATATTTTACTTTTTTGAGATTTAATAGTAGTATCGCCCCCGTAGCTCAGGGGATAGAGCATCGGATTCCTAATCCGGGTGCCGCACGTTCGAATCGTGCCGGGGGCACCAATTATTTGAGGGGATTGGAGAATTTTCTAATCCCCGATTGCATATATGTACTATAAAAATGTCACTAAAGACAAAAAAATTAAGTTAAATATCTCTAACGATAATGTTAAATTAAATTAATTGTGATAATATTAATAAAGACAATTTTTCCATTGACATTAATTCCGATTAGTGATATCCTAAATGTGAAAAAGATAAGGAATATCAACATATTACATATGAAAGGTGTGATTGGGAGGGGGGGAATGGGAGGAGATTAAGAAGGGGGATATTGGGAAGAGGAG
>CAZIWT010000119.1:0-11306 GCA_964542895.1 uncultured Thermodesulfobacteriota bacterium
TAATGCAAATAAGTATTTCACTTTTTAATATAACAATATAACAGTATATATGACTATACTTGCTTTTACCCCCCTTTTTGAGACTCTGTTACCTTAAATGTTAACTCGGAGTGACCTGTGACCTTGTCCCCCAAAACGAGTCCATGTTAAAGATTAGAATTTGAGTTAAAATAGGATCAGAAAGGAGGGGCAATGTCAATGAAGGCTTGCACCCATGACGGACGTCCTCTTCGTTTTTTTACTATCATGGATGAGCATACCAGGGAATGTCTGGCTATAGATGTGGAGCGAAAGATGAATCATCAACACGTATTGGCACGGTTGGCGGATCTGTTTATTATGCACGAAGTGCCGGGCTATATTCGATCGAACAAAGGAAATGAGTTTACCGCGAAGGTGGAAACATTATGTGTCATTCCCTTGAGAAGCGGAAACTTAGAGCGTTTGTCGTTTTGCGGGTGTGGGAATACGGCAATGATATTAATCTGGATTCCCGATCAGGTCGGGAATGACAGTATAATTGCCAATCGAGTTGGGAATGAGAGAAGCCGTCTCAATTTACTATTCCAACAGCTCGTGCTGTTTGGTTGTCTCTGCCTTCTCCGCCTTTTTGTGAGAGGGGAGCTTCGAAGTTATATCCCACTTTTACCTAGAAATCACAGTCCTATTTTAGAAACCTGCCGCCTTCAAATCAAAAACGGGGGGTCGAGATAGATCAGATCAACGGAGCCGTCCGGGATGTAGTCCCTCAAGACGTCCAGATTGTCTCCGAAATACAGGGCGTTTGTGTCCATCTCGCTACCCCCCCCTTTTTTAGTTAAACTATTTGGTTTAAGCTATTGAATTTAAACTAACATATATACAACTTTTGCTTTAATTTATCAAGGCCAAAACCCCCGCCCAGAGGACCTTGAGCTGGAACTTTATGGGAAGGCTCAGGCCCCCCTTCGGCGCCGACTCCCCGGCCACGAACGAAAGCTCGTCGGTCCTTATCTCTTTGCCGTCCTCGAAGATCGCTCCAACCGTCACGTAGTAGGAGTTCCCATCGGTCAGGTCGGTAAGGACGAGGTTGACGTCGTCCGTCTCGAAGGTCTCGTCGTACTTCCCGGTCTGCCTTCCGAGATAGACCCTGTACCCGGTCGGATTTCCCGGTGCCTCGTCCCAGAGGATGTAGGTGCTGCCCTTAAGCGACGAAGCCAAGAGCCCCCTCGGCGCGGCGGGAGGCTTCGTGCAGCACTTTTCATCTACGATCTTAACCCTGCCGCCGGTGACTATAAGCGGCGGCTCGGAGAATGATATTAGGTCGCCCTTTACACTCTTGGGAAGCTCCTTCCCGTTGAAAAACGAGATCATCAGCGAGAAGTTCCCCGCGTAGCCGTTGTAGGTGGGTGCGGAGCTGTGGTACTGCTGGCCCGTCGTTACCGCGGCCTCGCGCCCCAGTCCCTTTCCCCATGTGGGGGAATAGTACTGGTCGCCGAAGTACGCCCCGAAGGGATTGAGCCTCATGGAAAAGGCGTCCTTCTTATTTTCGTGGCTCATCTTCATGGGGCAGAAGGCGAGGTTCGACTTTACGCGGTTGTCGGTGCCCACGGCGATCCCGCCGTCCGTGCCCGACAGCGCAACGTAGCCCGCCGTGATATGGTTGTTTATGCCGGCGAGGTTCAGGTTGTCGTCGGAGTGCTGATAGTAGTCAACGACGTAGGAGGACTCAACACCGAGGAAGTTCCTCTTGATGATCCTAAACGGCGAGTCCTTGTAGGCCTTTCCGGTAAAGATGAGCTCCGCCGGCGCCGCCTCGTACCATCCCCGGTCGATCCTCCTAAGCAACATCGGCACGTTCCCGCCCCCCAACAGGTCGTTTGTGGGCGTCTCCGGGTAGTCGATCCTTCCCTCCAGGAAGAGGTACTCGATGCCGTCGATCAGCGTGAAGGTGTAATCGATAGTCCCCGACTTTCCCCCCTTTACGGCGGGGATGTCGAAGTCGCCGAAGACCCTGACGGCCGCGACCCCGTCGGTGCCGTCGTTTATGACCTCGTGGTCGAGCTTTCCGGGGGCGAGATCGATCAGCTTATCCCCCTTCCTGTAGGCGATTCTCGGAAAGAAGCTCTTGTAGTCGAGGCGCTTCACATCATTCATGTAGACGCCGTTGATTATCCCGTTCTTCGTCACCTCGACGACTATATCCTCGTTTCTCAAGATGCCGGCCCCCGCCGTCGTCGACGGGTTTTTCCTCCTCTCGATGGGTAGCGGCGTGGTGAAGAGGTGGAGCGTCCTCGAGTACTCGGGCGATTCGATGAAGAGCTTTACCTCGGTCAGGAAGTTATCGTCGTCACGAGAGGCCCTCACGACATGGGGGATCCTGATGTCGAGGTCGTCGTTTAAGATCAGGAAACGGTTTTCGGCCACCTCGAGTCCCGTGAGGTCAAGCGTGAAAAAGGTGAAGCGGGGGTTCTTCTCCCCTTCGGCCTTCAGTATGACGAAGGAGTCGACGAACTTCATCCCCACCAGGGGCGGCCTTGGCGGTGTCGTCGAGCCCAGCTTTTTCGTGAGAGAGGCTTTAGCGTCTTTTACCGCCACGTCCGATTTTTCGAGCATCTCGTCGATTATCACTTCCGCCACGCGCTCCCTGCTCTTGGCGAGAAACGGGGCCGCAAGGCCAAAGTTCGTGGTGGAGAGCGCCCTCAGGCGAAGCTCGTAGGATTCCTTGAGGAGGCGCTCAGACTCCGGCGCTCCCCTGTCGAGTCCCAATGCACGATTTATAAGCCTGAAGTCCCTGTGGTTTCTCCTGTCTTTCAAGACCTTCGTCCAGTACTCGTGGTTGGTGATCTTCTGCGCCCATGAGTCGTACCCGTTGAAGTTGCCGTCGGCGGTGTCCTGGCCGAAGGAGACCTCGCCCACCGGCTCGTGGTCTTTCAGGTAGTCCTTCAGGGTCGTGAACTCGGCGTAATCGAGGGCGTCCACCTCCTCGATGAGCTGGGAGAGGCCGCCGGTGTTCGGGAGCCACTTCATGTAGCCGGGAAGGGTGTAGCCGGCCCAGTAGGAGTCGTCGGCGTCGGCGTTGATGAAGATCAACACGTCCCCCTTGATCTTCCCCCGAAGCTGCTTTCTGTGAAAGTCCCTCGCCCACTTGGTGATCGAGACGTTCTCGATCAGATCCCCCTGGTTGTACGCCGGTATTACGGTTATCTCCTCACCTGTCTCCTTGTTTTTGTACGTCAGTGGATTCAGCGCCCACTCGCATTTCAGGCGCGGCACGAAGACCCGAAAGGCGTCAAAAGGTATGGCGCTGTAATAGAGGGCAATCGCCTCTATCCCGAGCTTTTTGTAGAGGGCGAAGTTTCCGGGGGTCGTCATCATCTCCTGGGGGCGGACGACCGGCGTATACTCGCCGAAGATGTCTTTGACGCCGCTTCCTGCCGGGTTCGTAATCGCCCTCTTTACCGAGTCGGTGAACTCATCCTCGGTCAGCGCCGATGCCAGGGCGTTGTTGTACGACATGATGATAACCTCGTCTCTCCCCGCGGCCACGCGCCTTTTGATCGACTCTATGATGTCGGGGGCGTATTCGGGAAGCATCTCCTGAAGGGAGAAGAGGTTTTCGATGTCCCAGACCCCGCAGACGCTGGAGCCCTTTTCGTTGTACTCGTCCATCGTTTTTATGATGCCCCTTATGATACGGATGTCCTTTCCGAAACCAGCCTCGTCGTTCGTGTCGATTCGATACGAGTGGTAGAGGTTGGTGTGATAGCCGAGGGCGATATAGACCTTGCTGTCGGTCGTCTTTCCGATCAGGGGTATCCTCGGCAAGAGGGATACAACAGTAAAAAATCCTGCAATAAACAGAACCACGACAAGAAAAACTGCTTTGATAAATCCTCTCTTCTTTGACATGGTCAGCTCCTTTTCAGTAAGGTTAATCAGTTTAAAGATGGCTCAACTTGAGAGTATAAGCCGAGACGGCTTGGCCGAAATTTGAAAAAACCGGAGCGGGCAGTAAGCCGAGTTCTGTTCCCCAGACAGTAAGCCTGTGGCGGCGATCATTCATCTACGACCGCGATTGCCCGCGGCCTCAAGCGACCTACCCGAAGGCAGGGCCGGGCCGGCCAAAGCCTCCCTATTTGGTCTTGCTCCAGGTGGGGTTTACCATGCCGGTCCGATCACCCGGACCGCGGTGAGCTCTTACCTCACCTTTTCACCCTTACCGGGAAACGATGTCTCCCGGCGGTATATTTTCTGCGGCACTTTCCTTGGGGTCGCCCCCACTGGGTGTTACCCAGCACCTTCGCCCTGTGGAGCTCGGACTTTCCTCCCGCGGATATATTGCAATCCGCCGGCGACCGCCTTGCCCGCTCCGGTTCTTTTTGACTCGGTTTTCAATTATAACAGAAGTTTGAATTTGTGTCACATAATATATTGTGAGGTGTTCCGAGGCCTTGTTTTTAGAGGTTGGTCTGTATTTGCCCGTATATATGTTTGTACGATACTGTTTACAGGAAAAAGCGGATCCCCTTACTCCCCCATATCCGCCGCGCGCTTGGCGAGCTTGTCCGCCCTCCTGTTTTTGCTCCTTCTCACGGCGGTTATCTCATGATGATCGAACTTTTCCAAGATATCCATCGCCTCGGCCACCAGGGGCTTCAGCTTCTCGTCCTTGACGCGCCAATCGCCCCCCACCTGATTTGCCATCAGCTCCGAGTCGGTGAATATCTTTACCGAGGCAAAGCCGAGCTTCTCGACTTCTTTTAAGCCCAGGATGAGCGCCCTGTACTCCGCCACGTTGCTCGTGGCCGTGCCGAGGTTCTCCGAGATTGCGGCGAGCTCAACGCCGTTCTCGCTCTGTATAACCGCCCCGGCGCCGGCGGGGCCGGGATTACCGATCGAGGCTCCGTCGACGAAGAGGACGCAGGTTTTATCCCTGCCCCCCTTTGTAGGCGATATCTCGGATACCGCAAAGTTCAGCAGCTCCTCGAGCTCCTCTCGATCCACGTCACCCAGAAGCCTCACCACATCCTCAATGACTCCCTCTTCTGCGAGACGGGAGAGAAGCTCGGCCGCCGCCCTTCTCTTTCTGCTGTCTGTCATATCGAACCTTATATCATCAATCCTTCTTTACGGCCTCATCCTCTTTCAGGAATATGAGACGGCTGCAGTTGGGGCATATCTTGATGTCCAGGTCCCTCAACATCTCGTTGAAGAACTGGGGGGGGAGATTCATGAAGCATCCAGAGCAGATCCCCTTTGACACACTGACCACCACGGTGCCTCCGAGTCTCTTTGAAAGCCTGTTATAAGTCTCCGAGTATTTTGGATCTATCTTCGCGAGGAGCTTTTCCCTTTTGTCCTGTTTCGACCCGATCGATTTATCAATCTCATCCGTCTTCTTTGTAAGATCCCCGACCTCGGCCCCTATCTCCGCTCTCCTCTCATTTAATTTGGACTCCAGCACATCCACACTGTTCTTAAGAGAATCGAGCTCATCCATCAGGGCGAGAATTCGCTCCTCGAGAAGGGAGTTCTGTTTGTTGTGATCTTCGACCTCCTTTAGGACGGCTTTGTATTCCTTGTTCGTTTTTACCGCGTTGAGCTTGTCCCTCGACTTCTTGAGCTTTTCCTCCTCATCCCTGAGCTCCGACTCTTTCAGCTTCTTCTCGTTTTCGTCTGACTCCAGGCGCTCCTTTTCGGAGGCGAGCTCCGCCTCGAGTTCTTCCAGCTCTCTGTTCAGGATGGCGATTTTGGCAGGAATTTCATCCTTCTCCCCCTTTATTATCTCGAGTTCAAGATCTATTTCCTGAAGGGTTATCAGCTGTTGAATATCCTCTTTCAAATTATTACCTCCCTTGTAACGTTGTTTTACTGTCTAAACTGAAAGCATATAAAAAAGCTCAACGATGAATATATGAAAACGGGTCTTCCCCCTCAATTGCATACACATCGATTTTGAATCCCTTTTTTAACGCCCCCTCGGAGACGATCTTTGCAAGCCGGGGGACGGCCGCCTCTTCGGTGTGGAAGTGCCCCGCCTCGATGAGGCCCATGGAGAGTGATCCGTCTCCAACCATATCCCTGACGATGAGGGCGTCGTGGTACTTTACCTCGCCCGTGACGAAGACGTCGGCGCCCGATTCCGCCGCCTGTTTGATGAAGTCACCCCCGCTCCCGCCGCAGACGGCGGCTCTTGCGACCTTCATGTCTTTCTCGCCCACGATTCTCACGCAGGGGGCGTTCAGCTTATCTTTTACGGAGGCTGCGAAATCGTTAAGGCTCACCGTTTCGGGAAGCATTCCGACCGCGACCGCAAAATCGTTGTTAGATATTGCGTTCTTTGGTCCCGGGTCTTCGACCTTAAAGAGCGGGCCGATCTCGGTCAAACCCAGCGTCTCGGCAAGGATCCGGTTTGTCCCTTTCGGGGAGCGGTCGAAATTCGTGTGGGCGCTGTAAACGGCAAGGGAGTTTTCTATGGCGAGCCTTATAACCTTTCCAACTCCCCGGTCTATCTCGACAAGGCTTATATTCGGAAAGATCAGGGGATGATGGGTAACGAGGAGGTCTGCTCCACCATCGATCGACCTGGAGATGCTGTCTATTACGGGATCGAGGGCCACGGCTACACGCCTCACATCGGCGTTCATATCGCCTACCTGAAGTCCGGGGTTGTCCCACTTTTCGGCCCAGCTTTTGGGGGCGGCCTCTTCAATTATTTCAACAATGTCTTTTACTTTAGGAACCAAGAATAAAAAAAAGGTGCTTATCAAAGCACCTTCCTCCCATGACCTTGTGGGTTTTAGTTGCGGCCTTCCTGGGTGTAGAGCATATATGTTCGGGCCGTATTTCTTTTGGATTCGGTTTTTTCGGCCGCCGGGCGCCTGAATTCTCCTTGGGCCCGACGGCTGCTGAACAGCCACAATCAATTTCTGTAATATATACCACCTGTTTCAATAATCTTTAAATTGAGGTTTCTATAAAAAAACTAAACGGGTTTTTGGTGGGCCCACCAGGATTCGAACCTGGGACCGACCGGTTATGAGCCGGTGGCTCTGCCAACTGAGCTATGGGCCCAAAGTCCCTTTAAAAAGGTTGTTATCTAATTAAGCTTCGAATACTAATTAAAGAATAGCTAGTATGGTCAAATTGCCAGCTAAATAGGTCTATCCTCCCCGGTTCTTCGTAAATACATCAAACTGTGATGTTATAATGAAACAGGAAATTAGTCAAGCTAAAAACCTAATATTAAAACCGGGGTGTGAAAATATTTAGATCGTGAGTTTTAAAGTTCGGCTCTGCCTCCTCTCGACAGAAATATTTTTATAGCGATGTGATCGCCCCACTTCTTTGTCCCCCGTCCCACAGTTACCACGTCTCTTGCCGTCCCCTCGCTGCCCCCTCGTCTTAATTTGACCCGACCTCTTTTCCGCCGACGCTGAGGTTCAATCAGCTGTCGATGAAGCTCTTGAGCTTTTTACTCCTCGACGGGTGTCTGAGCTTTCTCAGGGCCTTCGCCTCGATCTGTCTTATCCTCTCCCTGGTTACGTCGAAATCCTGGCCCACTTCTTCAAGGGTGTGGTCCGATTTCTCGCCTATTCCGAAGCGCTTCTTGAGGACCTTCTCCTCCCTGGGGGTCAGGGTTGAGAGGACCTTCCTCGTTTGCTCTGAGAGGTTGACGTTGATGATGGCGTCCGATGGGGAGATTATTTTCTTGTCCTCTATGAAGTCCCCCAGGTGGCTGTCCTCCTCCTCGCCGATGGGGGTCTCGAGGGAGATCGGCTCCTTGGCTATCTTCAGAACCTTCCTGACCTTTTCGAGGGGAAGCTCCATCTTATCGGCGATCTCCTCGGGGGTGGGCTCCCGTCCCATCTCCTGGACGAGGTATCGGGAGGTCCTGATGAGCTTGTTTATCGTCTCTATCATGTGGACGGGGATGCGGATTGTCCTTGCCTGATCGGCTATAGCCCGTGTGATGGCCTGGCGTATCCACCAGGTGGCGTAGGTAGAGAACTTGTACCCCCTCTGGTATTCGAACTTGTCCACGGCCTTCATGAGTCCCACGTTTCCCTCCTGGATCAGGTCCAGGAACTGGAGACCGCGGTTGGTGTATTTCTTGGCTATGCTGACGACAAGCCTGAGGTTTGCCTTGACGAGCTCGTTTTTGGCCTCCGACTCCACCACCTCGCCGCCTTCGACCTTCTTTATGGTGTCCCTGATCTGCTTGGAGGTCATCTCCGCTTCCTGATTGATCCTATTTATCTTTCGCTGGGAATTCCTGAAGGTTTTCTTCATTAGATCGAGTTTTTCCATGGACACCTTCAGGGCCTTTGCGGCCTCCTTCGTCTCGTCTTTGCCCTTGTCCGATTCTTTGAAGATCTTCTTCAGATCCTTTGCGGGCGTCTTGGTTTTTTTCTCGATCTCCTTAATCTCCGATTCGGCTTTTTCGATCCTCTCCATGTATCCCTTGAGCTTTGCGGCGAGTTTTTGAACAAACTTTTTGTCCATATCCATGTCGTTGAACAAATTGACCATTTTGGTCTGGGACCGCTTGATCCCGCTTTTTAGCCTTTCCTTGTTCTTTGTGGAGGAGACCTTCTTTTTGTCCTTTTTTATCTTCTCATCTATCGTCCTGAGCTTATTGACGGCCGAGATAAAAGAGTCCCTTCTGTCCTTTTCGTCCTTCTTGGTGATCAAGTATTCATCGTTGAGCCCCCTGACGACGTCCTTTATCCTGACCTTGTCCTTTAACATCTTTTCGGACAGGATAGTGACTTCCCGTAGTGCCAGAGGTGTGTTCAGGACCGTCTCCCTTATGATGATGGCTCCCTTCTCGATCCTCTTTGCAATTTCCACTTCCCCTTCCCTGGTCAACAGCGAGATAGACCCCATTTCTCTGAGGTACATCCTTACGGGATCGTTGGTCTTGCCGATATTGCCGGGGAGAAATTCGACCTCCTCTTTTTCGGATTCGGCTTCGTTATCGTCGTCTGTTTCGTCGTCGACTTCACCCGATTCGTCCCTGGAGAGCTTTGCCTTTTCCGTTTTATGGAGCTTTGAAGACTTGGGCGGATCGACGATGTCTATGTCCAACTCGCCGAAGATGCTCATGATATCATCAAGCTGATCGGGGTAGAGGCCCGGAGGCAGAATCTCGTTGACTTCGTCGAAAGTAAGGTAACCCCTCTCCTTTCCCAAATTAATGAGCTGTTTTACCTCAACCTCATCAATTCCGGAGTTCTTAGCCATGAAATCACCTCTTCATATTCTTTTTAATATTTATAATTTCCTTCAGTACTTCCTGTCTGGTCTCGTCCTCGTCGATCTCGATCGCCCTCCGCTTCATATCCTCGTATCTTATCTTCGAGTCCTTTATGTTCAGGCTCTTGATGCAGTCCGTGATTATCGCAAGGGCCATCTCATCGTCGTCGATTTCGTCGTCCTCGACCACCGAGAGATCGATCAGCTTTTCCCTGATCACCGGATCTGCTTCGCTTGAGATCAGGGACGCAACGTTTACCCCGTTCTCCGGGGATTCCCCCTTGAGAATCTTTTCGACAAGGCCCCTTAAGGTCTCGTCGACAAAGAGGGCCAAATGTTCTTCTTTGAGGCCGGCCTCCCTTAGGAGCTTCGGGTAGTTTACCGCCATCTTGAATAGCCTCGATTCCACCTCCGGGGGCTTGAAGGCTTTTGTCGGCCCCTTTTTCTCTGCCACGGTCTCTTCTTCGCGTCTCGATTGAGCGGCGGCGTATCTATCTTCTCTCTTTATCCTTTTGCTTACGTTAAGCCTCACCGACTCCTCGCCGACCTTGAGCCTTTCCGCGATCTTCCTGACGTAGAAGTCGATCTCCTGGGGGAGCTTTTTTATCGAGGCCACGTACGAGGCCTCGTCCAGTGCTTCTGTTATGCCCTTTGCCGTGTTGAGGTCGTGGCGTTTGTATATCCTGCCGAGGCAGAAGTCGAAGATGTCCCTTGCGTCCTCGATTATTTTCAAAAACTCGGCGCTCCCCCTCTTGCGGATGAAGGAGTCCGGGTCCTCTCCCTCGGGGAGGACCGCCGCCCTGGCGTACATCTTTCCCTCCCCGAAGAGGGAGAGCGTCCTCTCTGCCGCCCTTCCGCCCGCCTCGTCGGAGTCGAAGATAAGGACAGCCTCGTTGGCGTAGCGCTTGAGTATCTTCAGGTGCTCCGGGGTCAGCGCCGTTCCGAGGGTCGCCGCGACGTTTTTGATCCCCGCCTGACACAGGGCGATCGCGTCGAGGTAACCCTCGACTATTATGGCGTATCGGGCCCTCCTGGCCTCGTTTTTGGTTATATTGAGCCCGTAGAGGATCTCCCCCTTGTGATAGACCGGCGTCTCCGGGGAGTTCATATACTTCGGCTCATAGTCCTCTTCGATGGTCCTACCGCCGAAGCCGGAGAGCCTTCCCCGGTGGTCTCTTATGGGAAAGATGATCCTCCCCCGAAACCGGTCGTAGAAGCCCTTGTCCCCCATTATCGCGAGGCCTGCCTCCTCGATCTCCTTTTCGGTTATCCCTTTATCCTTCAGGTGCTTGGTAAGACCCTCCCACTTTCTGACGGCGAATCCGAGCGAGAAGTCTTTGGCCGTCCTTCCGTCTATACCCCTTTCCTTGAGGTATTTGACCGCGCTCTTCCCGGCGTCACTCTTAAGGGTTTCTATGAAATATTTTTCCGCCTCCCTGTTTATGACGTAGAGCCTTTCCCTTTTATCGTCCCTTTTTTTATCCATCGGGGTCGGGGCGGCGGTCTCCACCCTGACGCCGTAGCGGCCGCCCAGCTCCCTCACCGCCTCCGGAAAGGTCATCCCCTCCATCTCCATCAGGAAGGTCAGGACCGTGCCCCCCTTTCCGCACCCGAAGCATTTGAAGAGGCCCTTTTCGGGATTCACGGAGAAGGAGGGGGTCTTCTCGGAGTGGAAGGGACAGAGGCCCATGAAGTTTCTCCCCTTCTTCTTCAAGGGGACGTATTTTTCCACCACCTCGAGAATGTCCGCCCTCTCGATAACCTCGCTGATGGTACTTTCGGGGATTTTTCCCGCCAAGGTTTTATCACCTCCGGCTATGAATCATAGCGTTGTTTGTATTACATGTTTGCGTCGTCGTTGAAGATGTTGGCAAAAATCTATCTTTATCTAAAAAGACAATCCTCCATCAAGCCCCGTTTTCTCATAACTTCAGCCGACTCTACAACAATATTGCCAACCCCCCGACCCCTAATTATAATGACGTCCTCTATAAGTAGATGTTGCCCACCCATAATATTCCTGCCCCCCCCACAAATATTCCCGGCCCCCCCAAATATTGCCGGCC
>CAZIWT010000120.1:0-11234 GCA_964542895.1 uncultured Thermodesulfobacteriota bacterium
AAAAATTCAAAAATTTCACACGGTCTTTATGTCTTGACTGATTAGTCAATCCATGATAGGGGTCTTATTATTTGATAAATCGACGTCGGTTGAAGGGATACGTGAAAAAGGCTGTATCACAAAGCGGGGCTCGGGAAGGATTTTCTCATGTACTATATAGGGAGGATTTTGTATGTTACGAAATGTAGCCATCGTCAGCGCCCACCAGACGAAGTTCGAGGAGAACAAGGCTGATGAGCGCTTTCAGGAGATGTGCTACCCACTGGTCAGGAGATGTCTTGACGACACGGGGCTCGATTTTATTCCCGGAAGGGGAATAGATTTCGCCGTTACGTGCTCCGACGACTTCTTCGATCAGCGTACCATCTCCGACGGACCTATGGGCGACCTTGTGGGGACGGGAAGGTGGGGGGGAGAGGAAAAGGTCGCCTGCGACGGTGCCGAGGCGATCCAATACGCCGCGGCGGGGATAGCTTCCGGACATTACGACATCGTTATAGTCTTGGCCCACGGGAAGGAATCGCAGGTAGATTCGAGAAACATAGTGACCTTCCACGCCTTCGAGCCCTTCTACACGAGGTTCTTGGGTATGGACTACACCCAGGCCCTGGGACTCCAGGCGGAATCTTACATAAACAGGTGGGGTGTCACGGAAAAACAGCTTGCGAAGGTTGCCGTCAGGGCGGCCAAAAACGGCGCGAAGAACCCGAACGCCCAGCGCACCGGGAAGATCAAGGTGGACGATGTCATTAAGTCCAAGGCGGTTGTCTCGCCCATCAAGGAGCTCGACCTCTATCCTGTAAGCGACGGGGCGGTCTGCATGATCCTCGCCGAGGAGAAAAAGGCGAGGGTCATAACCGACAAACCGGTCTGGATTACGGGTTACGGGAACTGCTACGACTCCTACTACCTGGGCGACAGGAACCTCTACGAGTCTATGAGCCTTAAAAAAGCGGCGTGGAGCGCATACCGGATCGCCGGCATCACCGACCCGATGGAGGAGTTCGACGTGGCCGAGATCAGCGTCCAGGCCACCTACCAGGAGCCGCTCTGGTACGAGGGACTGGGGCTTGTCGAGCCGGGGAAGGGGATGGAGCTCTTCGAGTCGGGGGAGACGGATATGGGGGGAAGGCTCCCGGTCAATCCTTCGGGCGGCCAGCTTTGCGGGAATCCGCTTTTACTCTCCGGAATCGTGAGGGGGGCGGAGGCCTTTTACCAGCTCAGGGGGGAGGCGAAAGGCTATCAGGTGAAGGACGCCGACAGGGCGCTGGTGCACGGCACGGCCGGGCCCGCGGGTCAGTTCCACACGGTTCTGGTCCTTGAAAACGACAAGGCACAAGGGGGGGTGAAATCATGACCAAGAGAACCAGAAACGTCGCTATCTCCGGGATCGGTCAGACCCGCCACCGCGGACACCGGGAGGATATCAACATGGTGGAGCTCGTCGCCGAGGCGGTGGAGGAGGTCCTCGCAGACTCGAAGATGGACCTCAAAGACATCGACTGCATAGTGCACGGCAATATGGAGCTCTTCGAGGGAGTCCACCAGCCGGACATGTGGCACGTATTGGGTGACGGCGCCTACGGAAAGGCCGGCTTCAGGATAACCACGGGAGGTACCACTGGGGCAACCATCGTCTGCTCGGCGGACCACCTCGTCGCGTCCGGGATGTACGATTCGGTCCTGGCGATCGGGTGGGAGAAGCAGGAGGAGGGAATGACGACCACCGGAATCACGAACATGGCCGATCCCCTCTGGGAGCGGGAGGTGCAGACCGGCGCCATTACCGGAACCCACGGCGTTATGATGATGAACAAGTTCGGCGAGCCGGCGAACCAGGCGGCGGCTGAGCTTCGGGTGTTGATGGCCGATAACGCCAGGAAGAATTACAAGGCGCATTTGAGGATCGAGATCACGAGGCAGGACGTCCTGGAGTCGAGGGTACTGGCATGGCCCCTCAGGCTCCTTCACATGTGCCCGGAGTCGAACGGCGCCTGCGCCATCCTCTTCGTCTCGGAGGAACTGGCCAAGAAGCTCCCCCAGAAGCCGGTCTGGATGCATGACCACGTAACGGTCCACCGCCAGGAGACCTTCGATCTGGTAAACATGGGAGACCTCGACACCCACGGCGAGGCCGCGAGGGTCCTTTACGCCAGAAACGGGATCGTAGATCCGATAAAGCAGATCGGAGTGTTCGAGATGTACGATCCCCAGAGCTGGTGGGCCCTCGACTGGGTGGGGAAATTCCTGATGCTCGAAAACGGCGAGCAGATAGACATGGTCTTAAACGGCGACTTCGCCATCGACGGCAGGTTTCCGCTGAATCCGTCCGGGGGCGTGGTATCGTCCAACCCGATAGGGGCCACCGCCATAATAAGGGTTGCGGAGGCGGCGCTGCAGATCCGCGGAAACGCGGGAGAGCATCAGGTTCCGAAAGACGTCGAGCTCGCCATGTCCACCGGATTCGGCGGGACATTCTGGACGGTGCTCCATCTTCTCGGGGCAGAAAAGCCGGATAAATAAAAAAAGGAGGTTTTACCTATGGGTACCAAGACCGATAAAGAGGGAAGGGAAATCGTCGAGATCCGCTATGAGATGGCGATACCGGGGACCTTTGCCACGGGGCCGATCATGGGACACATGCTGAACAAGCTCAAGGATAAGGAGCTCTGGGGAAACCGCTGCGGCAAGTGCGGAAACGTCCTCTTCCCGCCGAAGATAGTCTGTCCCAAGTGCTTCGAAGAGCCGACCGAGTGGGTGAAGCTGGACGAGTGGGGTTACATCGCCACGTTCGACGTAGTCCACTTCCCCACGGTGAATCCGCTGACCGGCATCATGCGGGAGGTCCCCTACACGACGCTCATCGTCGCCCTGCCCAACGGCGGCGGGTTTTTCCACTTCTGCCTGGAGCACGACCCGGAAAAGCTCGCCCCCGGAAAGAGGGTAGTTCCGGTCTGGAAGGAGGAGCGGGAAGCCCGTCCCTCCGACCTGGAGGGGTGGGTGCTGGCGGAGGATTAATAGTCAAGCGGGTCGAAACGAAAACAAAGGGAGAAAGATATGTATACCACAGATAAACTGCCGCTGGATCAAAAAGACTGCTTCGGTAAGAGGGGCCTGATGAGTATCCCCTACCGCTACTTCGCCGGGGTGTTTCTGTCCAGGGCGCTGATCGCCTTGAGGGACGAAAAGAAGATCCTCGGGGCGAGGTGCGAAAAGTGCGACAGGGTCTACTTCCCGCCGCGCTCCCGCTGCGAGAGGGACTTCTCGAAGATAACCGAGCTCGTCGAGGTCGGCCCCGAGGGAACCGTCGAGGAGCTCACCGTGGTCAACTACGAGGAGGAGTACTTCAAGAAATTCTGCCCGATGCTTGACATCCCATACACGATGGCGCTGATCAAGCTCGACGGCGCCTCGACGAAGATACTTCACAGAATCCCCGGAGACAAGGTAAAGCGGGGAGACCGCGTAAGGCCGAAGTGGCTTGATGACGACAGGAGGGAGGCGATGATCACCGACATCGAGTATTTCGAGAAGGTGTGACAACAGCTGGCCATCAAGCCCAATCCTAATAAAGATTAAAAAATCAGGGGCGAGCGGGATATCTTCCCGCCGCCCTTTTTTATTTATTGAGGCCGTAAAAGAGTCCAGTTTTTTATTGACACAATTAACCCTTGTTGTTATAATGTATACAAATTTAGTAGGGATTTATCCCGTTTCTCGATTTGTTCCTTTTAAGGGAGGATTAAGATGAAGAGGTTTATGCTTCCGAGGGTCGCCCACTGCTCCGAGGGGTGCCGAGCCGTGTCCCGAGCAGGACGTTAAAAGGCTCACATGTTCACGGGACAGCTGTAAGATTTGTATCTCGATTCGTTCCGCGAGAGATGTAGGCTTTCCATTAATATGTGAAACAGGAGAAGGGATAGCCAACTTTACTCATGCCAAGAGATATTTAATGGCCCGAAACGGCCCAGGATTTTTTCAAATCGGCGGCTGAATTATGGAACTACCTGTAAAATGAGATATTCGATCCCCGCTAAGACGGCGGGGATTTTTTTATCCTTGATAAAAATTGAAGATGTGATATATCTATTTCGGTCTATAAAGGGATACAAGATGAACAGAAGAAATCATTTACGCTCTTTAGCGCTTTTTGTTGTGGCGGTCTCCTTTTTGGGGGTCTTGATCTCTTTTACAGTCCACCCCCCGGCCTTGGCGCGAACGGTCAAGGCGAAGATCAAGGTTGTAAATATCAGCTACTTCGACATGGGAGCCAATATAACCGATGCCGATCTCATCCGTCTTTCCATAGAGGAGGTCTGTAGAAACGAAAAGCTCTTTCCCAAGATCGAAGACCTTACATTGAAGATGGAGGGTGGAAAATTCACCTACAGCCCAGGGATCGAGATACCCGCCGCGCCGCTCTCCTTTTCGGGCGTATTAAAGCCGGAGGTTAGGGCAGAGTACACCTCCATTGCCGCATCGGGAAGGGCGGGGAAGTACGACATTGCGGTTGTCGGCTCCGACGGCTCGATAAGAAAGTATGACAGAGAGGTTGTGATAAACAAGATCGACAAGACGATCAAGACCTACCAATCGATAGATATCCACGGCGGAGACGTGGTGCTCCTTTTTATCAGGAATATTAAGGTAGTCCATTTCAAGAACATTGAGCCGGAAGGCCATGATCAAACACCTGGGTGAAAAAAGGGAAGCTCCCTGAGGTACAGGGAGGTTTACGACAAAAAGACGGGGACCTGGGTAATAAAGGGAAAGCCGCAGGGCCCCGTTCGGGATAAAGATGACTGAGCTTTTATATCAGGAGATTCCCGGCCGATGAATTCGGCTTTTGGGTTTTGTTGTAATTTATGGCCGCCTGGATTTTTTTCTTCCCGAAATTTTTTTCAATCGACTTCTTATCGGAGCTACAGCCTTTAGTTGATTTCGTGTTTGTTTTTTAATACAAAACTATTCGCCGCTCAGCTCTACCTCGGAGATCAACAGGGACGGCGCCCCGATGTTTCCGAAGAACTTGAGGTCGGATCCCACCGCCACGACCCTCGAGAAGAGGCCGACAAGGTCCCCGGATACTGCCGCCTCCTTGAAGGGCCGGGAGCGCCCGCCCCCCTCGAAGATGAAGCCGGAGGCCCCCACGGAGAACTCCCCGGTCACCGGGTTTGCCGTGTGCACACCCATCAATTCTGCGATGATTATCCCGCGGTCTGCGCTTTTTAGGAGCGAGTCTGTGTCTTCCGCCCCCGGGACGATATAGAGATTGTTTACGCCGGGAGAGGGAGGCGCCGTCACCCCCCCCCGAACGGATGACCCGGTCGGGTCCACCCCCGCCCTCCCCGCATTCAGCAGATCGTAGAGAAAGCCCTCGACCACGCCGTTCATAACCAGCTCGTTTCTGCGCTGCGGTACGCCCTCCCCGTCCACGGGGGATGTGCCGACTCCCCCCGGAAGGAGGCCGTCGTCGACTATGTTGAGCTCCGGGGAGATTATTTCCTTACCCTCTTTGCCCTTCAGAATCGACTTCCCCTTGAGGACGTTCTCCCCCAGAAACGACGGCGCCAGCACATCGAGGAGGTCGGATGTGACCTCCCTCGTCAGGAGGGCCGTGAACCTCCCGGTGGGCGCCCTCTTTGCGCCGAGCATCGAGACCGCCTTTACGCCAGCCTCCCTTCCCACCTCCCGGGGGTCCAAATCAGCATATTCAGTGGATGAATCGATATTCCACCCCATCTCCTGGTCGCCATTCTCCTGCGCCACCGCCATCAGCTGGGCGGTGACGTAGCTCTTTTTGTAGCCCGCGTCGACGCCGCCCGAGTTCCTTAAGAATACCTGAGAGAGCGCCTCGGAGTACTGGGCGCTCCTCACCCTCTTGACCCTCTTGTCGACGGAGAGCGCGCCGGCCTCCACCTCTTTTGCCCTCCTCACCTTCTCGTCTATCGGAATACCTTCCATCGAGTCGTCGAATATGGTCCCCGTATCAGGAACCGGAGAGGGTGTCGACAATGCGTAATGCTCGTCCGGGGTGGAGTTTTTCGCGCTCGATATGGCGTCGTCGACCATGTCGGCAAGCGCCCCGTTGTCCGGGTGGGTGGAGAACGAAAATCCCATCCCGCCGTTGACGATGACCCGAAGGCTTACGCCGTAAGGCTCCGAGAACCTGAAGTCTTCCACCTCCCCCCCCTCGGAGGATATGGTGAGGAGCTTCGAGGCGCGGTAGTAGACCTCCGATTCGCCAACGCCCTTCTTTTTGAGCAGGGCGAATATCTTTTTGGAGATCTCGTTGAAGTTCAGTCCGTGATCCATGGGGACACCTTTTTATTCTATATTGCTTTTTTTCGATATTGCCTTATTCGATATCAGGAGAGAATGATAGCAGAGAAATGTCGGTATGTCAAAGGCCCGGAAGTGATTTTCCACCAACCGGGCCTGTTTTTGTAGTGTATATAAAATGATCGGGCAACAACGAGACAGCCCGACCTCCCCACGCACAGCTTCAATGCAGCGGCCCCTCCGGGGGCTCGTCCCAGTAGAAATCCGCCCTGGCGCGCTCTATCTTCTCCATCTCGGAGAGTACGAAAACCACCCGCTGAAAAAGCTCCACGTATCCCTTGTTCCCCTTCCCCCGCAGGTGCTGTCTCAACATCTTCAGGTCGCAAAGGTCTTTCTCCCGAAAATCCCACCTCTTGACCTGCTCCTCGATCTCGTCGAGGTACTTGTTTATCACATCGCGGTCTATCATCGGCCTCGTGGCGATGGAGATGGGGATAAATAACAGGATGAAGAAGAGGAAGAAGAGGAGTATCATGAAGATCAGCCTGGCGCTGGCCCCCACGATAAGCACGACCATGAAGAATGAGGCGATAACGGCGAGAAACGTCCCCAGGGTCATCATAAACTGCCCGGAAACTTTAGGCTGGCTCTTGCGTGCTCCTATTGATATGGGGCTCTTTTTTTTGGCCATGGGACAGCCTCAATATAGAGAGTGGAGTATTCTATCCAAGTTTTAAGCCTTTGTAAATCTTTTTGTTTCGATTTTTTATCTTAACGTCAGTTTGTAAATTTTAAAGAGAGTCCAATCCATCACCGCGATATCTCCTGCAATAACAGAATTGACCCACCAAAAATTACAACTTCCGCTTTCGTCCCTCCTGACGGTCTCTGCGGGAGATTAAGATCGATTGGTCAACTACAAAGGAAAGGGTCGAAAATCCCCTCGCCCCCCCATCCAATCGACTACCGCCGACCCCGCGTTTCTTAAATACTGTGGTCTCTAATCCCTTCCGCCCAACAGCCCGAACCTCAACAGGAAGTATAGAAGCTGCAGCACGGCCGCGGCGGCGGCCGCTACATAGGTCAGGGCGGCGGCGCTCAAGACCTTCCTCGCACCGGACACCTCCTTTTCCATCAACATCCCGGAAGAGGAGAGGGCCGCAAGCGCCCTCCTGCTGGCGTTGAACTCCACCGGCAGTGTAATCAGCTGAAATGCGACGGCGAGGGAAAAGAGGACAATTCCTATTTTTACCATGACGAGTCCGTAAACGGATCCCATATACATGATGATCCCGCCGAGGATCAACAGCGGCCAGGCGAGCTTCGAGCCGATGCTCGCCACCGGGACTATGGCCGACCTGAGCTTCAGGGGCGTGTAGCCCTTGGCGTCCTGCAGGGCGTGTCCCGCCTCGTGGGCGGCAACCCCAACGGATGCCACGGAGCGTCCCGAGTACACATCGGGAGATAGCCTGAGGGTCTTTGTCCTCGGGTCGTAGTGATCGCTTAGAAAACCTTTGGTCGCCTCTATTTCCACATCGTGCAGGCCCTCGCTCCTCAGCATGTTGGCGGCCGCCTGCGCCCCGGTAAGCCCGGAGGCCGTGGCGACCTTGGAGTACTTCCCGAACGCGCTCTTGACCTTGAAGGACGCGTACATGGAAAGAAGCAGCGCGGGTCCCACCATAATGAAGTAGATAGGATCAAAATAAAGCATCTTCTTTAGCCTCCTTTAATTCTTCTCTTAACTTTATAATTTAGCTTTTTTTGCCGAGATGTCAAGTACCATATAGTTAGATTTACGTTAAATATCAATCGGCGATTTGCATCGGCAATCGAATTTCGGCCTCCCCTCCCGTCAATCGATCCCGATATACCGCTCGATGAAGTCGGCCGATTTCAGGGAGCGGCCGGCCTGATAACGGATGAAGGCCAAGAGCCCCTTTCTGATCTCTTTCAGGGAGCTTAACGTGAACTTCAGCGCCGAAGGCCTCCCGGCCGCTTCCATTGGGGCGTCCGCCACCTTGGCGAGGGCCATGATCGTCCCCCTGGAGAAGGGGACGCCCCCCTCCCTTGTGAGGAGGCATCTTTTGCACACCATTCCCCCGGCGGACGGGATAAACAGGTCGGTGCCGTTTTCCGAGGTGTTGTCGTTGAGCCTTTTTCCGCACCGGACGCATTGATCGAAGAGGGGATTTATTCCCAGCCTCTTTAAAAACTTAAGCGTGTACGACCAGAAGAGGCCCTCTACCGACGGGATCGAGGAGCCGTTCCAACGCTCATTTTTGGCCCCCATTTCATCGACGGCGGAGAGAAACGAGGAGACCCCGTCGAACAGATCGGCATGTGACTCGCCCTCCGGCGCGAACTCCCTCAAAAGCTCCAGCGTAAACTCGCCGTACGCCAGAAGTATGATAGACCTCGACAGGTGGGGAAACGGATTCATCAGGGAGGCGTCCTCGATTAAAAAGAGCTCTCTCCCCTTCGGCCGATAGAACTTGACCGTGATCAGGTTTGCCGTATCGAAGGTGTTGACAAATCGCTTTCTGCTCTTCTTTGCCCCCTTGGCGATCCCTACGACGACACCGGACCTCCTCGTGAATAGCTCCACCAAGAGGTCCGACTCCCCCATATCCCTCGTCATAAGGAGTATGGCGGGGGTGATGATTCTTCTCGTTGCCATGGCAGCTACAGGATAATTATAGTAGCGAGGGTGAAATACATGAGGATGCTGATGATGTCGGTGGTGGTGCTGACGAACGGGCCTGAGGCCACGGCGGGATCGATATTGAGCTTGGCGAGGATAATGGGCATCAATGTCCCCATCGTGGCGGCTATGGTCATCGAGGCGAAGATACCCAGCCCCACCACTATCCAGAGCCTGATGATATCCAGATAATAAAACCAGGCGAATATCCCCAGGAGCACCCCGTAGGTGACACCCAATATTATCCCGACCCTGACCTCCCTCGAGACGACCTGCCAGAGCCTCTTTACGTCGATGCTCCCGATAGCGAGTCCTCGAACCACGATAGTGGAGGACTGGGAGGCTACGTTTCCCCCCATTCCGGCGATGACCGGCATAAACGCCGCCAGCGCCACCGCCTCGGAGAGTGTATCTTTAAAAAGCCCGATAACCATAGATGCGATGATTCCCCCCACCCAGCTGGCGAAGAGCCAGGGAAGCCTGGTGCCGGCGTTCTTGAACACGGACGACGACCAGGCGTATTCATCCGCGGCACCGGTTAGCTTTATGATGTCCTCCGTCGCCTCTTCCTCGATAACGTCTACGATGTCGTCGACCGTGATGCGACCGATAAGCCTCTCATGCTTGTCCACAACCGGCATGGTTACGAGGTCGTACTTTTTGAATTTTCTGGCCACCTCTTCCTGATCCAGATCGACGGTGACGCTTATAGGGTCTTTATCCATTATGTTAAAGACCTTACTTTTAGGCAATGCAAGTATCAGCTTCCTTAAGGGAAGAACCCCCACCAACCTCTCGTCCGCATCGACGACAAAGACGTTGTGAATATCTTCCACTTCCCCGGACATCGAGCGGATCTCCTTGATGGCCCTGGAGACGTTGGCGTTATCCTTGACGCTGACGACCTCCGTCTGCATGATACCGCCAGCGGACTCCTCATCGTAGCGCATCAGGCGCTGGATCTCCTCTGCGTCCTCCTCGTCTATCTTATCGAGTACCTCCTGGGCGATCTCGTCCGGAAGATCGTCGATGATATCCGCCGCGTCGTCCGACTCGAGGTCATCCACAATCTCGGTGATCCTGTTGCTCTGGATCTCCTGAAGGATAAGCTGTTTCGTATCCTCGTCGAGTTCGACTACAACGTCCGCCGCGGTCGCCGCATCCAGAAGGGAGAAGACGAGCTTCTTCTCATCCGGGACGAGAAACTTCATGAACTCCGCAATGTCCGCGGGGTGATAATTATTGATCTCGCCCATAAGCTCGCGTATGTCTTCATCCTCCATAATCTTCAGGAGTTTTTTCGTCTTGTCTTCCGATGTGGGCATATTAATATTAACCTGTCCTCAAATAAAACCGCGCGGGTGATTATACCTCTGCGGCCCATATCCTATAATCGTTAGATTCTCACACAGCGAAGGTATAAAGTCAAGCTATATATTATTGACTGCAAAAAGTGAATTCATTCCCATATTCCCCTGAATCGCGAGAGCTGCCCAATCTTAAAAAAATCCCCGGTCATTCAAGGGGCCAGACTTTTGTCCCGCCCTAAAATATCCGGCTACTTCAAGAGCCTTGATATCTCCTTGAACTCTTTTCCGCCCGCCGCCCTCAAAAGCTCGAAGAGAACCGTCTCCGTTGACGTCACCTCTCCGCCGCCCCTCTTGACGAGGTCCATCCCTATCTCCCAGTCGAGCTTTTTCCTCGACGACACCGCATCTGCGGCTACATAGGGGACAATCCCGACGTCCACGAGGTCCAACGCGCTCTGCAGGACACAGACGTGTGTCTCCATCCCGCAGAGTACGATATTTTTGACCTTGAGATCGACAACCTTCTTTTTTATCTCCTCATCCCCCATTATGGAAAACGAGAGCTTCTCAAGCGGCCTGTAAGTATCGCCCAGCGCCTCGACTATTGGAGGGATCGTCACTCCCAGGCCCCTGGGGTACTGCTCCGTAACAACGATGGGTAGGCCCAGGATATTTGCCCCCTTTATGAGGATCACGGCTTTTTTGGTGATTTTGTCCGCGATCTTCTCCTTCATCGCCGAGAGGAGGGCCGCCTGGAAATCGACGACGACAAGGCCCGTATCGTCAGCGGAGAGCATTAAAGGACACATCTCTATCTCCTTTACATAAATCAAATTGACGTTGCTAAGGCGTTAAAAATTTCAAATATGATTGAGATTTTTAACACGAGAAGAGTCCCTTGTCAAGGAGAGCCCAAAGTCGGAAGCAAGGCTCCCTTTTTA
>CAZIWT010000121.1:0-11120 GCA_964542895.1 uncultured Thermodesulfobacteriota bacterium
AAGTTAAGAGAATATATATAATCTCTTTACTTCAATAGATTTGCTAATATCTTATCCTATTATTATCGATTGTTAAAATTTCACACAACAAGAAACACTTGAGAACTGAAACCAAAATGTAAAGTTAAATCATCCCCCCCTACTCCTACTCCCCCGGGTACCTCAGCTCTTCCGGCAGGATGGTCAGCTTATCCGTCCCGGTGTACTCGTTGTAGTTGTAGACCGCTATCACTTCACCGGACTCCGGGGCTTCCTTGTTAAGGTAGGCGATGTTGTAAACCGAGGAGTTGAAGAAGTATTTGTTGGAGAGGTAGAGATTCAGCTTTTCTATCTCGGCGTCGGTGACTTCCGGCTTCACCCCGACGTTGATGTGTGTCATCGACTCCTCGATTACGGTGAACTCGGTGAGGTCTTTAAGGTCGGGGATAGGAGTGACCGATTCGGGTATTTTGGGCTCCTCGGTTTTCTCTTCGCCATTGAATATCTCGAAATCGAAGTTCTTTTCGAGCACCTTGTTGAAGAGCACTATCGACGCTACGACCAGTCCCACGAAGATAAGGACCACCACCAGACAACCCACACAAAAAGATCGATTCCGGGAGCTTCTCCCGTCCGGCTCCATCGGCTCTATAGGCTGTTTAATTTCCGTTCCTTTCATCAATTACCTCCCAGTCTCTCGTAGCTCGGGTTTAAGGAGTGGGCCTTTCCAAACGCCTCTTCCGCCTCTTTGTCCCTCTCGAGAGACCAGAGGATTTTGTAGTGGGCGTAGTGGCAGCCGGCGCAATTCGGGTTTGTCTCGATCGACTTTTTGATATCGGTCAGCGCCTTGACGCTGTTCCCCTTGATGAAGTGGGCGGTGGCGCGGTTTGCGTACGCCACGTAGTTTTTCGAGTCGAGCTTTATGACCATGTCGAAATCGGCGATCGCATCGTCCAATTTCTTCATTGCAAGCCGGAGCAGGCCCCTCTCCAGATAGGCATCCTTGAATTTAGGCTTAAGCTCGATCGCCTTTGTGTAGTCCTCGAGCGCCTTGTCGAACTTCTTGAGATAGGATAGCGCGATACCGCGGCTGAAGTAGGCGTCGTAGATGTCGGGATTTGTGGTGTTCCCCTCGATGACGAAGGAGTAGAGGGAAACCGCCTCCGCGTATCTACCCTCGTCCATCATCTCCTGCGCCTTGTCCCAGACGCTCTTCCCGGTCTCCTCGGAGACGGCCGCCTTCCCCATAAGCGCGAAGGTCGCTACGGCCAAAAGAATTAGTAATCTCTTTGGAAACACGCTCTTTAAAAACACGCTTCTCAAAAACACGCTTCTCAAAAACACGATATGAACCTCTCGTCTGAGTCGTTATAAATCTGTATTTAAAGCCCGGTTTCCTTTTAACACAACAGGGGGTGAAAAATCAAGTTAAAACAATATTAAAGGTACAGGGGAAAATAGTGATGCGAAGCCGGATTGACCACAGATATAATTACCACGGTAGGGCAAAGCCGAAGAATCGGAACCGGGCATCCGCTTATAAGGCTCACAGAGGGCAAAACGGGTTGCGGGTTGCAGGTTGCGGGTTGCAGGTTGCGGGTTGCAGGTTGGATATTACAACAACGACGGCTTCCATATGCGGCCATAGGGGGGGCACAAATTGTTATAATATCAAGTATGGCAAGTATAGCAACTATGGCCAAGCACGGCAACTATGGCAAGTGTGGAGAGTGTGTCTGTCATTTGCGGAGATCGAGGGGAATTGGAGGATTTGGGCTTGGGAACGGCAAAAAGTCGTTATTGCCACGGGGGGCAACAAATCAATGGACATCGGGGGACCTGAAATCCATAAGCAGCGGGATAGTGGAAAAATCGTAGATTGTTTTAACAAGTATGGCCAATCATGGCCGTAATCTGTTGTGGTCGAAGGGAATTGGGGGAATTTGGGATTGGGAACAATAACAATAGTGACCATCGGAGGACTGGAAAGATCAGTGACCGAAAACAGTAACAGGATCTTTTAAGGGTGTTGTCATAGGGAAATTTGGGACAACAGCAAAGCTTTTTGGGATCAGGCAACCATCATAACGGGGATGTCCGTACACTCGACGACCTTGACGGAGATATCGCCGACCAGCACCCTTCGGGGTCCTATCTTGCCGGTCTTCGGCATGATTATGAGATCGACCTTGTTCTTTTTCGCCTTCTCGGTGATCTTCGAGGCGGGCTCGCCCTCGACGATATCGATGAATACTTTCATCCTGTTGTTGGGAGCGGTCTTCTTGATGGAATAGAGCATCTTGTATCTGTCCTCCTCCAGCTCCTTTCTCTGCTCTTCCCGCTCCAGCTCCGAGATTTCTTCGGCGGCGTTCAAGGCCTTGGTTCTGATAACATTAAAGAGTATGATTTCGGAATTGTGGATCGTTGCAAGCTCATAGGCGATTTGAATCGCGTTTTCGGACTTCTCCTTTGTCTCTATGGGAACCATAATCCTCTTAAACATATAAACATCTCCTATAAAGACTTATATATCTATATTTATAGAGGAGGTGCTTTTTCCGCCAGCTTGGCCTTCACTCTCTTCATCTGGAAAAATGCCTCCCTCTCCTTCTCCGCGAGGTTGTCCTCGAGGAATTTCAGCGTCTCCTCGTACTGGGGGATAAAGATATTTTCAAGGGCGTTCACCCTCTTCTGCGTTTTCTTGAGCTCGATGGCGAGCCTCCAGACCGCCACCTCCACCTCCGTCAGCTCAACCAACCTCTCCAGCGCCTCCCTGAACCTCGTCGCCGCCTCGTCAACGGAGCTCTCCGTCCCACCCGGGTAGTAATAGGGTCTCTTTTCCGTCTTGGTGATGTCGATAATGGGGACGACCACCCCCATGATCGTCCTGTCTGTGACCTTAATCGAGATATCCGGCATAACGGCCATCGACACCGCCTCCACCTTGTTGACCCCCATCCTCATCAGAGCGCGTCTTAGGGCCCGGTACGCCTTGGAGAGGACCTCCTCCGCATTTTTCCTCGCACGCCTCACATCCTCGATCATGTGCATTACCTCCATGACGAGGATCTCCCGCTTCTGGTCCAGAAGCTGGTAGCCGTCCTTGGCGAAGTCCAGCTGCCCCTTGATTTTTATCAGGTTACTCTTTGTCGGTGAAACGTTAAGCTTGTTGGCCATATCCAATTACTCCAGCGGTGACGGCATATATTTTTCGATCTGCTCTTCTTTGACCCTCACGAGCTCCGCCCTGGGGAGGATCGAGACGAGCTCCCATCCGAGCTCCAGGCTCTTGAATATAGAGCGGTCTTCGTCCATCCCCTGGGAGATGAACCTCTTTTCAAACTCCTCGCCGAACTCGAGGTACTTCTTGTCCACCTTGGATAGCTCATCCTCGCCGATGACCGAGGCGAGCATCTCCACCTGCTTCGTGGTGGCATAGGCGGAGTAGAGCTGGCTTGACAGGTTCATGTGATCCTCCCTCGTCCTTCCCTCCCCTATCCCGTCGTTCATAAGCCTGGAGAGGGACGGCAGGACGTTGATGGGGGGATAGATCCCCTTCTTGTCGAGGTCCCTAGAGAGGACTATCTGCCCCTCGGTGATGTATCCGGAGAGGTCTGGGATCGGGTGGGTGATGTCGTCGTTCGGCATGGTCAAAATCGGGATCTGCGTGATGGAGCCGGCTCTCCCCTTTATCTTTCCCGCCCTCTCGAATATCGACGAGAGGTCGGAGTAGAGGTAGCCGGGGTACCCCTTCCTGCTGGGGACCTCCCCCTTCGAGGTGGAGATCTCCCTTAAGCTCTCGCAGTAGTTGGTCATGTCGGTGATCACCACAAGGACATGCATCCCCTTGTCGAAGGCGAGGTACTCGGCCATCGTAAGGGCGCAGCGGGGCGTCACAAGGCGCTCGATGGAGGGGTCGTCTGCGAGGTTCAAAAACATCACGACGTTTTTCAACGCACCGCTCTCCTGGAAGCTCTTCCTGAAGACGTCCGCCACGTCATGCTTTACCCCCACCGCCGCGAATACCACGGCGAATTCCTCCTCCTCCCCCAGAATCTTCGCCTGCCTGACGATCTGGGCCGCAAGCTGGTTATGGGGAAGCCCGGAGCCTGAGAATATCGGGAGCTTCTGCCCGCGAACCAGCGTGTTCATCTGGTCGATGGTCGAGATGCCCGTCTGGATGAAATCGCGGGGATACTCCCTTATTATCGGGTTAATGGGCGCGCCGTTTATATCCCTGTGTATCGTGGTAATCGGCTCGGCGCCGCCGTCTATCGGGGCGCCCAGTCCGTTGAAGACCCTCCCGAGCATATCGGTGGATACCGGAAGCCTCAACGGCTCACCCAAAAACCTCACCTTGCTCCCGGTGATGCTCAGCCCGCTTGTCCCCTCGAAGACCTCCACCACGGCGAGATTGCTGCTGATCTCCAGGACCCTTCCGTGAAGCCTGTCACCGTCCGGGGACGTTATCTCCACCATCTCCTCGAATCCCACGTCCTTTATCCCCTCGATGAATATCAGTGGACCTTTAATTTTATATAGACCTACATATTCTTTTACAACCGCCATCACTTCAACTCCTTTGATCAGGAAATGAGTGTATCAAACTCGTCATCAACCTGTTTGAGTAGTTTTTCAAAATCCTCTATCTTTTCGTTTTCGATCTTTCCCTTCATCCTGTTGAGCTCATTTAATATCGTAAGCTCCCTTATCTTATAGATAGGCACTCCCTGATTTATTATGATTTTCGCCCTTTGATAGAAGTGCATAATAAGAATCATCATCTTTATCTGCTTTTTGGGCATACAGTACATGTCGATGTCATCAAAGGCGCTCTGTTGTAAAAAGGCGTTTTTAATCAGCTTGGCTCCGTCCACCACCAGCTTCTGTTCGTCAGGCAAAGCGTCCTCCCCCACGAGCCTCACGATCTGCTGCAGCTTGTCGTCGTGGCGCAGGATCTCCATCGCCTCGTTTCTCATCACCTTCCAGTCCCTGTCGCCGTTCTCCCTCCACCACGTCTCCACCTCGTCCATATATTCGCTGTAGCTTTCCATGTAGTTAATGGCGGGGTAGAATCTGGCCGACGCCAGCTCCTTATCCAGTCCCCAGAAGCACCTGACGAACCTCTTGGTGTGCTGGGTTACCGGCTCCGAGAAGTCACCCCCCGGGGGCGACACGGCGCCGATGGCGCTTACCGAACCCATCTCCCCCCCCAGGGTCTCCACACGCCCGGAGCGCTCGTAAAACTCGGCGAGCCGGGTCGCCAGATACGCCGGGAAGCCCTCCTCGGCCGGCATCTCCTCCAGGCGCCCGGAGATCTCCCTTAACGCCTCCGCCCAGCGGGAGGTGGAGTCCGCCATGATGGCTACGTCGTAGCCCATATCCCGGTAAAACTCCGCCAGAGTGATACCCGTGTAGATGGAGGCCTCCCTGGCCGCCACCGGCATGTTGGAAGTGTTGGCGATAAGGATAGTCCGCTCCATCAGCGGCTTTCCGGTCCTGGGGTCTTCCAGCTCCGGGAAATCGACGAGGACTCCGGTCATCTCGTTTCCCCGCTCCCCGCACCCGATATAGACGATTATGTCGGCGTCCGACCACTTGGCGAGGTTGTGCTGGGTTACGGTCTTGCCCGTGCCGAATCCCCCCGGGATCGCCGCCGTCCCCCCCTTGGCGATGGGAAAAAAGGTGTCTATAATCCTCTGTCCCGTAATAAGGGGAATGGACGGCGCGAGTCTCCCGGCATAAGGCCTTCCCACCCTCACGGGCCACCGGTGATACATCTTTACCTTTTCCACCCCCTTCTTCGTATCCACCTCGCATATCACATCGTCCAGCGTGTACTCCCCTTCCGGGACGATCTTTTTTACCTTTCCCGACATATGGGGATGCAAAAGGACCTTGTGGGTTACAACGAATCCCTCCGGGACCGTCCCCAGCACTGCTCCCCCCTTGAGGTCGTCGCCGGCGGAGACGGCAGGCGTAAACTTCCACTTCAGCTCCCTGGAGAGGGGGGCCACCTGTACCCCCCGCTCGATGAAATCGCCGGTGGATTTCAATATCGTCTCCAGCGGCCTCTGTACCCCGTCGTAGATGTTACTTATGAGCCCGGGCCCCAGCTCCACCGAGAGGGGAAGCCCGGTGCCGAATACCTCCGCCCCGGGTTTTAAGCCGGTTGTCTCCTCGTAGACCTGTATCGTGGCCACGTCCTGCTCGAGCTCGATGACCTCCCCGGATATCTTGTCGTCGCCCACCATGACCATCTCCATCATATCGAGCTCCCGCTCGACCCTGGCCTTTACTACCGGACCGCTTATCCAAATAACGGTGCCGACCTTGTTTTCCATCATCTCTCCTTATTCAAAAAGAATCTCGGAAATCCTGACCCTTATCTCGTTCTTCTTCCTGTCAAGAATACTGTCAAAGGTGTTGTTGATCGAGACCTTGCCCTCCTTCTCCCGAACGATAACCCCACCCATATCCTCCGAAACCTCGTTTAGAGTTATCTTCAATCCCCTTCGCTTCGTGCTCTTGGCCATCCTCTGGACAATCTCCTTGGTGAGCTCCAACCCCTCCCCCTCGTAGACATCGACCGTAAACTCCTTCCCCTCGAGTTCCTGAATGGAGGACTCGATCTGATTTATGAGTATCTCTTTGTACTTCTTCGTCTTCTTTAGCTCGTTGAACTTCTGACGAGCCTTGAGAAAGGTCTCCTCTATCAAGCCCTCCTTGGAGTTCAGGACGATCTTCTTCACATCCATCTCGGCGGTGGAAAGAAGCTTCTGTCTCTCCTTTTCCCCCAGCTGTTTCCCTGTCTGGATTATTCTGTCTGAGTTCTCCTTAGCCCTGTTTTCAGCGTCCTCCAATATCTTCTTTTTGGTCTCCTCTGCGCTCTGGATAATCCACTCCATCTTGTCCTTCGACTCGTTCAAGACGATATGTCCCAGGCTGTCAACAGACTCTAAGGGTGCCATTTGCAATCCTCTTTAAAAAATCTCAATAATCAGATCTTGATCCCTATGGCGCTCTTAACCAGATCGGAAATGGTGATCTTGTCTTCGAGGGGGCCTTCGATATCGGGAATCTCCACCAAGAGCGGGAGACTCCTGTTTATGATAATATCTTCGATCTCCGGCCTTATCTCCTGGGCCACCCTCTCCGTTATCAGGACGATCCCTATCTTTTCCGACTCCACGGCCTCGTTGAGCGCCATCAATCCCTCCCGGGAGTTGTTTACACTCCTGCCTTCAATTCCCGCGAGGGAAAAGCCTATAACGGTGTCGTTGTCACCGATTACAAAAAATTCCATTTTCCGTCCCGCTTCGCCGCTATCCGAGCTTCCCGAGGATCATAATGGAGATGATCAGCCCGTAGATGCAGACCCCCTCCGCCAGTCCCACGAAGATAAGGGCGCGGCCGGCGAGGTCCGGCTTTTCGCTGAGCGCTCCCATGGCTGCGGAGCCGACACCGCTTACGGCGATACCGCCGGCTATACAGGAAAATCCTGTGGCCAGCGCCGCCGCGATGTATCCCCAGGATTTAACCTGATCGGAGACGCCGCCGCCCCCGGTGTCCACCGCCTCGTCATGGGGTGCAGGGGCGCCTCCTCCTTCGGTTTCCTCCTGAAATGCGTAGCTGACATCGGGGGTCAAGGCCCCGAAAAAAATCGCGCCGGTCATCCCAACAGCGAGTATGACGTTGAGCAATATCAGTCCTACAACTATCTTCTTGATCTTCATAAAACAACTCCTTTTACTTGATAATTTTATTTTTCGTCGCCAAAGGCCCCTATCTTCATGGGGGAGAATATCTTCCCCTCCCCCCTGTAGAATTTGCCGAAGAACTCGTAATAGATTAGCCTCACCGACTGTATTGACACAACGAGGCCCTCGAGGACGATAACGAGCAGGTTTCCCCCCACCATAACAAGTATTGAGGCGAGGCTGAACGCACCTTCTTTTTTCAACATCTCCACCAGCATCAGGATCGCCCCCATCAGCGCCACGTGGGCCAGAGAGAAGGCGGCCACCCTGATAAACGAGACGCTGTTTGAGAGAAAGCCGGTGCATGTGTCCAGAATCTCCACAAGAGACCCGAGAAAATATTCGCCCGGCTCCTTTATCAGCGGCCTCTTGTTGGCGAAGAGATGGTAGATAGGCTCCCTCAAGAAGATGATCAAAAGCGGAATCCCCACGATCGAGATTATCCCCCACGTCGGGATATTTAAGGCTTCCGGCTTGGCAAACATGACCACGATTACGAATATGGCCCCCCAGTAGAAGAGGGTACCCGCGAGACCGTGGCTCTCTAAAAGCCCCTCCTCGAAATCCCTCGCCCTGATGGAGTTTATGATATTAATAATAAGGCCGATGCTGATGAAGAATATCCCGAAGGCTATGGCAGATATCATCAGCGGATCTATATTCTCCATCGGGCTGAAAACAAATCCGTAGTGGATTGCGTGGTAGCCGAAGACCTCTCCGAAGAGCACTCCGAAAAAGATCGAGGAGATCCCGGCCATGTTCAGGATGCTCCCGAGGTCCTTTGCGGCCTCGTATTTTTTCTTTATGAATAGACCTATGAGGAAAAGGCAGAGCCCGTGGCCTACGTCCCCGAACATCACGCCGAAGAGTATTATGAACGCCATCCCTATTATCGAGGAGGGCTCGATCTCGTTATAGTTGGGCGGGCCGTAGGTGGTAACGAGGGTCTCGAAGGGGGCCAAAAACTTCGGGTTTTTGAATATTACCGGTACCTTTACCCTGCCGGTTCTCACCTCATCCATCTCCTCGGGTTTGGTCGTGCTCAAGTAGAATGGATTCTTCAGGGTGTCTTTCAGGGTCTCCTCTAACTTGTCTACCTTGTTCGCGGGCACCCAGCCGGTAATGAGGGCGGTGCTCTCGGATATTCCCATCGACTTCACGGCTTTGAGGATATCGAGGTTCGTCTCGAGGTGCTCCTTTGTATTTAAGATCTCTCCCCTCTCGGTCCAGCCGAAGCCCCTCAGCTTGTTTTCGCTCTCCGTAATCCTGATCTTGATGTTCTCTATCCTGGCCTCGATCTCCTTTATCGCTTCTTCCGGACTGCCGCTGCAGTCGTGAGGAAGCGGCATAGGCTCAAATCCCACCTTTTTCATCTCACCTTCCAGCTTATCTGCGTCCTCCACGAGGCAGAAGAGAGCCCCCAGCTCCCGGTCGCCCCGGGTGTCAAGCCGGATATAGGAGGTATACTGGGTGGTTATATATTCTTCGAGTTGACGGGAGACCTTCAACGGAAAGTAGCCCATCGACATATGGAGGGTCTTCAAGGACCGTATCCTTTCAAGATCGGCGTTTATCCCGATCATGTTTTTGGCCCTCTTGAGGTTATCCTCTTCGGATACAAGCATATCCCTCAGGGAGAGGACCTCGTCGCCGATGGGCTTTATCCGATTGTGGTAGCCCTCGATCTTCTCCTCGAGGGCGTCGATATCTTTTAAGGGATTTACGTCGAAATTGTCGGGGACTATCGGGGTGTCTTCGGGGATTTCGGTGTCTTCGATGATCTCGTCGAGGAGCCTCTTGGCGTTCTGGTACCGGGAGACCACCTCCAGCTCCTCTCCCGGCGTCCAGCCCATATCCAAGAGGCCCGGCGTCTGTCCGACCTCCTCGAGGTGCATTATACCGAGGCGGCCTATCTCCTTGGTCACAACGGCAAGGTCCCTATCGAGGATAAGGATATTGGCCCTGATCATTGGCACTGGACGAAACATCTATTTACCCCTTCGGCCTTAATTTTACTTAAGCGGTTTACCCTTTAAAGATTTAAGGGAACGACTTTTAACACCACTTGGCTTTCCATTCAAATGGTGCCGTATGGGAAATTTTCGGGTCGCCGTTTTTCAGATTGCCAGTTCAGAGATCGCCAGTTTTCAGATTGTCAGTTTTTAAATTGCCGATTTACAGGTCGATATTCAACTCCAGATCAACGAGACAGCTATAATTATATTCCAATTACTAACCAAATTCAATCAATCCACATTGCAAAAAATTCACCCTACATCACAAGGCTCTCCGATATCTCGTCTTCCGTCAGGTTGTGTCTTTTACCCTCGGCTATGCACTTGAGGTTTCCCACCTCGAGCTCCTTCAGGGCGAGATAGCCGATGATGGTGCCGATATTGAACGGAGAGCCGGAGAGCACCTTTCGGGCGGCGGCCGCCATGATTCGGTTCAGGTCCATCTCGAGCTCCGGGAGATCGCGGTAACTCCCCACATGTCTCCCGTAGTACGAACTATCCACTATATTTCTGTAGTCCTCTTCGGTGGCCTGGATCAACGACTCCAACTCCGTCTTTGTAAGTCTATATTTTATCGGGATAATAATTGATTTCACAATATCCGGGGGCACGTCGTAATAGAGCCTGTATCTCAAGGTCCCCATGATGTTGAAGCAGTCTATGATCGTCCCGACGTATCTTCTCATGATCTCACTGTCGTCGCTCGTGAGATTCTTGAGGTTTTCAAACATGGTTGTATAGTAGGTCTCGTCCAGGGGACGCTCGAGCAGCGCCGTCCTCCTGTCCCTCATAAAGAGGGGAAGCACATGCCTCAGCGGGATCCCGTAGCGGGTCTGGCCCAGGTCGGACACGAACTCGTCGATGTCCTTGCTGTTTATCAGCCCGTCGTAATCCACATTGGAGAGGCCGTTCGTGGGAATCAACGCGTCGCTTATCATAATGGGGCTTATGCCCTTGAACTTCCCCCTCAATATTATCTTGAGGTTTTCCACCTCAAGCCTCGAAATAAGACTGACTATGAAGTCATTTTCATTTTTTGGGGTGAAGAATTTTAGGACCGTCTTGTATGTGGCGATAAGACTTCTGTCCAGGGCCCTGGTGACCTCGGTAATCTCGACATCACCGGAACCGAGCTCCGAAAGCTCTTCTCCGTAGTCTGTATCGATCAATGCCTTGAGCAACGCGTCGAGCTGGGTGGTCTCCATGAGCTGTTTGTATCTGGCCCCGTCGAAGAGGCGGCTTTTCATCCCCCTGATCTTGGCGTTGATGAAGGAGTACTTTTCTACTTTTAGTAACATATATTTTCGATCAATCCGTTTTTGATAAATACAATTTCGATTAATCCGTTTTCGATCAATCTAATCTC
>CAZIWT010000122.1:0-10986 GCA_964542895.1 uncultured Thermodesulfobacteriota bacterium
TTTGTTCTAATCTATTTCGTTTTATTTCAACATACATTTGATAGTTATAATAAAATTCTTTAGATAGACTAAAACAAATAGATATTCAGCTCTACTAGGAAAAACCAATTAGGCTAATTAGACTTTCAATTTTTAATGCCTTTAAGTTTTTTTGTCATAGAGGGGATGGAAACAATAGCTTGATTGGTCATCAAAAAACTTTAGAAAAGCTGAATTAGTTTTGTCGATAGAACAATAAATATTTTAAAGGTTCTCTCATATGGTTTTCTAGGTCTTTCTTAAGGTTAATAAAAATGTTTTTCGATTTAGGTTTGGAAATAGGAGTAATTATAATTTATTGGCATTTTGTGCTGAATATATTGATTCCTCATTGGGTATAGGTTACGGGACTACTTTGACTCCGTTGTTGTTATTTATGGGATATGAGCCTCTTCAAGTTGTTCCCTCCGTCTTGCTCTCCGAGTTCCTCACCGGATTATTGGCCGGTTTCACCCACCACACGATCGGTAATGTCAATTTTAAGCCAAGGACCATGAATATCAAAAAAATGTATTTTTCATTAAAAAGAGATAGGAGTTTTAAACAGCTTAAGAATCGGATTCCCGAGGAGCCTCAAGATCGTCATAATCATAGCATTATGCAGCGTTACAGGTACCGTTGCAGACGTTTTTCTGTCGATAAATTTGCCTAAATTTTACCTAAAGCTGTATATAGGGATACTGATAGCCTTAATCGGAATCGTAATAATCGCCACAATAAACAGGGAGTACGCGTTTTCCTGGAAGAAGATCACAATCCTCGGTATGATCGCCTCTTTCAACAAGGGGATTAGCGGGGGTGGTTACGGTCCCGTCGTTGTAGGAGGGCAGCTGGTCTCCGGGGTTAATGAGAAAAACGTGTAGCGATAACTTCGTTGGCTGAAGGGATTACGTGTATAGTGGGTGTAATAGCTTACGTCCTTACAAAGGATGCTATAGACTGGGTTTTGGCTCCCTATCTCATAATCGGAGCGGTCGTTTCTGTACCGTTATCCGCCCTAACGGTGAAAGTTCTAAAAAGTAAAGTAATTAAAATCATCATTGGTATTCTCACCATGGCTCTCGGATTGATTACTATACTGAAATTCCCGATGTAGAGGAAGAATAACGGAATATAAAGATGAAATATTCGGCATAGGCTTTAACGGCATATGGATATACAAAGCTAAGAAATATCGGGGGATCATAGATGAAATTGCCAATAAAGAGCGAATATGCATGTTTGACGTTGATCGATTTAACACAGCATTATAAGAAAGGATATGTTAAAATAGAAGAAATCTCAAACAGGAAGAATATCCCGAAAAAGTACTTGAGGCAAATCCTGCTGCTTCTCAAAAATGGAGGATATATAAAAACCGGAAGCAATGGGGAAGGAAGATATAGGCTGATAAAGAATCCCGGCAAAATAACCGTCGCCGAAATTGTAAAATTGATGGACGGCGCCCTGGCAGCGGTGGGATGGGTAGGAAAGTACTTTTACGAGGAAACGCCTGTAGAGCAGCACGAGCCGTTGTTGAATTTCTTCATAGATATCAGAAATTACATTGCCATAAAGATGGAGACGACGAACTTCGCGGATTTGGTCTAAAGGTTGTTTGACTTATTATCGCCAACTATCTAAACGCTGGTTGTTTAATAGAGCGATAGGGGGCCTTATTGAAGGCGACAATATATACTTAATTTAGTAGCTAGTTGTTGAACAATTGAAAGGGGGCTGTATAATCCAAGGCAAAAAATATAATCGAGATTATGACTATCGATTTGGGAGCTTATTAATTGACGGATAAGGGTGAAAAAGCGGGTTTGAAAAAGGACTATCTCGGAAAACCGACTATCCTTATAATAGATGAGGATGAGAGGGATCGAATTTCATGTATCGATATACTCTCGGCGAAAGACTACAGGGTGGAGACAGCGGAGAGCCGGGAGGCGGGGATCGGAAATGTTCGCATTTCTAAGCCAGATTTAGTCATAGTAAACATCGGGGAGCATGGAGGAGAAGGTTTGGGGGTGATCGAGAAGATAGCCGAAATAGAACCCAACATCGTTACCGTCGCCCTTACAAGCTCTGCGACCGTAGAATATGCGGTGGAGTCCATGAGAAGGGGGGCCCACGATTTTCTGCCGAAGCCCGTCTCCCCCGACAAGATTCTCTTGGCCGTTAAACGCGGCCTGGAGATGAGGAGGCTCGCCTCGTCGTAATGCTTCTCCCCGATAAGGGAGATGTGTCCCGGAGCGTCAACTCCGGCGGGACAGTCGTTCTGACAGGGTGCCCTCACCAGATCGGGGCAGACCCCGGCTACACACTTCTTGTCCCGGATATGGGCCTCATACTCGTCGCGGAAATCCCTTATCGTCGATAGGACCGGGTTTGGGGCGGCTGTCCCAGGCCGCAGAAGGCCGTGTCTTTGACGGTCTCGCCCAGCTAAACCAGCCTCCCGATCTCCCCTCCTTTCCCCTTGTCCCGGCATATATTCGTCAAGGCCCCCAAACATACACTTCGTTCCGACCCTGCACGGGGTACATTTACCGCAAGATTCCTCCTTAAAGAACTCGAGGAAGAAGCGCGCCATATCCACCATACAGGTATTTCCGTCCATGCCTGTCAGGCCGATACGCCCACGTTGAACCGAAGGGCAGGGACAACGGAGAAAAGATTCGATTCAATTTTACACTCTTGGACTACAGTGATGTCCTTCTGCCCTTTTATCGGTCAACTTCCAGTCTTGTTTTTTACAACAAAGCTAATCCTTCAATCTTCGGCCGATCGTAATCGTCGCGGGCCTGTCCCTAATGGAGCTGTATTTCCAGCACCCTGAGTATGAACTCGCTGTCAAGCGGCTTCTGCAGTATGCCGGCAACGCCCAGGTCGGAGCTGCTGATGTTTTTAGACAGCTCGTCGCCGACGGAGCTCAACATATACATGGGCACCTTTGATCCGCTGTCCCTGACCATCTTTACGAAATTCAAGCCGGCGTCGATTCGCTCCATCATCATGTCAACGATAAGAAGGTCCGGTTTTTCGTCCTGAAAGACCTTCTTCGCCTCTTCGGCGCTGAGGGCCTCGACCATTTCGTACCCTCCGGACTCCATAATAGTCCTCAACCCATCAAGGACGTCCTGGTCATCGTCGACCACCATTATTACATGTTTCCCGTTTTTCATTTCCAGCCTCCCGCTATTTTTCATTTATTAGTGACGTTTTTAAAAGTGTTTCTACTCCGTTTAAATCTTTTTTAAACACTTCCCCTTGGCACCGTTTTTTTTCGCAGCATCGAACGATTACATTGTTTGAATGTCTTGCCGAGATGAGAAACTCCACCCCTTGCTGTATCCGTCCTCCTCGGACTCCTGCTTCAGATCCGCTCTCAGCGTGACGGTAAATGTGCTCCCCCTGTCTTGCTCGCTCGTAACGGATACATCGCCCTTGTATAATGCGGCCAGCTTTTTGACCGTGGAGAGTCCGAGGCCACTTCCCATTATGTTTTTGGTTTTCGAGTTCTTTATACGCACAAAATCGTTAAAGATCCTTGCCGCCTCTTCCGGACTCATCCCTATGCCGGTGTCGGTCACTCTGATCGTGGCAATGTTGTCCTTCAGCTCCACATCGACAGTAACTTTTCCCCCCTCCACGTTGTATTTGACGGCGTTGGAGACAAGATTGTTGAAGATGATTTCGATCTCATCGCGAGCGGCGGTCATTATTTTCGGGCTCCTGTCTTTCATTTCAAACTCCACTTTTTTCGCCTGTGCCACGGTCGACATCATCTCGATGGAATCGAAGGCCACTTTGCAGAGGTCTATTTTTTCAAAGGAGCGCTTCTTCTGGCCTGATTCGATTCTGGTGAGGTCCAAAAGATCGAAGATCAGCTTTCTCATCCCGCCGATGCGGATGATGGATCTCTCTATCATCCGGTCATATTTTTCGATTTCGCCGCCGAGGTTCCTGTCGCGCATGATTCTCAAATATCCTTCAATGGCGTTCAGGGGCGACTTCAACTCATGGGCCAAGACCGATATGAACTGGAAGCGAATCTGGCGCTTCTCCTTTATCAGAGATTCCGCTTTTTTTTGAAGGATCAACCTTCCGGCCGCCTTCTGGACTACATTTCTCAGATCTTCCGGGGTGAAGGGCTTTGGAAGGAAGTCGTAGGCTCCGCACTTGATCGTCTCCACGGCGGTCTCAATCGATGCAAAGGCGGTTATTATGATTACGAGCAGATCGGTCCTCTCGCACGCCTTGATCTTTTCGAGTATGTCACACCCGAGCATATCGGGAAGCTTGTAATCCAGAAGGATGATATGGGGCGGGGCGGCCTCGATAATCGACAGTGCCTCACTGCCTGTATTGGCCACCTCAACGTTGAACGCGATCTCTTCCGAAACGTCCGGCACCGCGACCGTTAAGTCGCGAAGAGCGCGCTCTATACCGAGACACATTCCCAATTCATCGTCTACGACTAATACATTTAAATGATCCATAGCAATATCCGTTCATCCAATAGACATCAAATCAAGATCCGCCGTTTTTTCTGCGATAGTGTAATGAATTTATCGAATAAATAGCACACGCGTGTTTATTTCAAATAAAGGTTATTTGAATTTTATGTTAATTTTTTTCAACAGCAGTTGAAAAGCCGCGTATTTGGATAAAATATTTAACGAGAAATCGAGTTTATAGTGAGTGTCTAAATATTAGTTGTTCCAGCTTCAAGGGGATCATTACACCAGCCTCGATTCCTCTTCAATTCATCAAAAGCGTTTAGGTCCGCTGCCATGGATATTTGAATATTTGATATTAGTATTGACTCCGATATAGAAAACTTGGAAAAGTTAAATGCCGAAAATACGGCTCACATAAGTAGGGACCTGATCGGAAAGTCTTTGTTTTTTTCTTTGTTGGATACAGAAAAGATTTACGGCTCAACCTGATTTGTAAAAAAGCCGTGTAGTCTTTTCGGTTGATTTTCATATTATTATAATTCTGTTTCATGAAACCCAGTATATGAGGAATGGTCAGGGGTGGAACATTTTTGTCCTGCACCACCCCTTAAACGATTCACCCTTGTTGAATCCCCTTCACTCGGTTTTGATCACAAACTCAATTTCCGATTTTGGACCGAAGGCAGCCAATTTTTTTACCTGTCATCTTTCCGGCCTAGTTTTTCTGCCTTTAAGCCGTTCGGTCTTATTAGCCTATACCCAATATGAACGGATTAGCGAAAAGCACTATCAATGCCACAATAAGGGCATAAATCGCGAGTGATTCGATAATCGCAAGTCCGATCATCAAGGTACCGAGAAGCTTTCCATACTGCTGTGGATTTCTGGCTATTCCCTCCATCGCTCCCCGTACTGCCTGTCCCATTCCGACCCCTGGTCCATGAACACCTAATCCTATCGCCAGACAGGCGGCCACGATAGACGCAATGTAGATAAAGGTCGTGAGTTGAGAGTTTGTGTCCTTGGCTTGATCCTCCCCGTGATTCTGCGCTATGGCGATAGAAGAGACGAGGATCATCGAAAGAACGATAATTACACAGACCAACTTTTTCGTCATTTCAGATCTCCTTTCAGGTTTGATTTAGGTCTTCCTTCCAATTCAGCTCTGTTTTCTTGATCTTCTATATGGCCAACCATTTCAAGAAAAACTGCCTCCTTTCTCGTCGTGATAACCATTTTGTAACGGCTCCGGTATTTAAAGGTCTCCCCAAGGTTTTTTTGGTGATTTCAATCCTGAGGGATCAGACCTTTTCAGGGCTCCTCCCCTTTTCCTTCTCTTTATTTTTAACCAACGAGAGGGCCCAGTCCGGTGTCTTCTTCTTTACATCTTTAATGTCATCGACTACGTCTTTTTTCCCCTTCTGCAGTCCGTATTTCACAAAGATGACGTATATGTTCCTAAAGCCCGCTATTATCCCTACAATCAATGACACCATTGTGAGGAGCGGATGTGTCCCGAAGTACCTGTCAAGAAAAATGCCGACGGCGAGCCCTATGAAGATTGCAAACGCCATGGCTAAGCCCATCGTGCTCAACAGGAATATCCTCTTAAAGAAGTCTTTTTTTCCTTCCTTCTGTTCCATATCTCCTCCTTTTTGCACTATATTTTTTTACCCTCGTTCATCGGCAAAATTAGATTGTCCTGTTCCATGTTCTCCTCCATAGGACCCGGTGGTTGACAAGCTCATCGGTTGTCTCTGATCCTCAAAATAGATGAAGTGTCATCTGAAACTCAACTTCATCTCGTAGACTCCACCGACACCCTCCTTTTTGATATCAAATCCGCTCTTCTCCAAGAGATAGAGCATCGGCTTGTTTTCCATCAGCACCGAGGCCGAAACGCCGGAGAGTCCCCGCCTCTTTCCCAAAAACACCAGATATTGGACTATCTCGCGGCCCACACCCCTCCTTTGAAACTCATCCTTTACCACTATGGCCGCCTCCACCTGGAGGGTCTTCTCGTCCGGTGTGTATTGCCCCATGCCTATTACGGTCTCCCTCTCCCCCTCTTTCAAAATGGCGAGGATTACCATCTCCTTGGTGTAGTCGATCACTACGAAGTTTTGGAGCCTGTCGTGGGGAATGTCCTTTCTCATCGACATAAACCTCCGGTATAGGCTCTCGTCCGAGAGGTCGTAGAAGAACTCCTTGAGCAGCGGCTCGTCGCTGATCTTCACCGGCCTGAGCAGTATCTTGAGACCGCCTCTCGTCGTCCTGTAGGCCTCGAGGTGCTCCGGGTACTCTCCGAGCTCCCCCGTTATGAAGGCCTGATCTTTGTATATCAAATTCAGCCTCTTCGCCTCGTCTATGAGCCGGGATCGAAACTTCGGGTGGGCGATTGCTATCAGCTCCATCGCCCTCTCCCGGATGTTTTTCCCGTGGAGATATGCGATTCCGTACTCGGTAACCACATAGTGGATATCGCCTCTGTTCAGGGTCACCCCCTCCCCCTCCTTGAGATAGGGGACTATCCTCGAGACACCCTCCCCCTCCGCTGTCGCCTGAAAGGCCAGGATGGTCTTTCCTCCCGGCGCCAGGACTGCACCCCTCATGAAATCCGCCTGCCCCCCTATCCCGCTGTAGAAGGTGTTCCCGATCGACTCTGCGGTGGCCTGACCGGTCAGGTCCACCTCCAGGGCGCTGTTTATGGCGGTCATCTTCTCGTGGCGGGCGATAACCAGGGGGTTGTTGGTATAGTCCACAGACTTGAACTCCACGCCCGGGTTGTCGTGGATATAGTCGTAGGTCTTCTTATTCCCCATCGAGAAAGTCGCCACCGTCTTCCCGCGATTGAGGCTCTTTTCCGAATTGTCTACGACGCCCTTTTTCATCAGCTCCACGATTCCGTCGGTCAGAAGCTCCGTGTGCACACCGAGGTGCTTCTTGTCTTTTAGGTTCGATAGAATTGCGTTCGGGATGCTGCCGTATCCCACCTGTATCGTGTCCCCGTCTTCGACAATTCGGCTCACGTAACCTCCGATCCTCTGGGCTATCTCGTCGGGAGCCTTGTCCTTATACTCCATCAACGGCTCATCGTGGAAAACGAGATAGTCGACCTGCTCGAGATGGATGAACCCGTCCCCGTGAATCCGGGGCATGTTGGAGTTGATCTGAGCAATTACGAGGCCGGCGTTCTCGACGGCCGCCTTCACTATATCCACGCTTATCCCCAGGCTCATGTAACCGTGGCTGTCCGGAGGAGAGGTTTGAACAAGGGCCACATCGACCGGTATCATCTTCCGATTCAGCAGATCCGGCACCTCGGAGAGAAACACGGGGGTGTAATCGGCGTTTCCCTGATTTACGGCGCTCCTGGTGTTCTCCCCTATGAAAAAGGAGTTGTGGCGAAAATTGCTCTTGAACTTTTCGTCCGCGTAGGGGGCCACGCCGAGCGTCCACACGTGGAATATCTCCGTATCCATCAAGGCCTTCGGGTGGGATTCGACGTATTTGATGAGCGTCTCCACAAGGTATCGCGGCTCCCCGCATCCGGTGCTTATGAATATCCTGTCGCCGCCGTGGATCCGATTAAATATCCGATCGGTTGCCACCAGCTTCTCGGTATACTTCTTTCGATAGTCGTCCGTTTTCACACCAGATTCACCCCGTCCGGCTTCCTTTTTCGCAAACTCTCTCATGATATGATTTCTCCTCTCCTCATCCCCTCTTACCAGGAGGTAACCCTCACCGTCATTACCGGGCATTCCGACCTCCTGACCACGCGGTCGGCCGTCTTCCCGAAAAAGAGGTGGTCGAACCTCGACTTGCCGTGCGTCCCCATGATAACCAGGTCAATATCCTTCTCTTTGATCGTCTCCAGTATCTCCTTGAAGGGGTCCCCCTTGGCAAAATGTGTCTCGTACTCCACCCTTTTATTGAAGTGTTTCTTGCAAAAATCCTCCATCTCCTTTACGCCCGAATCCTTAAGCTCGTCTATCAGGTTTTCCAATACCTTGTTCGTCAAAACCATCTTCGTTATCCCTTCATACTCCTGAAAGACGTGAAGGATGTGGAGCTTCGCCTCAAACTTCTCCGCAAATACCTTTGCGTAATAGGCGAGGGCCCTAGACGTATCGGAAAAATCTATGGGCACGAGGATATTTTTTATAGACTTGTTCATGGTTTTCATTTCGCTTTGCTCCCTATTCTGATGTTATCGGTTATCAAAGTCATGTTCAGTTCAAAAGACTTCCGATCAAATTCGTTAACTCAACAAGTTCAATCAGTTCAACAGCAATACCATAATTTTTCACCAAATTTCTAGAGACTTTAAACACCATTGATGCGAAGAAGTCGTTTATACGAATCTTAACTTGCCTGTCCATCTCAACAATTTGCCGATTTCACAGAGTCCTTAATCACTCCTTTTCCCTCATCACGGAGAGCCCGGATCGTGAGCACCGGAAAACTCGTCAGCCTGACGACCTTTTCGGCGACGGAGCCGAAGACGAGGTGCCGCCAGCCGGTCTGCCCCTGGGTCGCCATTACGATAATGTCAGGGGCCTCGATCTCGGCTATCTTTAATATATCTCCGGCCGGGTCCCCCGTAAGGACAATCGGATCCACACGAACATCTTTAGAGATCCTTTTATCGATTAAATCTCGGAGCTTCCTCTCGTATCTGCCCAAGATTCTGCGTTGAATCCATTTGACATCCAAACTCAGAATATGCACAAAGCCGTCGAAGTTAGGGGTCTCCCTGACCACGTGAATAACGCAAAGCTCGGCGAGGAACCTTGAGGCCAGCTCGTCCGCCACCTTCAGCGCTTCGTACGAGGGCTCGCTGAAATCTACGGGACAGAGTATCTTTTTTATAGGTAACATCTTTAAACTCCACTCCCACGTTCTAAGAGACCGGACCGTTGAGCGATAATGATCGTCAAAACAGGCGTCTAATCGCCCTCTCTTTTCGGGGCGTGAATCGTGAGGACCGGGCACTGGCCAAGCCTGACGACCTTTTCAGTTACGGAGCCGAAAACGAAGTGCCGCCAGCCGGTCTGCCCGTGGGTCGCTATCACGATCAGGTCGAAGCTCTCTTCATCGGAAATCTCGACTATCCGGTCAGCGGCCTTTCCCCGCATGATGACCTGACTCACCTTCAGATATTTCGCCAGCCTCTCTTCGACCACCTCTTTCAGCTTCACTTTAGCGGACGCCTCCAGCTCTTCCTGATACGCATCGACGTCGAAGTCAGAGAACTCCGGCCCGTAAAGGGAACTGGAGACCTCCCTCACGACGTGGACGACGCTCAGCTCCGAGGAGAACTGCCCCGCCAGCTCCTCGGCCACCTTCAGCGCCTCGTAAGAGGGCTCGCTGAAATCGACTGGACAGAGAATCTTTTTAATAGGTAACATTTTATGCCTCCACTAATACAATTTTTTAGAAAGCTCTCTATCTTCAATAAATATATAACTACGCCGTCTTGGTGCCGAGTTTGTTTTGATCAGACCTCTCCCCTTTGTGCGAGCTTTTTTCGATGTACATCGCCTTATCCGCGGCCCTTATTACCTCCTTGAACGAAGCATGACGGCCCGAGGATGCAATGCCGACGCTGATCTTCGTGCCGTTTACCTCCTCTTCGATGCTGCGGCTGATGCGAACCGATAACGCCTCCGCTTCTTCCCGGTCGGTGTACGGCAGTATTATGGCGAACTCGTCCCCGCCGTATCTGAAGGCGGAGTCCACATCTTTTCTTATAATCCTTCTTGCTATCCTTCCCACCCTCCTTAAAATATCGTCTCCTGCAATGTGCCCGTGAGTGTCGTTGAAGGATTTGAAGTCATCGATATCAAAAATCAGAAGGTGCAGTGGATACGACATCCTCCTGGCCCTGTTTACCTCTTCCCTGACCTTCTCGAAAAAATAGCGGTGATTGTAAAGGCCGGTCAGGTCATCGGTGATGGAGAGGCGTATCAGTTCTTCCTCCATCTTTTTTCGCTCCGTAATATCGGTGAATATCGCAAAGCTGCCCTTAAAGACTCCACCGTCATCGAAGATCGGGCGGGGCGACATGATGGCGGGGATACTGACGCCCTCTTTTCTCGTCCATACGATTTCGTAATGTGCGCTTTCGCCCCTCCTCCTCCTTGCCATTTGAGCCTTGAAAATCTTCCGATTATCCTCGTCCAGAAAGTCGGTCACGGCGCGCCCGATCATCTCATCCCGTGAATAGCCCAGCATCTCCGACAGCTTGTCGTTGACATAGGTAAAGACTCCGTTTTCGTCCTGCAATCCCAGGCCGTCATTCAAGGTCTCTATCAACATGCGATACAAATGTTCGTTCTCGAAAAAAATCCCCGCATCCGACTCTATTATTTTTGCTTTCTCGGATTTTCCATTGACGTTATTTAAATCTGCCCCACGATCTGTTATTTTCCCCTTCCCCCTTTTCTTATCCATTATGCTAAATACCTATAGCTTTTTTTGCAGCCGCCACACCCCG
>CAZIWT010000123.1:0-10758 GCA_964542895.1 uncultured Thermodesulfobacteriota bacterium
GATAGTGAGGATATCGATTCTTTAAGGTTTTATGAGAAGGCGATATATTTTTAACCGATACTTAAAGGAGTAAAAAATGGGAGATGTACCATTACAATACCCACCACCACCACCAAAATCAAAAAAAGGCTAAGATGAGACATTGAAAAAAACTGCTTAAAAGAATATAAAAATAGTAAATAGTTATTTTCAAGTCCTTATTTATTTGAATAGCTCTTATTAAGTTTTTGAATAACATTTTATCTAATTGCAAATTCAAAAAACAATAGGGAGGTTTATCCAAAATTCAAATCTTAAATTGCCCTAGTCACTTAAATACTTACCTGTCCAGAATCTCCCTGATCTTGCCGTTCAGGTCGTTGAGGCGGGCGGGCTTTTGGATAAAGTCGTCCCCCCCCTCCATCAGAATATCCTTCGCCCTTCCTTCCCCGCTGTAACCGGAGGATATAAGAACTTTCATGTCTGGATCTATCTTCTTCAGCTTCTTAAAGGTCTCAAGGCCTGACATTCCGGGCAAGACGTAGTCGAGGATGACCAGGTCGATCTCGTCCTTTCTCTCTCCGAAAAGGGCCAACCCTTCCTCCCCGTCCGCCGCCGTAATTACCTTATATCCCGTATCTTCGAGAAAAACGCTCCAAATATTGGCCACTACCGCTTCATCGTCGATAATGAGGAGTGTCTCTTTTCCTTTTGTCTTTTCTATCTCCACCTCGGCATCGGCCGCCTTTACGGCTTCAGATACCGCGGGGAAATAGAGCTTAAAGGAGCTCCCGTTTCCTACCTCGCTGTAGACGGTGATTATCCCGGTGTGCTTTTGCATGATTCCGTATATCGTCGAGAGCCCCATTCCGGTTCCACCCTTGTGTTCTTTCGTGCTGAAGAAGGGCTCAAATATGCGCTCCTTTACATCCTTTGTCATCCCTATGCCGGTGTCCGCTACTGTCAGCACCACATATTCCCCCTCCTTCGCACCGATATGCATCCTGACAAACTTCTCGCTCAACATCTCGCTTTTGGTCTCTATAATCAGTCTCCCGCCCATCGGCATGGCGTCCTTGGCGTTGATACAGAGGTTCAAGAGACACTGCTCGAGGTGCCCCCTGTCCCCCTTTATCGTCAGGAGGTTATCCTCAAGATGAGTCTCGATTTTGATGGATTTTTCAAAAATGCCGCTGATTAACGGCAGTATCCTCTCAACAACGTCGTTCAGGTTGAGATTGGTGAATTTGTATTCTTCCCCTCTGGCGATATTTAAGAGCTGTTTTGTGAGCTCGGACGCCCTCAGCGTCCCGTCGTATATAGTCTTCAAGGCCTTGTAATCGGGATCGTCCTCCCCCTTTTTGATAAGAAGATATTCCGAGTAGCCCATAATCCCCACGAGAATATTGTTGAAGTTGTGGGCCATACCTCCTGCCAGGGTACCCACCGCCTCCATCTTTTGGGTCTGGACAAGCTGGGCCTCGAGGTTCTTCTTCTCGGTAACGTCCTTTATTATCCCCTGATAACCGATGACATTCCCCGTTTCGTCCCTCTTCAGAGACGATGTAAGAAGGGTATCTATCAGGGTGCCGTCCTTTTTATTGAAGGTGACTTCGTAGTCCGTTACAAATTCCTTATCCTTCAATACCTCCTGAAATTTTTCCCTGTCGCCGGGATCTTTGTAGAGATTCACTACATCCAGATTCAGAAGCTCTTCTCTGGTATAACCGAAGAGCTTTTCGCCAGCGGGATTTATATCATCAAATCTCCCTTCTATTGTGGAGAGATAAATTGTATCCCGGGAGGATTGAAAGAGATTGCGATACCGCTCTTCACTATCCCTTAACGCCTCCTCGGCCGCTTTTCGCTCCGTTATATCACGAATAATTATGAGAATCGCAGGCTCACCTTTATATGTAATCATGCTTGCATTGAATTCTACGTCCACTCTGCGGCCGCTTTTATGCTTTGCAGCCGTTTCATACGTTGAGGGCACATTTTTACCGGCAATCCTGTCTCTGTAATTAGCCGAAACCTTCTCGGCCTCGTCGGGATATACAAAATCGGAAAAATCCGAGTCAATTATTTCCTCAAAACTATAACCACCCATTTCACATGTACGTTGATTGACGTACTTGATCTTACCACCTTGAATGATTATAATGCCGTCGTTCGCCTGCTCCACAAGGATGCGGTATTTCTCCTCACTCTCAACGAGCGCCTCTTCGGCCTTCTTCTTTTCCGTCACATCGCTTAAAAATGTGAGGGAGGCGGACCTCCCTTCCCACGTTATTGAAATGCCGATTCCCTCAACCCACCTTATGTTTCCATCTTTCCTTACGAGCCTGTAGATATTGGGCTCAAGAAAATCCCTCCCGACGATCTCCCCCTCATATCTCAATTGCACTCCCTTCAAGTCTTCGGGATGTATAAATTTTTTAAAGGGTGTCGAAGCAATCTCTTCTTCAGAGTAGCCCGAAATTTCTGTGGTTCTTGGATTCGAGAATTTAATCAGATTATCCTGAAGGACGATAATGGCCTCCTTGGCGCTGTCTACCAGAGTCCGGTATTTGTCCTCCGACTCAATAAGCGCCCTCTCGGCCAACACCCGGTCATTTATGTTCCTGGCTACAATATTTATTGAGGTAACAGATCCATCCTTGTCCTTTACCGGTCTCGTGATGGTGGAATACCAGTTGTAATCACCGTTTTTTCTTATCGCCTTCAACTCTGTCTCGAAGGGATTACCCTTTAAGCTCTCTTTGAAGGCCTCCCTCAGAATTGAATAATCATCCGGGTGGATAATCGTCAACGAGTTTTTCCCGATCATCTCGTCCCTCGAATAACCGCTCTCATTGAGAAAGGCATCGTTGACCTGAAGAAAGGCCCCCGTCATATCTATGGTGAAGATGACATCCACCGCGTTTTCGATTATATCCCTGTACCTCTCTTCGCTCCTCTTTAACGCCTCCTCCGTCAGAAGCCTCTCGCTGATATCTCTGCAAACACAGAAGACGGCATCATCTCCCCACCACTGTCCCCTTGTACACTTCGCCTCGACCTGAATCGGCGTCCCGTCTTTTTTCAACAATGGCATAGAACGGTTGTCGGCGTTCCCTTCAAAAAGACCACAGGCTACCTCATCCTTATCCTCTTTCTCATCGACAGAGAGGAGTTCAAGAAAATCGGTGCCGGAAAGCTCCTCGGCCGAATATCCGAGCCTCCTTTCCACCGCAGGATTAACGTGAATTATATTGCCATCCAAATCATATATGAAGAGGAAGTCCTCCATATTATCAAAGAGGGCCTGCAGGTTTTCCCTTCCTTCTTTGACCTTCTCCATCGCTCCCGCTGTACGGAGGGCTTCGTAGCCGAAGGATGCCAGTATCTGGCCTATTTCGGAATCCTTATCGTTGAATGATGATTGTGCCTTGTTGTGAAGGGTAATAACACCCTTTATCTCTTCAGTAGAATCGGTGAGGGTAAATATTAGGAGGGAGCCGTCTTTGTACCCGTTCCATCCGCTTTTCTTTAAGCCCCCCGTCTTTTCGATGTCTTTAATAAGCTTCACTCCCCCTTCCCTCACGGCCTTCTCTAAAATAGTGCCCTTTTCAAGTGGAAGGGGAATCCTTTCCGCCGCGTGTCCGGGGTCAAGGGAGTGAGCGAGGACCAGGGAGTTGTCCTCAACGATATACAGGCTTCCCCCCCCGACCTCCATGCTTTCCGCGAACTCATCGAGGAGGATTCTCCCCATCTCCTTGATCTCCGAGCCTGTTTTCAGCCTTCGGGCGGACTTGACGATCTCACTAAAACGCTCGTTTGTCTTTATAAGCTCCCTGTTTTTTTCCCTGAGCGCATATTCCGCCGCATCCCTTTCCCTCTCCAACCTTATCCTCTCAAAGCACCTGTCCAGGGTCGCTAAAAGCTCCTGAGGCTCCAGGGGTTTTCGGAGGTAGTCGTAGGCACCCTGTTGAATCGCCTCGATAGCCGTATCGGCAGCGGCATAGGCGGTCATCATCACGCAGAGCATCGAGGGTCTTTTTCCGTTAAGCCACGAAAGGAGGTCGATCCCGCTCTCCCTTCCGAGACGTATGTCTATAAGAGCCGCGTCGGCGTCGAAATCCTCGATCTTCTTTCTAACCTCCTCAACGCTGTTTGCCGCCTCTACCAGATACCCCCGGGATTTCAGGATATCGGTCAAACTGTCGACAAAATCACGCTCGTCATCCACAATAAAGATGCGCCGATCGGAAGAGCGTATCGGATTTCCATTGCCAACGGTCATACTTGCCTGTCAATTCCTATCGACCAACGTAAGGATTTCAGTAATATCGAAAAGAGCACCGGTATTAAATCACTTCTTATAAACTCCGCTTATCGACACCGAGCTGAACTTATCTATGGTTTCCGTATCTTCACCGGAAAAGGCGCTCACTATTAACGTCGAAACAATTCGGACTCTTTGAAAACCCGTTAACTCTGCCGATTTAAAGGATTCACTTCATTTTCCGATTGTCTCTTAGAAAGCTTGATTTTTAAAAAGGGTATCCTCTTCGTTAAACAGAATCGATTATAATTTCATTCACCCTCAATTGCAAGGACAAACGGCAAGATAAGAGTTTAAAGGTGTGAGAGGGATTGCCTGATTGGGATACTTTCAATAGTGTTCCGCAGCATCTTCCATCCTCTAAAACGTTACGGCACAAAGATTGCGAGACATCCCCCTTTGAAGACCGGCGCCTCTCGACCGCGATGAATCGGGCCGGCTCAATTTTTATCAAACTTCTCGGTCCCTATGATGGCCCCTCCCCCGCCGATAATCAGCCTGTGGTAGCTTGTTTCACTGTGACTGTCCGAATAGACTAGTTCATAATTTGAGGATACCGTGAATGATTCAACAAGTTTTAAATCCCTCAATTCTTTGATGCCGTCACCGTCGTAGTCTTCAAAAAAGAATTCGTGAGTTATCTTCTTTGGATTTTCCGGAAGGGCACCGGTGTCATCTTCGCCCGAAGTTGAAAATACCTTTCTTTTGTCCCCGTGAAGGATGCTTATTAGTGTATAATTTGTATATCCATATCCTTGATAGTATGAATTGGAGATTATAAATATCTCCGATATTCCATCATTGTTCAAGTCTTCCACGGCAAAGATACAGCCGTCCGCTTCATCTATCTTGGACACGATTTTCCAGCCGCCGTCACACGAAAAAAGCCATACTTCTCCCCAACCGGCGGCATGGCACTGGTTGTTGTCCGAAAAAGACACGATCGCCTCGTTTTTTTCTCTCCCCGTGAAAAATCCCTCCTTGAAAACCACATTTTTTAGATCATAGTTTAATTCGTCCTCGTTCATCCGGTTGCCGAAAAGCTTCTTGATTAAATCCGTGTTAAGGACCTCGCCGCATTCGGCGACTTTCACCACGGGGGTCTTCGATTCCTCCGTCACACCGTCTTTCCCCGATGAGCCGCCCGACAAAAACGAGTACGTCTTGATAATGCCGACCGTCAATAAAGCAAGAAATCCGGCAACCAAGAGGAACACGAAACCGAAAATGAGCCCGTTTCTGACAATTGGCGGCATCGCGGAGGAGGGCTTTTCCCCGACAACCGTCCCGGCATCCCTGAGGGACGCCGCTTTCTCCCGGGCGGGCCCCTCTTTCACCATCGTCTTTGCTCCCGACGGCGGGGGCTTCTTTCTTTTCACAACGGCCGGCTTCCCCTCAATCCCCGCCTTTAGGGCGTCCGCAAACTCCGCCGCCGACGAGAACCGATCTCCCCTTTCCCTTGCCATTGCCTTGGATATTACATCGTCGATCCACCCCGGAAGCTTTGTATTTACCAATGAGGGATCGGGCGGGTCGCCCTCCATCTTCTTGTATATCACCTTCTGGGTGGTCTCCCCCGGAAAGGGGGATCTACCCGTTACCATCATGTAAAAGGTGGCCCCAAGGGAGTAGATGTCGGAGCGGGCGTCCAGCTCCTTTTCCCCCTCGAACTGCTCCGGGCTCATATACTCAACGGTTCCGACGGTCATCCCCGTTGTGGTTAGCTTTGTCTCCCAGGCCGCCCGGGCAATCCCGAAGTCCGTTATTATTGCGTCTCCCGATTTATCGATTATGATGTTGGCCGGCTTGATGTCCCTGTGGATGATCCCCTTTTTGTGGGCGTGGTCGATGCCTTGGGCCACCTGGCCGATTATCGAGACGGCTTTCTCCAAGGGTATCGGCCCCTTTTTCAATATGTCCGATAGGTCTTCTCCCTCGACGAACTTCATCGAGAAGTAGTAGGAGCCGGCGTCCTGACCCACGTCGTATATCGTGACGATGTTGGGATGGTCCAGGGCAGCGGCGTTTCTCGCCTCCCGCATGAATCTCTCGACGAAACTCTCCTTTCTGGAGAGGTTGGGCAGGAGCACCTTCAACGCCACGACCCTCTCCAGCCCCTCCTGCTTCGCCTTGTAGACGATTCCCATCCCCCCCTCACCTATCTCACCCAAAATCTCGTGTTTACCTATTTTTTTCATGACCATATCCTTAATTCAATATACAACGAAATTAAGTATTAACAGCCTGATTTCATATCCTACCTGAACGAAAAAAGCGCTCAACAAGAGTGAAGAAGTCCCACCCATCAAATCCAAAAGGAGTCCAAAAATGTGTTGTCATCAACTTATTAGAAACAGTTGACTGTAATTCTGTGAAAAATATCTATTCAGAGTGAAGACAAGAAATATCGGCAGTGTTAATAACAAGATGTATGGCCTATCCCTCCGCCAGAAACTACAGGAAATCGTCCCCGTTAATCGCCCAGGCCTCGGAGGGCGATAGATGTACGGATAAAAGGATTTTTATCGCTGTTGACAAATTAAAATAAACTTATCATCAAATTGAAGACACTGTCAAGCATTCTCTTTCGATTCAGACTCGATCGACAAATCGCGGCAGCAAATCTTCAGCCGGTCACCACCGCCTATTTCAGACACTAAAAATACCGGCCCACCCTCTCTACTCCCCAGTATTCTCGAAATCCTCCTTAAGCTGCTTCTTCATTATCTTTCCCACCGGCGTCATCGGGAGGACGTCCCTGAAAACAATCTGCCTGGGAACCTTATAGTCGGCGAGGAGCCCCTTGCAGTACTCCTTCAGCTCATCCTCGGTGGGCTCCGTCCCGGGCAGGGGAACTATGTAGTAGCGGCCGACCTCCCCCAGGACAGGGTCGGCAACGCCTATCCCCGCCGCCATCAAGACCTTCGGGTGCTTCACCAGGACGTTTTCCACCTCCACCGGATATACGTTGTACCCCCCCTGAAGGTACATCTCCTTCTTCCTCCCCTTGAGCATAATGTACCCCTCCTCGTCGAGGGAGCCCATGTCCCCCGTATGGAGCCATCCCTCCTTATCGAACGTCTCGGCGGTCTCGTCGGACATCTCGAAGTAGCCCCGGCACACCGCATCACCTTTGAAGCAGAGCTCGCCCACCCCCCCGGTCTCGACCTCGCTTCCCGCAGCGTCAACAACCTTGACCTTGAAATCGCCTATCGGCTTTCCTATGGAGCGAACCGTCGTCTCAAAGTCGCTCTCCCAGGGGCTCAACACCACCGCCCCGGAGGACTCGGACAGCCCGTAGAGGTTCATGAGCTTCGCGTTTGGGAAAAACTCGTTTATCTGCTTCAGCAGGGGCGGCTCCACGTTCGAGCCGCCGGCGATGGCCAGATTGACGTGAGACGAGTCGAAGGCCTTAAAGCTCTCGTTCATAAACAGCAGCGTGTAGAGCGTAGGGACGCCGCCGAAGACCGTCGGCTTGTAGGTGCCGGACTGCTTCACGATGTCATCCAGGTCCGGGGCGGGGATGAGGACGCCGGTAACCTTGGAGAGGAGGCTCGCCAGAACCGAGCAGGTAATCCCGCCCACATGGTTTAGGGGCAGGACTATCAGCATGACGTCCTCTTCCGATATCCTCGCGTGTTCCGCTTGGGCGAACGCCGAGGCTATCTGGCTCTTGTGGGATATCGCCGCACCCTTCGGCTTTCCGGTGGTCCCGGAGGTGTATATTATGATCATGAGGTCGTCCGGCTTGACCGCGGACTTTGCCTTGTCGAGGGGGCCCTTGTCTATCTCGGTCTTCATAAGATCGTCAAAGGAGTGACTGCCGGAAAAGCCCGGCCCCCCGATGAAGATGAAATCCTTCACCGTGGGGATCTTCACCCTGAAGTCGTCGAAGTAATCGACGTAGTTCATGTCGCCGAGTTCCGTAATCGTGACCAGTCCCCTCGCCCCGCTCTGGTTCAGCATGTATTCCAGCTCCACATCCCTGTACCTGACGTTTAGGGCCACTATCACAGCCCCGATCTTGGCCGCGGCAAAATAGGTGTATATCCACTCCGGCTGGTTGAGGCCGATGAGGCCTATCCTGTCTCCCTTGGTAAAGCCGAGCTTCAGAAAGCCGGCGGCGATCCTATCGGAGGCTTCGTCCACCTCTTTGAAGCCGATCTCCTTTCCCTTAAATACGTACATCCTTCTGCCGGTCATCTCGGCCGCCGCCTGCTTAAGCGCCTCCCATACCGTATCGGTCTTTATTATCTTCGACATTTCCCCCTCCTGTTATAAAGCTTAAATATTTATAAATTACGCCTCCATCTCGGTCATTATCAATTCAGCCCCTGCATTTACCCCCGCTTTATCAAAACCGAACCGCCGCGCGCTCACCCGACGAGATAGGTGCCCCGCCCCACCGCGATCGTCTCCCCCCCGTCGTTTGAGAGCTCCATCCCTATCGTCGCCACCTTCTCCCCCATTCTCACCGTCGAGCCCCCGCACAAGAAGTAGGCCCCGAGGCCGGGCCTCAGGTAATCGACCCTGAGGTCAACCGTGCTGACCTTCTCGATGCGCCGAAATATGTCCTCTTTCGGCATCTCCTCCATCTTCTTTATCACCTCCACCGCCGACATGATCCCGCCGACAATGTCGATGAGGGAAGAGATTACCCCGCCGTGGAGCATTCCCCGAATGAAATTGCCGACCAGCCCCTCCTTCATCTTCACCCTGACCGTGACGCCCTCCCTGCCGATCGAAACGACCTCGAGCCCCAAGAACATGTTATACGGCATCCGCTTCTCGTAGGAATCCTTCAGAAGCTCAACGGCCTCTTCAAAACCGCTTCTGTCATCTGTCATCGGAATTTTCCTTTATGCTTCGATCCCGCCCCTCCCGTTGAGTTGCAGTGAAAGATAAAAAATGTCAACCCAAACGGCGGTGTGGATGTAATCCCGGGCAATTCATCGTTCCATTAAAAAATCAATACACCCTGACGCCGTTCCCGACCGACCTCTCCGGGGCGAGGAGGACCACGCCCCCGTCGCCGTCGACACCCAGTATCAAGACCTCTGACTTGACCCCCGCAATCCGCTTGGGCGGGAAATTCACCACGCAGACGACCTGCCTCCCGACAAGCTGCTCGGCCTCGTACAGGTCCACAATCTGGGCGCTGGAAAGCCGCGTCCCGAGGTCGCCGAGATCGACCGTAAGCACGAAGGAGGGGACCCTCGCCTTTTCGTTAAGCTTGACCGAGACGACCGTTCCCACCCTCATATCCACCTTTCTGAAAAGCCCGTAATCTATCATAAAAACCCCCCACCCGTTTTTTAATATAAAGTCGGCGGGATGTCAAAAGGAAAAATCTTAAAAACGCGCTTCCCATCGATGTCGCTTAAAGAGATTATCCGGCTGAAAGGCGGGATTCGATGAAGTGTGACCTTATACGGGAAAAGCCGATTGGAAATATTCTGTGGGCACAAATGTGTAAAAAACACCACAGCCGATGAAGACATGAAAAAAATTACGAATCGGCGGAGTGTAATTGAAGGCGACCCTTGTCTCCCTTTTAAAGGATGGGGTTCTTTAAGGGGCTAAAGATGCGAGTGACACCTTGAATAATATCAGGATATGGAGTGAATCTGAAAGTCTATCTGAAACCCGTGAGTGACAAAATGTGAGGCCATTAAATTGTAAGGCTATAAAAAAAGGGGGCCGAAAATCGGCCCGGATGAGAGTTTTTCAACCTTGTCCGTCAGTCATCTATTGCCCGGCATTAACCTGACCCCCCTGTTTTCACCCACCCCTTTATTTGACCCGGCCCCCCTTTGATAAAATGCTTTTTAGCTCATTTAAATTGCGGGGACCCCCCATGACCCGCCGACTGCCTTCTCATTTCCCGCAAGTGGTTTTATGACCGGGACACCTTTGATCTATCTATCTTGCGGGGACCCCCACCACCCGCCGCCAATCTCCTCATTGTATGAAAGCACTCTTAGTGACCGGGGCAGACATTATTTGAATCTCATTGAGCCCAATCCTTTGAGCGTAACGGTCAGCATAAATCCATAGTCGTCGCTTCTTTCCTCGTAGACCCAACTCTTATTATATAGCTCCAAATATATTCCCCAGCATTGATGATGATAATCTATCCCGATGCTCGTGTAGTTCGGGCCGATTTCATTTTCATCTTCATCTTCGGTATCGTCTCCGTCGGAAAAATAGTGCCGGACAAAGAAATAGAGATCTAGATCATCATAGATTACCAGTTTAACCTCTCCATCTATATATTCATATTTACGTAATCTGAATCTATCTTCATCCCTCTTGTAAACAAACTTGTTGACATCATTGTAGCTGACGGTAAGATAATCACCCCTTAAATCCTTCAAGGTAATGTTTCCGGAGATCTTTTCAAATTCACCGATGAAATGATCATATTTGGCTTTAAATCCTAACTCTACATA
>CAZIWT010000124.1:0-10717 GCA_964542895.1 uncultured Thermodesulfobacteriota bacterium
TAATTTTTTTTTTCAAAATTCATTCTTTTATAACCATAAAAGCTGTTTGTTAATACAACAATTGCTATTTATTCTATAGCTTTCCTCTCCAATATTATTTATATGTCTACTACTTTTCAAATAAGTCAATAAACAGTTAGCCATTGCGAGAGATACACGAATCCTCCCCCTACCCCTTCCCCTCGTACATCGACTCGATGATATCGCCGTAGCGCTTCTTTAGGACCTTTCTTTTAATCTTCAACGTGGCGGTCACCTCCCCCTCCTCCTGCGAAAAATCCCTGGGGAGGATGCGAAACTTCTTTATCGTTTCGTATGAAGGGAGAGTGCCGTTTACCTTCTCGACCCCGTCTTCCACTACCTTTACGACCTCGGGATTTTTAGCAAGCTTGGCGTAGTCCGCGTCTTCAAGGCCGAGCTCCTTTGCGAAGTCGAGGAGTTCCGCCTCGTCCAGCGTGATCAGCGCCGTCAGGTATTTCTTCCTGTCGCCGTAGACCATGGCGTTCGCCACGAGCTTGATCTGCTTGAGGTGGTTCTCCAGGTTCTGGGGGGAGATGTTCTTGCCGCCGGAGGTAATGATGAGGTCCTTCTTCCTGTCGGTGATGATAAGGAAGCCGTCCTCGTCCCACCTGCCAACGTCGCCCGAATAGCACCAGCCGTCCTTGATCAGCTCTTTGGTCATCTTCGGCTGCTTGTGATATCCCATGAAATTGTTGCCTTTTATCAGTATCTCGCCGTCCGGGGCGAGCTTCACGTCGAAGCCGGGCATGGTCTTTCCCACCGTGCCGTAGCGGCAGTGGTCAAACGTGGTCATGGTGCCGCCCACGGTCTCGGTCAGGCCGTAGAACTCCAGCACCTGTATCCCCACGCTGTGGATGAACTCCCCCACCTCGGGCGAGAGGGGCGCCCCGGCCGAAAGCGCGAAGGTCAGTCCGCCCCCCAGCATCGCCCTGATCTTCTTGAAGACAAGGGCGTCTGCCACCGCGAACTTCGCGCGAAGGAGCGGGGAGAGCCGCTTCTTGTTGTTGAGGAGCCTGCTCCTCTTCCTCCCCACGCCGACGGCCCACCGAAACAGGAGGCGCTTTACGAACGAGCCCTTTTCCGCCACCGAGACGATCCGGGCGTAGACCTTCTCGAAGATCCTCGGGACACTGGTGAAGTAGGTCGGCGACGTCTCCATCAGGTTCACCGCCAGGGTGTCCAGCGACTCGGCAACCGCAAAGGGGATGTTCTTTATCAGGTTGTAGTAATAGCCGGAGACCCGGGGGAAGAAGTGGGATATGGGAAGGATCATGATCGACATGTTGGTCTCCGGGTCTATCTTTATGATGTCGTCGGTGGAGTCGATGACATAGGTGATGTTCCCGTGGTTGAGCATACACCCCTTGGGGGGGCCTGTTGTCCCGGAGGTGTATACGATGGTGGCCATATCTTCCGGCCTTATGCCAGTGGCCTCCTTGAGGATTTTTCCCTCAAGCTTATCCCTCTTCGCACTACCCTCCTCCATGATCTCGGCATATGTAATTAAATTTTTAGCACCCTTGGGTGCTTTCCCCTCTATCAGGATGATCTTTTTCAGTCCCTTGAGCTTGTTTTTTACAGATAAGATCTTTTCTAATTGGGCTTCGTCCTCCACGACGACGTAACCCGCCTCGGAGTCGGTTATGATGTAGGCGCACTGCTCCGGCGTGTTCGTGTGGTATATAGGGACGTTGACACAGCCGATGAAAAGCGTGGCCAGATCAGAAGCCAGCCACTCGATCCGGTTAAAGGAGAGGATTGCAAGCCTGTCTCCCCGCTTCACACCGATCTCCATCAATCCAACGGCGAAGGAGAGGACGAGGTCTCTCAACTCGCCCCACGTAACGTCGACGTACTTCCCCCCCTTCACCTCTTTGTGCTTTAAGATAACCCTGTTTGGATACTTCTTTGCGTGATCTAAAAATATTCCGTTCAACGTCTTCCCGCTCATATCGGACTCCTTTATATATAAATTATTACATGATTACGACAGCCCCTTCTTCTCAAGCAGTGTCTCCATGAAGGCGTCCATCCTCGTCTGGAACTGGGCGACGGAGAAGTTTCTCTCATCCATGTGGTCGGCGTCGATGATGACAGACGGGATATCAAGCTCCTCCACCAGCGCCCGCTTGATATCCATCTGGCCCAGCGTGATGGGTACGCAAGACTTGTTCCTGTGCAGCACCGCCCCGTCGATGTGAAAATCCCTGCACGCCTTTAAGACCATCTCCTTTCTCTTCCGGGTGGAGGTGCACGACACAAGGGGATACGACATCAGCGACTTTATTGCTATCGCCTCCAGCGGGTCACCCGGGTCGAGGCGGATAGACCAGGCTGCGGAGTAGGTCTCCGCAACGAAGACGCCCCCCATCTTCTCCACGTAGTTGAAAAGCCCCATGTTGTACCACAGCGGGATGTTGTCCCAGAAGAGCCTGATCTTCTCGTCTTCGATGATGCCTATCTTCGCAGCAGCCCGCTCCTTCACCTCGTCAAGCACCTTTTCGAGGTAGTCCACTGCGATCTGCGTTCCCTGGCGGGTCACCATGACGAACATGATCCCTATCTCGGCGGCCGAGATGGGGGTGGGGATGAACCGCCGGTGCGATGTTATCTCGTCCCAGAGCTCGCACGCCCTGTCGGAGAGTCTCACCGCTTCCCTCAGCTTATCCATGTCGAGCTTTCTTCCGGTCACCTCGGTGATAAAGTCGATGAGCCTGGTGAAGACGCTCTTTACGTAGTCGATGTGGTGTTTCTGGATATTCTCCGGGGCCACCTGGGGGATGCCGCCGATGAAGTGGGCGGCGTCGGGGAACCTCTTCTCCATCGCCTGAAGTATCTTCATAGCTGGGACGCACCCTCCGCCGCCGGAGAAGATTATGTCAGGCTCCGGGAGGCCGCCCAAGGGAACGTCCTCCTTTCCCATCAGGCCGTAGACGTAGCCCACGATGTTTCTCAGATACCCGCAGAGGTCCTGGGAGTAGCCCATCCCCTCAGAGACCTCGAAGTCGGTGGGGGTGAGGCCGAAGGCGGCGCATACCGGCGACCAGTTCTCCGGAAAGACCGGCTGGAGGTCCATGGCGTAGAATATCTCCGTTGTGCCGATCATGACGGGAAGCCACCCCACCGGCTTTCCCTCCTCCTTCGCCCTGTGACCCTCGAGGTAGAACTCGGTCACTATTTTGTTCAGCTCCTTGGCGGTCTTCAGCCTCTTTTTCGATTTGCTCGTTTTTTCCATATTTTGTCTCGTGTCTTTATACTAATTTTTAGTATCTAACTTCCTATCATCTCGAAGAAGCCCTCGAGGCGAGTCCTCAGCTGCCCCTCCATTATCCCGGTCTCCTCCATCTCGATTACGATCTGGGGAATCCCCTCCCTCTTCAGCGCTTCCACGGCCACAGGGTGGTCCGCCAGGTGGGGGGAGCAGAACTTCTGGAAGAGGAAGATCACACCCCTGGCGCCGGAGTTTTTGACGAGCTCGACCAATCTCGGCACCCTGACCCCAGTTCGGGATCGGGAGGGGCAGGGGAACCTGTTTATGTATCGGTCGATCAACCTCTCGGTCGGTGTTTTCCCCTCCCCACCTTGCGGATAGAAGTTTCTAAACCCGGTGCAGAGGTCGTCGGCGACGACCACACCCCCCGACTCCTCCAGTATTTCGAGGACCCCCGGCTCCTCGACGAGGCTCCCGGAGACCAGGACGGGGATACCCTCGTTCGCTCTTGTTTTTCCCTTTTCGCCCTTTTCCTCGATCTCCGCCGACAGCCCCTTAAGCATCGAGAGATACTCCTCCGGAGGGGTCACGAATCCCGCCAGGACGACCGTCAGGAACTCCGCCGCCGTAAGGGGGAGGCTCCGTTTCTCTCTCAACTCCACCAACCGGAGGACCATCCCCCTTATCTTCCCGTAGAGGGAAAGGGCGCTATCGAGCGATTCGTCGGACACGTTCCCGCCCACGGATTCTAACTTCTCTTTAAGCTCCTCCAAAACCGCGCCGAAGAACTCCCTGTCTGCCGGGTAATCGTCATAGGGGAGGGGGATCGTATGGTAGAGCTCCCCCTTGAAGTTGTCCTCCCAGACGTTCACCGCCCCGCAGACTACGTCGCAGGTATATCCCTCTATGACCCCGGATAGGTAGTCGTATCGGCCCATGAGCGCCCGCTCCGTGGCCTGGCGGACGTAGGGACAGATGAAGTTCGGGGTCAGGGAGTCGGCGAGCTCCACCCTCCCCTGCCCCCCGGCGATCCGTACGGGTAAAAAACCCGCGGCGTGAATCATCTCGACAGGGGTGTAGGTGCAGAAGTAGCCGAAAACCTTTTTCCCGCCTGACGATATCTCCTTCAGGTTTTCGTCCATCTTCTTAACGGCGTCGGTGAATCTTTCCAGCGTAACATTTGAGTTTTTTGACATTGCTACATTCCAATCGTGCAGTATATGAAAAGGTGTTTACTTTTTATACCAGAAAACTCTCCCCGTGTCCTCCAAAAATATCTTTGGACAACGACAGAAGGAGCACTCCTCAAACTCCCGGTTCAACCAAGGAATTTTCATCTCTATCCCACAAACCAGAACACGAAAAGGACCGTGACCGTGCTCACCACGCTTGCCGCCAACAGGAGCGTGGATGCCAGGGCCGCGTCTCCGCCGTATCGCTTCAGGAAGACCGCCCCGAGGATGGCCGGCGGCATGGCGGCGAGGATGATCAAGACGTCCTTCCAGAGCTTAGAGAAATCCAGGATCGACGCGACCCCCCCTATAAAGACCGGCTTGAACAGGAGCTTTATCAATATAACGACGGCCAGCGGCAAGAGAACGGTCTTCAATTTGGGCATCTTGAACATCAGCCCAACGGAGAGTATGGCGATGGGCGTCAACGCAGACGCCAGAACGTTGCATAGCTGAAAGAGGGGGGCGAAAACTGGGTGCTCCTCCCGGGGGAGCCCGAAAAAGCCCCATAAAAAGCCGAGAAGAAGGGCGAAAAATACGGGGGATCTGAAAAACTGGAGGGAGGCCGACCAGGCCGATTTGAGATCGGACTCCCCGGAGCCGAAATAGGACGCCAGGACGGGGCCCAAGATGAAAATCGGATAGCCCACGCCTATCTCGGAGATGAGGACCGCCTCCGTCATGGCCTGGGGCGTCTCAGGGAACAACTGGATGATGATCGAATAGCCCAAAAACGTAGATGAGCCGAAGGCGGAGCAGAAGACGACCGCCCCCTGCTTCGCCCTGTCAAACCCAGCCCAGACGGCAACGAGCCACGCAATGCCGATGCAGAAAAGCTCGGTAAACAGCATTACGAATGCCGGTTCCAGCTCGGATAACTCGATAGTCTGTTTTGCCAGAGTAACAAAGACTATGGCGGGAAGACAGAGGTCGGTGACAATCCGGGCCAGGACCGCCGAGTGATCCTCGGTCAGTATCTCCCTCTTTCGCATGAGTAGGGCCAGCAGGAAGATAACGACTATTACGAGAATCGCCTTCAACAAATTATAAAAGATCTCCATAATACTTCCCCCGCCTGTGAAAAAACCTTAAAACTTTATAAATTTTTTAGGCCATTACAAATCGTGAGGGCCGCCCTATGCCAAAATTGTATAGATCCACCAGTTTATTAAATATTTCAATAAAAAATCAATTCCTCACCGTTGTATGAGAAACGACTCCCTACTCGGCCCTCAAAATCCTCCCGGGGAGCTTTTCGGTTACCTCTCCGTTTAAGAGCGCCCACGTTCCGTTTACCATGACGTGGGGGATGCCTGTGGGTTGAACGTTCGGCTCCCTGTAGGTTCCGTTGTCTCTCACCTCTTCGGGATCGAATAGCGTTATGTCGGCGAAGTAGCCTTTTTTAATATATCCCCTGTTCTTGAGTCCCAGCTTGTCGGCCGACTTCCCCGTCATCTTCGAGATCGCCTCCCCCAACGTCAGAACCCCCCTCTCTCTGACGTAGCTGGATAGGATTTTAGGAAATGTGCTCGTCACCCTGGGGTGCGGCTTTCCCATCTTGTCCTCTATCCCGTCCGATCCTATCATCGTCCAGGGCTGTTTCAGAAACTCGACCACGTCCTCCTCCGACATCCCCCTCCCCACGCCGAAGGCGGATGGGCTCTCGGCTATCAGTCTCCTTCCAGCCTCGTCGGCGGACACCCCCCACATATCGGCCAGCTCCGTCATGGAGCGCCCCACGACCTCCTCCCACATCTCGCCGTCGGACCTGAAGGCGTTGGAGACAAAGACGTTGTCCGGGTCGGCCCCGGGCATCAACACGATCATTGCCAGGAGGGTGGAGGAAAAAAGATACGGATAGATATCGGCCGTGACGTCAAGGCCGCTTTTAATGGCGGACTCCACTATCTCGATTACCTCCCCCGATCTGCCCCAGTTCTTCTCCCCCATGCACTTGATGTGGGATATCTGGAGCTTGGCGCCGCTCTCCCTGGCAATGGTGAAGGCCTCGTCGAGGGCGGTGTCTATCCCGTCACCCTCGTCTCGCATGTGCGTGGCGTAGACCGGGACCGCGTTTTTACCACCCCTCATCTCCACGGCCCTCTTCATAAGCCACGTCAGCTCCTCCGTCTTTGTCATTGCGCCCGTGGGATATATGAGCCCGGTGGAGATGCCGAGGGCGCCGTTTTCCACAGCCTCGTGAAGGAGGCTTTCCATCTCGCTCTTCTCCGCCTCCCCTGCAACGTCAACCGACATCCCCATGACGTTTCCCCTTATCATCCCCTGGGCCGTAAATGACGCGATGTTAATCGCCATCCCCCTCACCTCGAGGAATTTGTAATATTCCCCAAGACCCTTGTATCCGGTAAAGTCGGTTCCTCCGATCATCGTGGTTAAAAGGGACGCCATATCCCTCATTATCGTCTCGTTTATTGGATACGGGCTCAACCCGCAGTTTCCCACCACCTCGAGGGTGCAGCCCTGGGTAAGCTTCTCGTAAGCCACGGGATACCTCATCCTGTCGAAGTCGCCGTGGCAGTGGATGTCGATGAACCCGGGGGCGGCGACAAGGCCGTCGGCGTCGAAGATTTCGGCGTTCGGGGCGTCGATCGACCCGGCCACTTCTACTATCCTGTCTCCTTTGACGAGGATCTCCCCGGGAGCCGGCTCACTCCCCGTCCCGTCCGCCACGCTGCATCCCGTGATCAGTATACCGTCCTTTTCCATAGATTATTCCCTTTCAAAGATTGCTTTATATTATGGAATAAAGGGGCCGGTGTCAATCCAAATACGGATCTGTGGAGATTCCTGCATGAAAACCTCATCTCAGGTCGCGTAGATTTCAAGGAGGGGCGGCGTGGGTCGGTCGGATCGAATCACTCCTTCGGCGGGGTATAGGGTAGGAACTTCGCCTTGTCGTAGAGGAGGTACTTCATAAGCTTGTACTCCCCCTCGGTCCTCCTGGGGAGGTAGAGCCGATCCTTCAGGCTGAAGAGGGTCAGCTCCTCTTCCTCTTCGTCGAGGTTGTCGTTTATCTTCATGAAGGCGAGGTTGTTGCCGTAGGACTCGTATTCGATGAGAAACGAGTTCAATTTCTTTTGGGATTGTTCGATCGTTACATTCTCATCGAACTGCGGACCGGTGGCCTCCGTAACGTCCTTTGCCGGAACCCCCGCATACACCTTGTTGTATCTCATCTTGTCCGTGACGACACTTCCGGCAAGGGCCATCGATCTGTCCTCCGCGGTTATCGGCAGTACGATGCAGTGATTCGCAAACCATACGTCGTCGCCGACGGTTAGGCTCTCCTTTACCGAAAAGCGGCTGCCGAACGTCCTGTCGCCGAACATCTGGTGGGACAAGAGCTGGCTGTGGGCGCCGATTCCCACGTTGTTTCCGATCTTGACGTTGCCCACGGTATCGATCATCGAGAACTCGCCGATAAACACGTTGTGGCCGATATCGCAGCTGTTGTATCCCCTTATGGCGCTCCCCCGCTCGATCGTCACGTAATCTCCCAGCGTCAGGGTCGGCAGGTCGATCAAAACGTCATCCCCGATGGAGCAGCCGAAGCCCGCATTTATCGTGTTGACAAGGGGGCCCAGAGTTATATTCCTTCCGAGTACGAGCCTGCCCGGACTCTTTATCCTGTCACGAACGCTTTTGGGCCGCATTCTTCATCTCCAAAGCTAAAACGCAAAGAATAACAATCCCTTATTGCATATCGGCGTCGTTCCGTAGCGAAAGGATTCTTTTCTGAGCATATAAACCAAGAATATCTAAAAAGTATATCAAAATTCTACCAAAAAGTGAAAATCCTTTAAAATTGTCTTGCCGATATTTTTAAGATTACAAAATTTGGATTTTTTTGCTAAAATCATCAGATAAAGATATATGATAACGCCAAAATATTCAACGTGAAAATGAGGGAAAAATGAAGGTCATAAGAAAGTCGGGCTCACCAAGATATATGAGGGACGGGATAACTTCCTACCTGCTCATATCCGAGATAACGACCGACTCCAGGAATTTGACCACATCATTGGTGGAGATGAGCCCGGGGGGAAAACAGCATATCCATAACCACGAAAATGAGCAGTGTTATTTCATACTCAAGGGCGAGGGAACAATGACCGTAGGGAGTGAAGAGAAAAGGGTCATCGAGGGGGACTGCATACTTGTTCCGTCAAATGAACCCCACGGTCTCAAAAACGACGGCAGGACGGTTCTAATATATTACAGTGCCGCCTCGCCCCCTTTTGAAGGCAGGTTACTTCGTGAGCTGTGGCCAATGGAGAGCCCGGGATAAAAGGGGGTAAAACAATTCTCCACCCTCTGATCAAACTTAAAAAAAGAAACAAATTATTTTGTTGTAGGCCACCTTTGTGATATAAGAAGTTGAATAGACATCCATAGTATCCGTTAATCAAAATTCGGAGATTAGATATGTCCGATTCAAACGCCCGTCGCATCCTCTATCTGGGTAAAGATAAAAACCTCGCCGGCTGCATAAAAGAAGAGGCCGCCCTGAGAAAATATGTCTTTGAAAGCGCAAACGGCAGGGATGAGGGCCTGTCGACAATAATAGGGAATGCCTTTGATATAGTTGCCGTGGATCACAATCTCGAGGACGGGGAGAGCACCGACCTGTTGGAAGACCTCGCCTTCGGCGGAATCTTGCCCCCCACGATCTACTTTGCGCGCAAGGGCACCGAGAGCACCGTCGCCCGCGCATTGGAGCTGGGAGTAAAAAACTACATAGTAAAAGACCGCAAGCGTAAATATCTGGAGCTCGTTCCGGTTGTAATAGACAATATCCTAAAATGGGATAAACCGGTTAAAGGAGAGGATCGGCCGCCGACAAAACCAAGGGGTACAAAAAAGGAAGAGGCGGGCGACTTTGAAAAGGGTAAGCCGAGCAGGGCCGAAAAAGAGAAAACGGCCATCTTGGACAGCCTCTCCGAGATGGTGATGTTTATTGGAAACGATATGAACGTCATCTGGGCGAACAGGGCGGTCGCCGAGTTCGCAAATATCACCCAGAGGGAGCTCGTGGGTCACCGCTGTTATCATGTTATACTGAATAACCTCGATCCGTGTGTCGGCTGCCCCATTGTAGAGGCCCAAAAAACACGCGAATCAAAAGAGGTCGAGATAATCTCCGAGGACGGAAAAGCGTGGTTCGTAAGGGCCTATCCCGTATTGGACGACAACGGCGAGGTAGAGGGAGTGGTAGAAGTAAAGACGGACATAACGGCAAAAAAGGAGTGGGAGGGGATGTTGAAACAGGCCTCCGGTGAATGGAGAACCACATTTGACTCCATAACGGACATGGTCGCAATCATAGGCAAAGACTATAAATTCATAAAAGTAAACGTGGCCCTGTCCGATTCCTTTATTATGAAGCCGAAACAGATTGTCGGGAAGAAATGCTACGAGCTCTTTATGGGGAGTGACAAACCATGTAAGGACTGTCCCCACGAAGAGGCCATCATGTCCGGAAAAGGAGTACAGAGAGACAACTTCGACGATCGCATCAAGGCCCATCTTCATATATCAGTATCCCCTATTTTCGACGATAAGGGAGCCGCCGTGGGCTCTGCGATAATCTTCAAAGACATCACTCAACAAAAAGAGGCCGAGGAGAGACTGAACCAATACTCAAAGCATTTTAAACAGATGGTTGGGGGCCTTACGAAGGAGCTCAAGGAGGCCCCTGAGCTCCTTATCGACAAGACGAAAAACACCGTATTGAGGCAGTTCGCACGAGGTGTAGGTAACGAGCTTCGCGGACCCCTGGAGATCATCTCAGAAAAAGTGTTCTCCTTGAAAAAGAAAATTTCAAAAAACGATAAGCCGGTCCATAAGATTTTAGAGTTGATCACGTCTGAGATAAAAAAGACCGAACAGATAATGCTCCTCCTCCTCTAATTTGCCAGACCAAAGACACCCGACAAAAAGGAGGTCGAGGTGTATAAATTGGTCCAAAGGGTACTCGAAAAATACCCGCCTTCGGGTAATATCAAGCTAATAACCGATATTTCGGACAAATTGCCACGGGTGTTTGTCGATCCCCTCCAGACGGGTCAGGTCATCAACAACCTGATCATAAATGCGGACCAATCCATGCCGGATGGGGGAGAGCTTAGAATAATCGCCAAATCCGATGAGAACGGCGTATCACTCTCCATTTCGGATAACGGCCCGGGCATACCTCAAAAGGACCTCAGAAAGCTCTTCGATCCCCTCTTCA
>CAZIWT010000125.1:0-10687 GCA_964542895.1 uncultured Thermodesulfobacteriota bacterium
AAGTAACAACTCTTAAATATGTTTCTTCCATTAGTGTTGATGTCACAAATGCTATCAAATGTACAAAAAACCTTGATTTTTCCCCAGAAAATAAGATAATAGGTGGAGATTTAGACGGATCAAACGTCGAAGCAATCGGGGGATATCGATCCCTTATCTCCCGGATCAATAATTTTAATCGGCAGTTATGAAGCTTATCATTCAAATCCCCTGCTTTAACGAAGAGGAGACGATCTCCACCACGCTCTCGGCCCTGCCGCGAAAGCTCCCGGGGATCGACGAGGTTCAGTGGCTCATCGTCGATGACGGCAGCACCGACAGGACCGTTGAGATCGCAAGGGCCGGCGGCGCAGACCACATTGTAAGACACTCCATAAACCAGGGGCTCGCAAGGGCCTTCATGTCCGGTCTCAACGCCTCCATAAAATTCGGGGCCGATATTATCGTGAACACCGATGCGGACAACCAGTACAACGCCGACGACATTCCAAAGCTTATCGAGCCGATCCTCTCCGGAAAAGCCGAGATAGTGGTCGGCTCGCGCCCCATCGAAGAGATTGAGCATTTTTCGTTCATAAAAAAGGCTCTCCAGAAAATCGGGAGCTGGGTGGTTAGAACAATAAGCAACACCGACATCCCGGACGCCCCGAGCGGATTTCGCGCGATCAGCCGCGATGCGGCCATGAAGATAAACGTCTTCAGCAGATACACGTATACCCTCGAAACGATCATCCAGGCGGGACAGAAGGGTTTTGCGATCTCGTCCGTGCCGATAAGGACAAACAAAATCTTGAGGCCGTCGCGCCTTGTAAAGAGCATCCCGTCCTACATAGTACATTCGATTTTCACCATCATACGGATATTCATAACTTACCGGCCCTTCCTCTTTCTCATGTCCCTCGGAATTGCGATATTCGGCGCCGGCCTGCTGTTGGGTTTTAGATTTATATATTTCTTTATCATAGGCGAGGGCCAGGGTCATATCCAGTCCGTTATACTGACGAGCATCCTTATCATCATGGGATTTCAGATCGGATTGTTCGGAATAATCGCGGACCTCTTGTCGGTCAACCGGAGGCTTTTGGAAGAGATAAGATACCAGATGAGGATATTGAGCCTAAACAGCCGCTCGAAAGAGGGGGATGCCCCTTAAGGGCATTAAACTGTTTTTAATTTTTTTTTAAAGACGCGAGGATCATGGGAGATCAGGTGGGGGGATTGCTCTCCCCCTTTCTCAAGAGAAGACGCACGGCGATGGCCGTACCCTTTTTAAAGGGATTCGTGCTGGACTACGGCTGCGGGACGGGAACGATCGCCGGATACGTAAAGAGCGATAGCTATCTGGGCGTCGACAGCGACACCGAATCGATCGACATCGCCAGGAGCGATCATCCCACACACAGCTTCCTCTTGATCGAAAAGGGGGATATGAGCCCGATCAAAGAAATCCGCCGAAGCTTCGACACGATCGTCCTTTTGGCGGTCATCGAGCACATCAAAGAGCCTGTACCCTTTTTGAGGGAGCTCTCGGAATACCTCGACGGCGCTGGAAAGATCGTAATGACCACCCCCCATCCCATGGGAAGAATCCTTTACGAGGCGGGGGCGTCCATCGGCGTCTTTTCGATACACGCCGCCGAAGAGCACGAGAAGATGCTGGGGAAAAGGGACCTAACGGAGCTGATCGAGGAGAGCAACATGAAGATGACCCTCTACAGGCGGTTCCTCTTTTTCCACAATCAGCTTGTGATAATGGGAAAAAGGTGAAGATGAACTCCCCCTTTTTTATTGTCGGCTGCGGCAGGTCGGGCACCACGCTTCTGAGAAACATTTTAAATCACCACTCAAAGATCGCCATACCCCTCGAATCCCTCTTTATAATCGACTACCTCTTAGCAAATGACTCGATACCGGCCGATACGATGCGAAGCCTGATCGCGCGGGAGTACGAGATCGAGGAATGGGGAATGGAGATCGCGCCGGACGACCTCGCGGGAGCCTCGACCGCCAAGGATATGATCATCGCCGTTCATAAAGCATACATGGAGACCCACGGCAAGGTCATGTGGGGGCAGAAGACCCCCCGATTTATACGCCACGGGGAGCTGTTGAAGGCGACCTTCCCGGACTGCAGGTTCATCCACGTAATCCGCGACCCGAGGGCGGTCGTAAGCTCGCTTATTAAATCGAACGTCCATAGAAGCAACGCCTATTACGCCTCGCTGCGCTGGCTTAACGACGTCAGGGAGGGATTGAGGCTCAAAGACAGATACGGAAAGGACCTCCTGGAGATACGGTACGAGGACCTCGTCAGCAATCCGAAAGAGAGCCTTGAAGCGGTCTGTGCCTTCATCGGCGTCGACTACGAGCCGAATATCCTCGAATATCACAAGAGGGGCGACCGGGAATACAGCGATTATTACAAGAAGGTCCACTCCATGCTCGGAAAGTCGCCCGTCACCGAGAGGATCGACGCCTGGCGCTCTTCCCTCTCAAAGGGGGAGGTATCGCTAATAGAATCGCTCTGTGGAGAGACGATGGAAGAGCTTGGGTACACGCCTTGCGCCAATCACGGGAGCCCAAACAATACCTATATCTTATCTTTAAGGCTTCAGCGTATCTTTGGATTTATGAGGCAGCTCTTCCACTACGCCCTGAAAAGGCGGCAGTACATCATCTGCAACCTGAGACGCAAGCTGAAGCTTTCGCTGCCCTTCGGGGATATATTTAAGATAAACTACTGACGGTAAATATGCCTTTAACACTTTTTTTGCGGCGGCGGTCTTTTCCCATCGATCCAGCGAAAAACGGCACAAAATAGATTGACAATAAAGGCCCATGGAAATATAATCTTTTCTCATTAAATTTAGCGTTCTCCATACGGATTCCCAATCCAAATAATCCGTGTATTTCCGAGCGATCTACACCCTGTTTGACCTTCAAATCAATTTAGGGACCAACATGCCGGTGAAAAGAAGTCACTCCCTGCATCCTACAAATATTTCCAAGAACAAGGGTTTTTACATACTCATTCTTCTATATTTGTTCACCTTTTGTTTTATGGGCTACAATAAACTGCCCGACCTCCCCGTCGAGATATCCGGTGACGCGAACAATTACCTCAAGATGGCCTACAACATCATGAGGTACGGCACGTTTTCAAAAGTTATGAAGGTTGAGGGCAAGGCTGAATCCCTCGTGCCCACCGCATTTAGAGAGCCGGGTTACCCGGCATTTCTTTCCCTGGGAATGCTTGTCAGCCCCAAGTTCAGGAATCTAACCGAGGAGGAATTTGTAACAGAGGAGGGCAGGTCGAAGATTACGTCTTATGCACTTACATTTATGGAAATGCTTATTCTGTTATCCACATCTTTTATTTCGATGTGGACCGTCTTTTGCGTCACCAGGAAACGTCTTCCATCAATTATTGCCCTTTTCGGGGTCGGGTTGAGCCCGGTCTTAATGGAGAGTACCCACTGGTATTTGACGGAAAACCTCGCGGCACTTCTTCTCCTCTTAGCTTCGATTTTCCTTTACAATGCAGTGAAACATGGACGCACAAGAGACTATATATTTTTAGGATTTCTGCTCGGAATATTGACCTTGACCCGGGGAATATTTCAATTTGTATGGTTGCCCATTTCCGTTTTCCTGCTGCTCTCCAACATAAAAACCACCAGTATGAAAAAAACGATTACCGCGATCTTTCTGTTTATTTTTGTCTATTTCGCCGTTATTACGCCCTGGATGACAAGAAACTATTTTCACTTTGACCGGTTTTATATAACCGAGAGGGGCGGGTGTGTCCTGATGCAGCGTTCTAATTACAACACGATGACCACAAAGGAATATTTTGCGTTTTTTTTGTACTGGACGCCTTCTAAATATGCGAAAAAATTGTGCAGCGAGCTCTTTGAGGAAGATGAAATATCCCGTTTAATCGGCAAGAATCCGAACGGTTTCAAGGGATCGGCCAGAAGACTCAGGTCCGACTTGATAGAAGAATACGGCAATGAAACCGAGGCGGATAAAGTCCTGCTTTACATTGCGCTTGGCAAAATAGCATCACATCCATTTCGCCATCTACTTGTATCCATCCCGATTGCATGGCGTCGAATTTTTATCGAGCAGAATCTGTACCCGGGGATGAGCCGCTTTAATTTAGCGCCAATTATGAGTATCGTATTGTTTTTCTGTTACTTCTGTTTTATAATTAAATCGATGATAAGAAGGGAATGGGATTTTTTGGCTCTCGTCTTCCCTTCGGCCTATCTCTTCGGGATGCATGTTTTGCTTACACACAACAATTACAGATACAACGAACCGTTGATACCAGTACTGTGGATAACCACAATACTCTTTCTGACGCCGCCGATCTCGAAGCTCGCGACCCGTATAAGGGATCGTTTCAAGACTCCGGACGCCAAAGAGTCCGGCAATTGAGTATAGTTTCAGGGGATCTGTCAATCTTACACAACATTTGGAGTTTTCATTAATTATGGACAGTGGAAAAGGAGGGAAGAAAAAAAAGGGGCGCCCCCTGAGACCGTTTTCCGTTGTGGTTCCGGTCTACAACGAGGTAGACGCCGTTTCGGAGACCCTGCGCCGAATCGAAAAGGCGCTCGGCTCGATCCCCTCCCCCTGGGAGATTATCGTGGTGGACGACGGCTCCACCGACCGGACGTATGAAGAGCTAAAGACTGAAAAAATACCCAAGCTGAAGCTGATGCGCCATGCAACGAACAAGGGCTACGGTTCCGCATTGAAAACGGGGATAAGGGCCGCCAGGTACGACGTGGTAGTCATAACGGACGCCGACGGGACATACCCAAGCGCCCGAATACCGGAGCTGGTGGCGGAGATGGGAGAGCACAAGATGGTGGTCGGTGCCAGGACCGGAAAGAACGCCAAGATCCCGATACTGAGACGTCCGGCCAAGTGGATTTTGGGGATTCTCGCCAATTACCTGATGAGCTTCAAATGTCCCGACCTGAACTCCGGCCTTCGGGCGATGGAAAAGGAGCTGCTTCTTAAATATTTCGACTTCCTGCCGAACGGCTTCTCCTTCACAACAACCATCACCCTGCTGCTTGTCACAAAGGCGTACCCGGTCAAATACATCCCGATCGACTACGCAACAAGAATCGGGAAATCGAAGATAAGACCGATACAGGACACCCTCTACTTCCTCCAGCTTATCATCAGGACGATAATGTACTACGACCCCTTAAAAATATTCCTTCCAATAAGCCTTCCCCTCATCGTCACGGGTTTTCTCTTGATACTTTACCAGGCGATTGTCAACCAGAACATCACCACGGTGTCTGTAATCATCACGCTCTCCGGCATCCAGATCCTGGCGATAGGGATGCTGGCCGACTTGATAGACAAGAGGATGTAGCGAGATGAAGGTCCTTTTGATAAATCCACCCCGGGAAAACGAGATATTCTCCAACAATCCCAGGATCATCGAGGAGGAGAGGGGCTACAACCCACCCCTGGGGCTTCTTTACGTGGCGGCGTACCTGATCTATAACTCCGACTTTGACGTCACCGTCATCGACAGCCAGGTCGAAGAGCTGACCTACGAGGGCTTGAAGAACCGGATAGGGGAGCTCAAGCCCGACGTGGTGGGGATGACCGCGATGACCATGACGCTCCTTGACGTCATAAAGACGGTCGATGTCGTAAAGGAGGTCGACGGCGACATCAGGGTGGTGCTGGGCGGCCCCCACGTGAACCTCTTCCCGGAGGAGACGATAGGGATTGACGGCGTGGACTACCTCGTTCTGGGCGAGGGCGAGATCGCGTTCAAGGAGCTTCTGGATAACCTAAAAAGCGAAAATAGGCTGAGAAAAATTCCGGGCCTCGTATTTACGGCCAAAAACAACGGCGTCGTCAACACCGGCCCCCACAGGGTCCTCGAAGACCTCGATGCGATCCCCTTTCCCGCCCGCGGCCTCGTCCCGTACAAAAAGTACTCCTCGCTCCTAACGAGGGGAAAGACCGCAACGACGATGATAACCAGCCGGGGGTGCCCCTTCAAGTGCACCTTCTGCGACCGCCCCCACCTGGGCAAGAGGTTTCGGGCCCGCTCCCACAAGAACGTCGTGGACGAGCTGGAGGCCTGCATCAATATGGGGATATCGGAGTTTCTCATCTACGACGACACGTTCACCGTCGACAAGAAGAGGGTGATCTTAATCTGCGACGAGATCGTGAGGAGAAGGCTCGACATAGGCTTTGACATCCGCGCCAGGGTCGACACGGTAAACTCCGAGGTGCTAAAGGCCCTGAAAAGGGCGGGCTGCCAGGGGATCCACTACGGCGTGGAGTCCGCCACCGACAAGATCCTCAAGGTCCTGAACAAGGGGATTACGATCAAACAGGTAAGGGAGGTCTTCGAGCTGACGAAGCGGCACAGGATCCCGATCCTGGCCTATTTCATGATCGGAAACCCGAAGGAGACAAAAGCCGACATCGAGACGACCTTCAGGATAATGAAACAGCTCAAGCCGGATTACGTCCACGTGACGATCTTTACCCCCTTCCCCGGAACGAAGATCTACCTGGACGGCCTGGAAAGCGGGTTCATCAAGAGCGACTTCTGGAGGGAGTTCGCGAAAAACCCGGTTAAAGGCTTCGAGATACCTGTTTGGGAGGAGCACTTTACGAGGGAGGAGCTCTTCGAGATGATAGTCAAGGTCTACAAGGACTTTTACCTGAGACCGTCCTACGTCCTCTCCCGGCTCGTTAAGGTAAAATCGATACACGAATTGACAAAGAAGATGAAGGCGGGGCTCTCGGTCCTGTTTATGAAGAGGGACGACGGCGAGGGGGACGAGTGAAGATGTTTTGGGCATTGGCGTCTGTTTTGTGTTGTGTGAGGGGGGATTGTCTTTTTAAGATTAATGACTATGGACGGGAAGTTGAAATCGTTTCTCAGTCATAATAAGGCGGACGTTGATTTTACAGAGAGGCTTGAGTATGGACATCCTTTAGCTCTGGACAGATCGTGATTTCTTAGAGCTGTCTCTGAATTAATATAAATTTTAGATAAGTGCCTATCCGAAATTTCTTGACATCCCCTCGAAAATTCTGATAATATCTCATCAATAGAAAGGCCTTGACATTAGGCACTTCCGATCCCACCCATCCCACTGGGATATCTGGGACGATAGGGGTACAGGAGTAATCCTTCGCCCTGCCGTGTTTGCAAAGGAAGGGGCACCGGCATGAGTATATACTCATGCGGATTGTTTCTTCCTTTTTTTATTCTTTTCCACAGCGGGAGATGAATCGACACCTATATAACTGACAGTTTTCATTTTATATAGTATCTTCCGATCCCACTGATCCTCAGTGGATTGACGGGACGTTAGGGGCGCCGGAGTAATCCGACTCCCTGCCGTGTTTGCAAAGGAAGAATCACCAACATGATCCTCTGGATTGTGTTGGGCGTTTCTTCTTTTTTTGTTTTAGGCCAAGGGAAACTGTATCGTGTTAGTAAAAATATCCAATAATAGTCCTTTTTAAGGAGGTTTTAAATGGAAAAGATAATCAGAGTGAATATGGATGACCTCACCGTCAAGGTGGAGCCGGTCCCGAAGGAGTACCAGGGACTGGGAGGGAGGGGGCTCACCTCGACGATCGTGGCATCGGAGGTGCCCCCGAAGTGCGATCCCCTCGGGCCGGAGAACAAGCTCGTGATAGCTTCCGGGCTTCTGAACAACACCTCCGCCCCCAACGCGGGGAGGCTGTCGGTGGGGTGTAAAAGCCCCCTCACCGGCACAATCAAGGAGGCGAACGCCGGGGGCGTCGTCGGCACCAAATTCGGCAGGATGGGAATCGCCGCAGTCATCGTCTCGGGAAAGCCAAAGGGAAAGGGGCTTTACAAGCTCGTGCTCACCAAGGACGGCGGCAAGCTTGAGCCGGCCGATGAGCTGAAGGGCCTCGGAAACTACGACACCGTGGCCAAGCTGACAGAAGAGTACGGGGAAAAGATGGGATACATCTCTATAGGCCAGGCGGGGGAGATGCTGCTCAAGAATTCTTCCATCGCCGTGAGCGACCGTGACAACCGCCCCACGAGGCACGCCGGGAGGGGAGGCGTCGGCTCGGTCATGGGCTCGAAGGGGATCAAGACCATCGTAGTGGACGACACCGGAGGGGAGTTTGCCAAGGCGGTTGACCCGGAGGGATTCAAGAAGGCCTCCAAGAAGCTACTTGACGCCCTCAAGACGCACTCTGTTACCTCGGAGGGCCTTCCCACGTTCGGCACCAACATCCTCGCCAACATCGTCAACGAGGCGGGGGGCTACCCCACCAGGAACTTCTCCGAGGGGAGATTCGAGGGGGTGGAGAAGATCAGCGGCGAGAGACAGCACGACTTGATCCTCGAGCGGGGAGGAAAAATCAAGCACGGTTGCATGCCCGGGTGCGTCATCCAGTGCTCCAGGAGCTACCACGACAAGGACGGAAATTTCCTGACGAAGGGTCCCGAGTACGAGACGATCTGGGCCAACGGCGCCAACTGCGGGATCGACGACCTCGACGCCATAGCCAAGATCGACAGGCTCTGCGACGACTACGGCCTCGACACCATCGAGTGGGGGGATGCGGTGGCCGTGGCCATGGAGGGTGGAGTTCTCGAATTCGGCGACGCCAAGGGCGCCATCAAGCTTCTCGAGGAGGTGCCCAAGGGAACCGAGCTGGGAACCATCCTCGGAAATGGGGTGGTCGCCACCGGAAAAGCCTACAACGTCTCCAGGGTGCCGGCGGTCAAGGGACAGGGACTCCCGGCGTATGACCCGAGGCCGATCATGGGAATCGGCGTTACCTACGCCACATCAACCATGGGGGGAGATCACACGGCCGGATACGCCATAGCCCCCAACGTCCTGAAGGTGGGCGGAGAGGTCGATCCCTTAAAGCCGGAGGGACAGGTGGATACCTCCAGGAACCTCCAGATAGCCACCGCGGCCGTTGACACCGCGGGATTGTGCCTCTTCGTAGCCTTTGCGGTACTGGACATACCGTCCGGATTCGAGGGGGTCTACGAGATGTTAAACGCCCAGTACGGGCTCAACCTCACCGCCGACGACGTGGGCGCGCTTGGGATGAATATCCTGAAGATCGAGAGGGAGTTCAACAAGAAGGCGGGATTCACCAGCGCCGACGACCGTCTCCCGGAGTTCTTCTATAAGGAGAAGCTGGCCCCCCACAACAAGGTCTTCGAGGTTACGGACAAGGAGCTGGACGAGGTTTACAACTTCTGACCAAATTGAAAGCGACTTTAAACTCGTCTCTTTTGTGAGGGCCCAATTGAGATCAATCGACTTTACACATTTGCTTTCTGGATAAACCAATGAAGGTAGAGGTTAAGCTCTTCGCGGGATTCAGAAAGCACATCCCAAAGGAGGCGGGAAATTCCTTTGTCATGGATGTCCCTCACGGGTCCACTGTGGGGGACATCGTTGCCTCTCTGGGTTTACCCGTTAACGTAAAGAAAATAATCTTCGTAAACGGCGTCCACGGCGATTCAAAGACCCACTTGAAGAGCAACGACCGGGTGGGTATATTCCCGCCCGTGGCGGGTGGATAAACGGGTTGTTTCAGGAGATTCGTATACTCATTTTTTAGTCACAACCGAAAAATGAAGGAGCTATGGAGCATTAAATGGCGGCGATAACTGTAAGATTGTTCGCGTCTTTGAGGAAATACTCCCCCGGCGACCCGCCGGGCGTCATAGAGATGAGCGTTGAAGAAGGCCTGGGGATCGAAGAGATCGTATCCAAGCTCGACATCCCGAAAGACAGGGTGAAGATGATCATGAAAAACGGGAGGGTCGCCGTCTTCGAGGACACCGTAAAAGAGGGCGACAGGATAGCCCTATTCCCCCCGGAGGTTGCCTTCAACCTCTACATGGCCTTAAACTTCAGGGAAGATATGAGATGAGAGCTGTGGCGTCAAATGTTCTCAATTAGTGTAAACGAACAGGAACGAAGATAAAAAAGTAACACAAATTATATATCTGCAATTTTAAAAAAATTTCCTTTTTCCAATCCTCCTCTTAATTACCAATCGACGAATCTCATAACACTACATATCAACTATTTTGCTTTTTCAAAATCTTAAATAGTTGAGTAATATCCGACTGTTTTATAAAATGCCTAAAAATAGCAAAAAACCGTTTTTTAAGAAACGGAACATGACGAAAATTTCAACCAACCTTATAAAAGAAAGGGACTCGCAAAGCTACAAGTCCCCGGAAACATTGATAATAATGGTGCCGGAGGTGGGAATCGAACCCACATGGACGCGAGGTCCGGGGGATTTTGAGTCCCCTGTACCGGGTATGGTAGAGCCGGGTAATTATTGGATTTTTCAATAATATCAAATAGTTAAGTAAAATTTGGCTATCCCAGAATATACCTAAAAATACCAAAAAATACCTACTTTTTTTAAAAAAGTGGCACAAAAGTGGCACCAAAATCATTCTAATATATTCTAGTTTTTCTCAATGATATCATACCATTATGACCCCATAATTCTTCAGAAAACGACAAAGTAGTGACACATCATGTCTTTGTTTCTACAGCTCGCCCCATAATGCCCTTGAATGAATTCCAATTCCCCTGATTTTGTAACTGAAAGCAAGAATTATTAACTAAGGTGAATGAAAGAT
>CAZIWT010000126.1:0-10481 GCA_964542895.1 uncultured Thermodesulfobacteriota bacterium
GGGCACGATGCTTGCGGTTATCATCTCCGCCGGCATAGCGTTTCTTACACCGATTTCGGGATACTCGGCCGAGATATTGGCGAGAACCCGACCCGACCTCTTCGACGTTATTATCGCCATTGCCTCGGGGACGGTCGGTGCATACGGCTATGCCAACAAGAAGGTGAGCAGCACCCTTGTGGGGATTGCGATTGCTGTGGCCCTGATGCCACCACTCTGCACCATCGGCATAGGGATAGGGACGCTGAACCTTGATATGACGCTGGGGGCGACGACCCTCTTTCTCATAAACCTCATCTCGATATCTCTATCCAGTGCCGTAATATTCTGGCTTATGAGAATCCACCCCGTATTTGCGGACAAAGAGATGGTCAAGAAACGCGCCATCCACCAGATAATAATATCCGTTGTAATCCTGGCCGCCATAACAATCCCCGTGAGTTATTTCATGTGGGAGCGCTACTCGGATGAGAGTATAAAGAGCCATACGAACTCCTATGTGGACGAGGAATTTGAGAATATCAAGGTCTACGATATAGAGATCAAGAAGAACGACGAGGGTAATATTCTGTATCTTACGCTCAAGGGGGTGAAAATCCCGAAGGCTCACAAGATAGAGGATTTAAAAAAGTCGATACTTGAAAAACATCCCAAACTCGCGGATATAAAAATAGAGTTTATATTGACCGTATACCTGTAGTAGTTGGGATGGTTGGGGGTTTGAGGTCTTGATTTCGCAGAAATGAGGGATGGTCAAAAGGCTTCAGAGCCGTGTCTTTTTACGGAAGATCGTGATCAGATAAAAAGTTGCGGCTCCTTATAAGTTGATTCAGCACTGGCAATTCTTGGGGGGGGGATGGTGGAGATTAAAAAACCTCTATTGTCCCGCCGAATCGATCCGGGGGCCATCAGGGAAGACGGTCTCTAAATAAAGTGGATATTGTGGTCGTTGTCCAATAGGTCGTGCTTTCTCATCTTGAGGGCGTTGTCGACGTATTGCTCGATGTACCTCCTGTCCTCCAGGTCGAGGTTCAAGAACTCCACCGCCATTCCGGGAAACACCCCGAAGTTTTCCATATCCTCAGCCGTCAAGATACGGCTGACCCTTCCCTGGGCCCGAATATCCCTCTTCGGCATTGGGATGGTAAAGTGCAGCGTAACGGTATCGTTCGTATTCAGCGGCTCGTTAGATTCGAGAAATATTCCCGTTACCGAGATGTCCACGCTCAGATATTTTTTCACCTCGTCCTTGAACTTGATGTAGACCTCCCCCCTCATGACGGCCCTGGGGTAGTAGAGGGAGCTCCTGACTTTGAGGAGCTTGCTGACCGCCTCGACGAGCTCCTTCTGGTCTACCGGTTTAGTTAGATAGTAATCCGCCCCGGCCCTCATACACTTGAGTTGCGCCTCCTTTCCCGCCTTGCTTGAGGTTATTATTATGGGGATGTCTTTATAACGGGGATCCTTTTTCAGTATCTCGCACGCCTTGTCGCCGTTCAGGTCCGACATCTCGTAGTCCAGAAGGACGAGCTGGGGCTTGTCCTTTTTGATTATCTTCAACGCCTCGAGCCCGGAGCGGGCGGTCAATATGTCGCATTCCACCTGAGAGAGCATCGATTTCTGTACGTCCAGGAAGAACTTCAAATCGTCGACTATAAGTATTTTGCTCTTCATAACATCAACCTCTTTTGTGATGCTAAAATATCATATCTTTTCGGAGATGTAAATAAAATAGCCCGTTCGAGAAGATTTGTTCCTTCTTGAAAAAGGCTTGATTTTCGGACGTTTTAAGGATAGCATAAAAACAATGGAAGACGGGATAGAAAAGAACTCGGAACAGTCCAGGTTTTTCCGGTGGTACCACGATTCTGTAATAGTCAGGTTCCTCCTTTCGATAACGCCCTGGTTTATGGCGACCTTCCCGAGATGGATCTCCCACGTCGTCCGCTACCCGTTCGCCTTTTTCTATTTCACTATAGGGAGAAGGTTCAGAAAGGCGGTCGAGGGGAACCTGAGGAAGGCGCTGGGCGATTCCGTCTCGCGGTGGAAGATAAAAAGGCTCACGTGGGGAGTCTTTTTAAACGTGACGAGGTCCTTTGCGGATCTCTTTTACACGATGGCGATTCCGGACGAGAAAAAACTCGATTTTGTTGAACCGCCGATGGGTTGGGAGAATGTGAACAGGGCGCTTGAGGCGGGAAAGGGGGCTGTCTTCGTCACGGGCCACATCGGCAACTGGGAGGTGGGGGGAATTGCGCTGGCCAATTTGAAGAAAAAGGTCCACATGGTCTATATACCGGATCGCTTCGAGGCCTTCGAGAAGATAAGGGAAAAGACGAGGTCAACAAAAAACGTCGTGAGCATCCCCATGGGGGGGACGTTTGAAATATCCCTGAAGCTCATTCGGCTCTTGAGGGAGGGGCAGATAGTGGCGATGAAGGGGGACAGGGTGATTCTCGGCGCGGGAACTACCGTCAAGTTCTTCGGGAGGGACGCCGAATTTCCCCTGGGGCCTTCCCTGATCTCCCACATCTCAGGGGCGCCCATAGTCCCGACCTTTGTCGTGCTGAACGGGGAGGGGAAATATCAGCCGATCATATATGAGCCGATCTTCCCTGCGAGAAGCGGAAACAGGGATCTGGATATCGAGAGAAGCGTTCAAAAGATCGCCGGGGTGATAGAGGGATTTATCAGGGAGTACCCGGACCAGTGGTACATGTTCTACCCCTTCTGGAAGGAGGGGGCCTGAAAGCCGGGAGTTTCTGAAAAAAAATAATGATAAGAGAGTGACGGATATACTATGAAGATAACGATGATCTTTCCAGATTTCGAGGGACTCCCCTTGAAGTATCGGGCCTTTATTGCGCCGCTGGGGCTTATGACCCTGGCGGCGAACATATCCGAAGGATACGAGATCGAGTTCATAGACGAGCGTCTGGAGCCCATCCCGGATGACCTCGATTGCGATATAGCCGCCATCTCGGCGATGACCCCGCAGGCGGAGAGGGCCTATGAGCTGGCGGACGGTTTTCGGTCGAGGGGAATCAAGGTTGTCCTCGGCGGCGCCCACCCCTCCCTTCTGCCGGAGGAGGCGATAGAGCACGCGGATGCGGTGCTCGTGGGGGAGGCGGAGGGTCTTTGGGAGGGGCTTGTAAAAGACCTCGAGGAGGAGAGGTCGAAGGGGTTTTACATCTGCGAGCACAAGCCTGACCTGACGGGCCTTCCCCGCCCCCGGTACGACCTCCTGAAGGAGGAGAACTACCTCCCCATCCGCTCGATACAGATAACCCGGGGCTGCCCGCTGAACTGCGAGTTCTGCGCCGTCCCGAAGAACTTCGGCAGGAAATACAGAACCCGCTCTGTCGATGAGGTGGTCTCTGACCTCGAGGCGCTTCCCTCCCACGTCTATTTCGTCGACGACAACATCCTGATAAAGAAGAGGAATTTCACCGAGCTATTCAGGCGTATGTCGGCAATGGACAAGAAGTGGACCGGGATGGCCCCCCTTCACATAGCTTCGGATAAAGACTACGTCGACCTGATAAGGAGGTCGGGCTGCTGGTCAATATACGTCGACATCGGCCCCTCAGTCTCGTTCGGGTTGAAGAACGACATCTCTTCATACAAAAGCGCGGTCGAGAGATCGATGGAGTATATCAAGCGTCTTCAGGACGCAGGCATCAAGGTGATGGGGTCTTTCATCTTCGGCTTCGACCACGACGACGAGTCGATCTTCGAGAGGACCCTTAAGTTTATCGAGAGGAGCGGTCTGGTGGAGCCGGAGTTTCTCATATTGACCCCTTACCCGGGGACACCCCTCCATGAAAAGCTCGAGGCGAGGGGGAGGATAATCGACCGGGACTGGTCACACTACAATACCACCCACGCCGTCTTCACGCCGGAGAAGATGAGTCCGGAGGGCCTGGAGGAGGGGGTGAATTTCCTCTGGAAGGAGTTTTACGGGAAGATGGACGTCGTTGAGGAGAGCCTGGGGGCGGGGGATGAAGTCGAGTCGCTGCACAGGAGGCTTTTGACGCTGATCCCAAACCTCTTCAGGCACAAGTCCCACGACCTGGTGGTCAGAGGAATATCCAATATGGGAAACGGGATCAATATTACGGATGATGATCTGATTGCTGTCTGGCTAAAGGAAAATCCCCCCGTGATAAGGAAGATCGTCTCCGATGCCATAAGGGAGCTGGGGTACGGCCGTCACCTTGAAGATTGATATATTTGGGGCGGGAAGTTTCAACCTCTTGGTGTATGGTAGATGAAAGCCGATCCGAGAATGAATGGGTAATATCAGCTTGAGCCGCGTTCAGGCCCTATCGTTTAATTGCCAGTATAAAATTGAGACGAAATGGTTTGACACCGATTTTCCGTGTGATAAAATAATTAGAATTTTTTAAGCTGAAAGCGCAAATCATCTTCGGGAACGCATTTAACCCGAGCGATGTCAAATACGAAGATGGAGATTATCGCGGCTCAAGGCATGTAATTAAAGGGGAACGGCAAAAATATGGATTTTCACAGGATAAAGAGGCTACCCCCGTACGTCTTCGCCGAGGTGGACGCCCTGAAGATCGAGGCGAGGCGAAAGGGGGAGGACATCATCGACCTCGGGATGGGAAACCCGGACAAGGCGACCCCCCCCCACATAGTGGATAAGCTTGTGGAGGCGGCCAGCAACCCGAGGAACCACCGCTACAGCTCTTCCAAGGGAATTTACAAGCTTCGGTCCGCCGTGGCAGAGAAATACAGGCGGGAGCATAACGTCGAGCTCGACCCGGACGAGGAGGTCATCGTGACCATCGGGGCCAAGGAGGGGGTCTCCCACTTCGTCCTCTCGGTCGTGGAGCCGGGAAGCTCCGTCTTCGTCCCTAATCCCACGTATCCGATCCACACCTATTCGGTGATAATTGCAGGCGGTGACATCAGGAGCATCCCCCTGAGTCCTGACAGGGACTTCTTTACGGACCTAATGACGGCGATGAAGCTGATATGGCCGAAGCCGGTGATGATGATAATCTCCTTTCCCCACAATCCCACGACCAGGGTTGTGGACAGGGGCTTCTTCGAGGATGTGGTGAGCTTCGCCCGCGAAAACGACGTCATAGTGGCTCACGACTTCGCCTACTCGGATATCGTGTTCGACGGCTACAAGGCGCCGAGCTTTCTCGAGGTCGATGGGGCCAAGGATGTGGGAATCGAGTTTACGTCGATGTCCAAGAGCTACAACATGCCCGGCTGGCGGGTGGGGTTCGCCGCGGGAAACAAGAGGCTGATCTCCGCCCTGGCGAGGATGAAGAGCTACCTCGACTACGGGGTGTTTCAGCCGATCCAGGTCGCCTCGATAATAGCCTTAAACGAAGATCAGGATTGCGTGGAGGAAGTAAGGGCAAACTACAAGAAGAGGAGGGACGCCCTGACGGACGGCCTCTCGAGGTCAGGCTGGGAGATAAAGCCGCCCAAGGCCACGATGTTCGTCTGGGCGAAGATCCCGGACCAGTTCAGAGAGATGGGGTCCCTGGAGTTCTCAAAGCTTCTACTCAGGGAGGCGAAGGTGGCGGTATCACCCGGGGTCGGCTTCGGCGCCCAGGGGGATGACTACGTCAGGTTCGCGCTTGTGGAAAACACCCAGAGAATTAACCAGGCGGTAAAGGGGATAAGGAAGGTACTGTAAAAAAATATTCGGTTTGGTATTTGAGTTAATATTGAGGCGGGATTATGGCGGATAAAAAGTTGGATCCAATAAAGGTCGGCATAATCGGTTACGGCACCGTCGGCACGGGTGTCGTGAAAATATTGAGCGAGAACAGCGACCTGATAAAAAAAAGGCTCGGGCACGACATCGCCGTCGAGAAGATCTGCGACATAGATATCGAAAGGGAGAGAGGTGTAGATATCGACAGGTCGGTTCTCACCACCGATATAAAGGAGATCATCGAAAATCCCGATATATCGATAGTGGTGGAGACGGTCGGGGGGATCGATATCGCCCAGGAGCTGATCCTCTCTGCAATACGTTCTGGCAAAAACGTGGTCACCGCCAACAAGGCGCTTCTGGCCGAAGCTGGAGAGGAGATATACAGGGCGGCCCACGAGGCGGGCGTCGATATCAACTTCGAGGCGTCTGTGGGGGGCGGAATCCCGATCATAAGGACGCTGAAGGAGGGCCTCGTCGGAGACAGGGTCGAGTTCATCTTCGGCATAACCAACGGCACCTGCAACTATATCCTGACCAGGATGACCGACGACGGGATGGCGTTTGCCGAGGCCCTCAAGGAGGCACAGGAGCTCGGCTACGCGGAGGCGGACCCCACCCTCGACATCGAGGGTATAGACAGCGCCCACAAGCTTGCCATAATAATTCCCATAACCTACGGCGTAAAGGTAGACTTTGAGGACATCTACGTCGAGGGCATCTCAAAGATAGACCCCATTGACATCGAGTTCGCGGGCGAGATGGGCTACAAGGTAAAGCTCCTGTCGATCTTAAAGGACACCGAAGAAGGCATAGAGGCGAGGGTTCACCCTACGCTGATACCCTTCAGGTACTTGCTCTCCAACGTCAGCTTTAATCTCAACGCCATCTACATCAGGGGAAAGGCGGTGGGGACGATCCTCCTCTACGGACAGGGGGCCGGCATGATGCCGACCGGCACCGCTGTGGTCTCGGACGTGATTGAGCTCTCCAGAAACGTCATATCGAAAACAAAGAAGAGGGTTCCACCCCTCTCGTTTGACTACGCCGATATAAAGAAGGTGAAGCCGAAGCCGATGGAAGAAGTGGTGACCAATTACTACCTCAGGGTTTCGGCCCTGGACAAGCCGGGCGTCCTATCGAAGATATCCGGGATTTTGGGAAAATTTAATATCAGCATAGCCTCGGTAATCCAGAAGGGGAGGGCCGAGGGGCACGAGGACGTTCCCATAGTGATGATGATCCACGAGGCGAGGGAAAAGGACATTCGCAAGGCGCTAAAGGAGATTGACGCTCTCGACGTTATAAACAGGCCGTCGATTTTTATAAGGATAGAGGATACGGCGATGAAAAAGGGGGGAAGAAAAGATGAGTGGCGGTAGATACTCGGGGCTTATCGATAAATACTGGGACAGGCTCCCAGTCAAGAAGAGGGAAAACGTAATTACGCTCATGGAGGGTAACACCCCCCTCATTCGGGCAAGAAACCTCGAGGCGGAGATATTCGGCCCCGAAAGGAAGGGGATCAATCTCTATTTCAAGTACGACGGCATGAATCCCACCTGTTCCTTTAAAGATCGGGGGATGACCGTTGCGGTGACAAAGGCGGTTGAGGAGGGCTCAACGGCGGTGATATGCGCGTCGACAGGAAACACCTCGGCATCAGCCGCTGCCTACGCGGCGAGGGCCGGGCTTACGGCCTTCGTCCTGATCCCGGAGGGGAAGATCGCCCTGGGAAAATTATCTCAGGCGGTGATGCACGGGGCGAAGGTGATCGAGGTAAAGGGGAACTTCGACGAGGCGCTCGCCCTCGTTCGCGATATCTCGGAGAACAACCCCATAACTATGGTGAACTCCTTAAACGAGCACAGGATTATGGGCCAAAAGACAGCGGCCTTCGAGATAGTGGAGGAGCTGGGGGACGCGCCAGACTACCACGCCCTTCCCGTCGGGAACGCCGGAAACATCACCTCCTACTGGATGGGATACACGGAATATCACGACGACGGCACAGCCAAGAAGCTCCCAAAGATGCTCGGCTTTCAGGCGGAGGGGGCAGCACCCATAGTCAGGGGTGAGATAGTCAAGAATCCGGAGACCGTCGCCACCGCCATCAGGATCGGAAATCCCGCCTCGTGGAAGAGGGCGGAGGCGGCCCGGGACGAGTCGGGGGGGCTGATCGACACGGTGACCGACGACGAGATCCTGGAGGCCTACAGGCTCGCCGCGCTGAGGGAAGGGGTGTTCTGCGAGCCCTCATCCGCGGCGTCTATAGCCGGTGTCATAAAGAAGAGGGATATGTTCAAGGAGGGTGACACGATTGTCTGCACGCTCACCGGCCACGGCCTCAAAGATCCGGACAACGCGATTAAAGTCGCCCCGGAGACCACATCGGTCAAGCCTAAAATGGCCGACGTCCTCAAGGCGATGGGTCTGTAATGTTTACTATTCTGTAACACGAACCCTCACTTCTATCTCCTCATTGAAGCTGCTCAAAAGGAATTACAAGAGGGATTGGTATATAATCAATAGTTTAATTTAATATTGGTGTCAAAAAATGAAATCTCAAAAGCACATAGTACTTCTGGGCGACGGGATGGCCGACGATCCGATCGAAGAGCTGGGCGGGGTGACGCCCCTCCAGTACGCAAAGACGCCCAACATGGACGAGATCGCAAGCGGAGGAGTCTCCGGGCTGGTGTCCACCGTCCCCGAGGGCTTCGAGCCGGGCTCGGACGTTGCCAACATGTCGATCATGGGCTACGACCCGGCCGAGTTCTACACCGGGAGGGCGCCCATCGAGGCGGCCAGCATGGGGATCGAACTCTCGCCCACCGACATCGCCTTTCGGATGAACCTCGTTACGCTGAGCGACGACGGAGGAAGTAGGCGGATGGTGGACTACTCCTCAGGTCGAATCACGACGGAGGAGTCGACCAGGATCGTAGAATACATCGAGAGGGAGTTTGGAAGCCACGAGTTCTCGTTTTACCCGGGCAAGAGCTACCGCCACATTATGGTCTGGAAAAACGGCGTCGGCGGAATCGTCACCACACCCCCCCACGACATCTCCGACGAGGAGATCGGGACATACCTCCCCCACGGCAACGGGGCGGGCAGGATATTGAAGCTGATGAGGGACTCCCAGCGGGAGCTGCCGGGACACCCCGTGAACATGGCCCGAGTGTCGAAGGGTGAGAAGCCGGCGAACTCCCTCTGGTTCTGGGGGCAGGGGACAAGGCCGACCCTCCCGCAATTCAGTGAGCGCTTCGGGATTGGGCGGGGGGCCGTCGTGAGCGCGGTCGACCTCGTCCAGGGGCTCGGTGTCCTTATGGATTTATCGGTTATCAAGGTCGAGGGGGCGACCGGATGGATTGACACCAACTACGCGGGGAAGGTCGAAGCCGCCCTTAACGCTCTCTCCTCCGGGGCGGATTTCGTCTACCTCCACGTGGAGGCGCCGGACGAGGCGGGGCACGAGGGGGACGCCGCGATCAAGGTCAGGGCCATCGAGGAGTTCGACAAAAACATCGTCGGCCCGGTGCTCTTAGGGCTGAAGAAATTCGACAAATATAGAGTTTTACTGATGCCTGATCACCGCACGCCGGTGAGGTTAAAGACCCATGACACAGAACCGGTTCCCTTCTCTTTCTTCGGGGATGGATTTAAAAGCAACGGCGTTGCGGACTTTTCCGAGTCAGCCTGCGGGAAGACCGGCCTCTTTGTAGACAGGGGGAGTGCGCTGATGGGGCGGCTTTTCGGTTGACGGCGGTGGGGAGGATGCCTGCGAAGAGCTGAAGAAATAAATATTGTTTCCCCTTGCTGTCATTGCGAGAAGAGAACCTTGAAGACAAAGAGAACGATAAAGCAGTCCGGTGGTATTTCTCCCGAAATACGCGATTGCCGCGCTCCCTACGGGACAAGGGGCTCATTAGGGACAAGGGGCTTAAGCCCCTTGTCTGCCCCCTTGTCTGGCCTTTTATAAAACACGGATGAAACAATATTTGTCATTCCCTTGGGAAACGGGAATCCAGATTAATATGAAAAACCATTAACAGGAGGTTCAAAAATGAAGAATTTAAGACTGACCGTGATTATGTTTATTGTGGGCGCTTTTGTGTTGGTGCCGGTTGTGGCAAGTGCACAGAGTAAGAACAAAGCCGCAATAGAATGGTACAACAAGGGAATTTTTGAAAAAGACATCGATAAGAAAATCGAATACTACTCAAAGGCAATAAGTATTGACCCAAATTATGTCTGGGCATACAACAACAGGGGAATTGTATATTATTGTTTAAAAAAGTACAACGAGGCTATAGCGGACTACACCAAGGCGATAAATATTGACCCTAGTCATGTCAATGCATACGTCGGCAGGGGAGTGGCATACAGTGATCTAAAAAAATACGATGAGGCGATAGCAGACTTCAACAAGGCTATAAGTATCGATCCTAATTACGCCATTGCCTACTACAACAGGGGGAATGTATACAGTAATTTAAAAAAATATAATGAGGCTATACTTGACTACAACAAGACAACAAGTATCAATCCGAATTATGCAAAGGCATACAGAAAAAGGGGTTGGGCATACTACTTGCAAAAGAAGTACGACAAGGCGATTGTTGACTACAACAAAGCAATAAAAATCGACCCGAATTATGCCAAGGCCTACAACAACAGGGGAATTGCATACAATGACTTAAAAAGATACAACGATGCCATAGCAGACTACACGAAGGCGATAAGTATCGACCCGAATTTTGCCGTGGCCTAC
>CAZIWT010000127.1:0-10462 GCA_964542895.1 uncultured Thermodesulfobacteriota bacterium
TTTTACTACTATCTTTCCGACAGGCAATGGGGACGGCCGTGGGATTCAAAGTTTTAGTTAGCGTTTAGCTGCCCGCTTCCGCACTTTTTTTGTAAAACAATCCTGTTGACAGTAGATATAAAATTAAATAAAATATGTATAAATTACTTATAAATTTGTTTAATGGACTCCGGGTGGATTCGGGCGAGGAAAACCTCTCGGATAATGGAATCCCCGGGGGCATTCGGGGAAGACAGACAATATAGTTTGATTGGCTCACAGGGCTGACATATTTTTAAGGGAATATAAACGATCTATGGAGATATTGAAAGAGTTATTCGGCGGCTTTTCCGATGTGGAGATCTTAAAGACGATAGCCCAGGCGGGACTGGTAGTAAAGGGGGTAATGATCGTCCTTATCCTTTTCTCGGTGGTTTCTTGGGGGATAATATTTTACAAGTTTTTCGCGATCATGTCGGCCAGGGCTCAGTCGAGGAAGTTTCTGGACACCTTCTGGACGAACCCGAAGCTCGCCACACTGTATGAAAAGGCGAGGAGATACAAGAAGAGTCCGATAGCACAGGTTTTCAGGGCGGGTTACCAGGAGTTCAACCGGCTGTTGATCGGGGCGAGGGCCGGAAAGGCCAAGGTCGATTCTTTGGGAAATCCCACAGTGGGGGACGCCGGCAGCATAAGCACGGAGCTTTTAGGGGCGGAGAGCATCGAGCGGGTGTTGAGGAGGAGCATCATGGAGGAAGTGACGAAGCTCGAGAGCCACCTGACGTTTCTCGCGACCACCGGCAGCACATGTCCATTCATCGGGCTGTTCGGAACGGTCTGGGGGATAATGAACGCCTTTCGGGGGATCGGTGCCAAGAGCTCGGCCAGCATAGGGGTCGTGGCGTCCGGCATCTCGGAGGCGCTTATCGCCACCGCCTTCGGGCTCTTTGCCGCGATACCGGCGGTGGTTGCGTATAACTACTATCTCTCCAAGATCAAGGTCCTGACGACGGAGATGGACAACTTCTCGTTCGAGTTTCTCAATATCGTCGAGCGGCATATAAAGAGGATGAAATAGATGCAGACGCCGAAGAGGGAATACAGGACCCTTTCCGAGATAAACGTGACCCCCTTTGTAGACGTAATGCTGGTTCTGCTTGTAATCTTCATGGTGACCGCCCCCATGCTTCACCAAGGGCTGGACGTGGCACTGCCGAAGGTCAAGGGGGAGACGATAAAGGAGGAGTCCTCCTACGTCACGATTACCGTAAACAGGGAGGGGCAGATATTTATCGACGACGATCCGATTCCCATAAGCGAGGTCGCCGACGAGATGAGGCGGATTAAGAAATACTGGGACAAGAAGGTGCTTCTTAAGGCAGACCGCTCGATCAACTACGGGCTTGTCGTTAAGGTAATGGCGGTGTTGAGGGAGGCCGGGATCGAGGATATCGGCATGGTGACGGAGCCGCTGGCGGAAGAGGAGGAGAAGTAGGGAAGGGGGTTTTTTATGGCGAGGTTATCAAAACTTGACGGAAACGCGGGGGGGGTCTACGCGACGATAGCGCTGTCCGCCGTCATTCACGTCGCCGTATTCGTTATCCTCGGCCTCTCCCCGTTCGACAAGAGGGAGATGACAATCTATTCCCCCCCCTATTCGGTGAGCCTCGTTCCGGGCGAATACACCGGCGACTTCGGAGAAGGGGGGGAGGAGGGAGACAGTGCCGTCGAGGAGAGCACAGACAGCCTGGAGCCGGTCGCCACGGGGGGGATCGGTACGGACAAGAAGCCCTCGAAGACCAAAAAGGCGGAGGACTCCGGGGGGGGGGATAAGAAGGTCGAAAAGGTGAAGAAGGAGACCACGGGAGACCTTTACTCCGCGATAGAGAGGATCAGAAAGAAGGTCGCCTCAGACGAGGATAAGAAGAAGAGGGAGTCGATGATGAGGGAGCGTGTGTCGAAGGATAAACATAAAAACTACAACAACGATTACGCCAGGGTCCCCGATACCGGCTCCCCGACCGGCGGCGGAACCAAGCCGGGGGGAGGGACTCCGACCGGGACGAGGCCCCCGAAATCCGGCAAGCCTGGCGGCGGGAGCCCCTTCGGCACGAGCAACGTCTACACGCCGGGGGGGAGCGGGATGGGCGTTCCTGACGCGGAGTTTGCCGCCTATTACAAGGAGCTCTGGAGGAGGGTCCGCGCCGGGTGGTCGGTTCCTGACGAGCTCCTCGAGAAGGACCTCGAGACGGTTCTCGGGATTCGGATCGAAAGAAACGGCAAGATTATAGATGTTTGGACCGAGAAGGGCTCCGGAGACGAATATTTCGACGAGACCGCGCTGAGGGCGGTAAGGATTGCGAATCCCCTGCCGCCCCTTCCGGAAAAATATAGAGAAAGCACGATGGATGTTGGTATCAGGTTTCATTCGAGGAAGTTTTGAATAAATGAAGTGGTTTAAGATCTCTCTACTTTCTGCTGTTGTTTTTATCTTTCTTATTTTGCCGATGGGGGGCGCGGCGCCCGGAAAGGTATATATCGATATCGACGCCCCCGGTTTCAGGAAGTTCCCCATGGCGATCCCGGACTTCGTAAGCCTCGGGGGGGCGGTATCCTCGGAGATCGAGAGGGAGGCGAGAAATACGCTTCTCGACGATCTCAATATGGCGGGCCTCTTTAAGGTCGTGGATCCCGGGCTATACACGCCGAATCCGGAGAGCGGAAAGCGCCTTGACAGAACGAATTACGACACCTGGCGGAGGGTTGGCGCGGAGGCGGTGATCAAGGGGGGATACGAGGTTTCGGGGCGATCGCTTATGGTGGAGGTTTATCTCTTCGATACCGTAAATAAGCGCAGAATCTGGGGGAGAAGATACCGGGGGTCGAGGGCCCATCTCTCCCGGATGATCCACAAGTTCATGGACGACATGATGATGGAGTTCACCGGAGAAAAGGGTATCTTTCAATCCCGAATAGCCTACGTCACCGACCTCCACGGAAGAAAAGAGATATACTTCATGGATGTGGACGGGAAGAACTCGTTCAGGCTCACCAGAAACACGGTCATCGACCTATCCCCCGCCTGGTCGCCCGACGGGACGAAGATAGTATACTGCTCCTTCAAGCAGAGGCGTCCCAAGATATTCGCCGTTGACGTGGCGGATTTCAGGGAGAACCTGGTTGCGGGATTCGAGGGGATAAATATCAGCCCCACTTACTCCCCGGGAGGAACAATCATAGCATTTACGTCCAGCAAGGAGAGGAACTACTACCCGAACATCTACACCGTCTCGGAGAGCGGGGGTGCGCTGAGGAGGCTCACCAGCGGCAACAACATAGACGTAAGCCCGAGCTGGTCCCCCGACGGGAGGCGGATAGCGTTTACCTCCAACCGGGGCGTCGGACCGCAGATCTACATCATGGGCTCCAACGGCGGAGGCGTGAGAAGGCTCACCTACTCCGGCGGATACAACACGTCTCCGGAGTGGTCGCCCAGGGGGGACAAGATAGTCTACGTCGGCGCGTTTCGGGGGAGGTTCGAGGTCTACGTCATAAACGTCGACGGAACCGAGAATATGAGGCTTACCAGCGGCCGGGGCGACAACGAGGACCCCTCCTGGTCCCCGGACGGTAGGCTCATCACCTTCTCGACGACGAGAAGCGGCAGGGGGGAGATCTACTGGATGAGGGTAGACGGCTCGGACCAGACGAAGATATCGGATATAGGGGGAAACTGCTCCTCACCGTCCTGGTCGGGAAGAGTCAATTTCAAGTGAGAAAATAGGCCCACGACCAAAAAAAGGTTGATTGTATTAGCAAATTAAGATAAATTAAGGCAATTATACGGATTATTGGAGGATAGATATGGTCGGTCATTTCAATAGATACTTAAAATATATATTGTTTGTAGTCCTTGTTACAGCGGTCGGCTTCTTGAGCGTCTCCTGTGCCGGAAAAAGCAAGGGGAAGGGATATGAGGATATAGGGACGGGAAAGGGGATCAAGGGTACGACGATACCCGGGGAGGGGCTAGACGGAAGGCTCTACGGGCTGAACGATATAAATTTCGAGTTCGATAAATCCACATTGTCGCCGAAGGCCCAGGAGATACTCAAGGCAAACGCCACGTGGCTCAGGAACAACTCGACCGCGGTAGTCGAGATCGAGGGCCATTGCGACGAGAGGGGCACCATCGAGTACAACCTCGCTCTGGGAGACAGGAGGGCGAGGAGCGCCAGGGATTTTCTGGTCAGCCTCGGCATAAGCTCTTCGAGGCTTAAGACGATAAGCTACGGCGAAGAGATGCCCCTGGATGCCGGGCACAACGAATCCGCCTGGGCCAAGAACAGAAGGGCGCACTTTACCATTACCTCCAAGTAACCGGGGCTGCGGCTTGAGCCGCTTGACGGAGGGATCGGCAGTTGTTGGCTTCGGGTTGGGTGATGGGGAGGGGTAGGTCGGCATATTGGTAGGTCGGGATTTTGGTTGGTCGGCGGTTTCGGGGGGGTGCCGGTTGTGTTTGGGTGTGTCGGCATGTTTGTGGGTCGGCGTGTTTATATTAGGTCGGTCGGTTGATATGTTGGGGGGCGGATGGGTACGGTGGGAGTGATGGAGTGTCGGGGAGATTGGGAGTGGGGCGTTAAGTATTTCGATTACCCCTTTTTCAAACGGGTTCCCACCAGGGGAATTCTGTAAAGGGGATTAGATAAAGGTTTTTCACTCCTTAAAAATCCTCCCGTTCCCCCTCAGACTGCGGGGAGCCCCGTATTATTGCCCGTATTGGTATTGCCGATTGAGTTATAGATACTATCGATTGGTCGATTGATTTTTACCGAGGGCGGATGATAGATTTTTCCGATATAAGGGGACAGGGGCGGGCCACGGACGTCCTCTCCGGGATCTTCGATTCCAAGAGGGTTCCCCACGCGATGATATTTTCCGGGCCCGAGGGGGTTGGAAAAGGGCTCACGGCGGAGCGGTTTGCCAAAGCCCTTTTGTGCAGAGGGGAGGGGACCGTCCCCTGCGGAGAGTGCGGACCCTGCATGAGGATTAAGTCCGGCGTCTTCCCGGACCTGATAACGTTGGGAATTCAGGAGGGGAGGACCAAGATCCTGATAGAGCAGATCAGGGAGATAGAGGAGATATTGGTCTATCGCCCCTTTTACGGTAAGAGCCGGGTAGTTGTCATAGACCCGGCCGATATGATGAGCGACGGGGCCTCCGCCGCGATCTTAAAGACCCTCGAGGAGCCGCCGAAGGGGACCCACTTCATCCTGATTACGTCGAGGGCCTTTAGGCTCCCCGCAACGATAATCTCCCGGTGCCAGGTTGTGAGGTTCTCGCCCCTCTCTCCAGAGGATGTCGTCGAGATCCTGCGGGGTAAAGATGCGGCAAACGGTGAGGAGGAGGCGTCGAGGCTTTGCCGGGGCAGCGTCTCCAGGGCCGAGTCGATGATCAAGGGGGGGCTTCTCGACCTCAGGGGGGAGCTGATAGGGGCCTTGTCCAAAATGAGATTGAACGACCCGAAGAGAGCGGACGATCTGTCCCAGAAGGTCTCGAAGCTGAAGAACTCGATCCCCGAAGTCCTCGATATCTTGAAGCTCTGGTACAGGGATATCATCGTCTATAATTTGACCGGGAGCCTCGAAGACCTGGTCAACCGGGACCTGATCGAGAAATGGGGGGAGGTCTGGTCGAGCGTGGATCAGGACTCCCTTGTAAAAAGCGTCGAGTCGGCGGAAGAGATATCCGATCTGTACATGAGGGGGATAAATCTCAATATGCGTCTGGCCTTTCTGATGCTCTTTATCAGGCTTACCGAGCTGAAACACGGGGATCTAAAGACCGGGAGGTAGCGGGATTTGGCAGTCGGCCGAGTGGGGGATTGGGTCGTTCAAAGTTTTGTTTGAGAGACGGATGCGACGGGGCGGTTGAAGCGGGTCGATCTGAAAAGGCCTGACAAAACCGTATGACTTGTTAATTGTTGTCGCGAAAGCTTGAGATTTTTTAGGTTGATTTGAATCTCTCGCCGCTCTTTAGGCGGCGGACTCATGTAGTTGCAGAAGATTCGGGCTTGATGAATATGAAAAGAGTTGTGGGGATCAGGTTTCGTGGTGCGGGCAAGATATATCGCTTCAATGCGGAGGGCTTCGACCTGAACCTCATGGAGAGGGTCCTCGTGGAGACGGAGCGGGGCCTGGTAATGGGGACGGTCGTCGTCCCGCCGAGAAACGTGGAAGAGCTGCCCAACGACATCCCGCTGAAGCCGATCCTCAGGATCGCGTCTGAAGATGACATAAAGAAGGAGGAGGAGAACAAAGGGAAGGAATGCGAGGCCAAGAGCTACTGTAAGTCGTGCATCGAGAAGCATATGCTCGATATGTATCTCGTGGACGTGGAGCATCTCTTCGACGGGAGCAAGGTGATATTCTACTTCACCGCCGACGAGCGGGTCGATTTCAGGGCGCTGGTGAGGGACCTCGCCTCCAAGTTCAGGACCAGAATCGAGATGCGCCAGATAGGCGTAAGGAACAAGGCCAAGCTGGTCGGCGGCATCGGCTCCTGCGGCAGGGAGCTGTGCTGTAACACCTTTTTGACCAACTTCGAGCCGGTCTCCGTCAAGATGGCCAAGGACCAGAACGTCTCGTTGAATCCGTCCAAGATATCGGGGGTGTGTGGGAGGCTCATGTGCTGCCTGAAGTACGAATACGACACGTATCTTGACCTGAAGGAGGATATGCCGAAGATCGGAAAGAGGATTGTTACAAAAGAGGGGAAGGGAAAGGTGATTCGACAAAATGTCCTCGCCAACAGCGTTATCGTGGAGATGGAGGACGGCGAGGAGAAGGAGGTGCCGGTCGATTCACTCAAAAAAGGTTGAGATCGAGGGGGAGGAGTGACGGTGTAAATCGATTCGACTTAGTCCCGTTTAAATAAGGGCACGCAGGGGCTGGTTTTATTTGACACTGTTTTTCGAGAGAATGTCGAGTCGACAATCGGGCGGGCAAATTAAAAATTTAGGGATGTTTGACCGGCAGTCGATTCGATACTGTACAGGGATGGAGATTCTTTGAATCTTTTAAACATCGTGGGGGGGGGGTTACAGTAGGGCCCATATTTTTATGGTAGAGTTTATTTAAGATAAAAGGTGATGTAGATGACGACCGAGGAAAAGAAATATTACATTACTACACCGATATATTACGTCAACGCCCAGCCTCACATCGGCCACGCCTATACGACGATCGTCGCCGATGTCCTGTCCCGCTATCGAAGGCTCTCCGGTTACGACACCTTCTTTCTCACCGGCACCGACGAGCACGGCGACAAGGTAAAGCGGGCCGCGGACGAAAAGGGGATCTCGCCCAAGGAGTACGCCGACGAGATCAGCGGGCTGTTCAGGGCGCTCTGGCCGGAGCTGAAGATCGCGAACGACCGCTTCATAAGGACGACGGATCCGGATCACGTCAAGGTGGTGCAGCTCATACTCAACAAGGTCTACGACAACGGGGATATATACTTCGACAGCTACGGCGGCCTCTACTGCACCGGCTGCGAGCGGTTCTACATGGAAAGGGAGCTGGTTAACGGCAAGTGCCCCGACCACGAGGTGGAGCCGGAGTATATCGAGGAGTCCAACTACTTCTTCAAGATGAGCAAGTACCAGGACTGGCTCATCGAGCACATCGAAAAAAACCCCGACTTCATCCGCCCGGAGCGTTACAAGAACGAGGTCCTGGCCTTTCTGAGAGAGCCCCTCGAAGACCTCTGCATCTCGAGGCCGAAGTCGAGGCTCGACTGGGGGATAGAGCTCCCCTTCGACGACAAGTACGTGACCTACGTCTGGTTCGACGCATTGATAAACTACCTGACCGGCGTCGGCTTTCCGGACGGAGACGGCTACAGCAAATACTGGCCCGTCGCCGAGCATCTCATCGCGAAAGATATCTTAAAGCCCCACGGGATCTACTGGCCCACCATGCTCAAGGCGGCCGGGATCGAGACCTACAACCACCTCAACGTCCACGGCTACTGGAACGTGGAGGAGTCGAAGATGAGTAAGTCGCTCGGAAACGTCGTGACTCCCCTCTCCCTGAAGGACAAGTACGGGCTCAGCGCCTTTCGCTACTACCTGATGAGGGATATGGTTTTTGGGCTTGACGCCTCCTTTTCCGAGGAGGGGCTGGTGGCGAGGATAAACGCCGACCTCGCGAACGACCTCGGCAACCTCGTCAGCAGAAGCCTTACCATGACGGCAAAGTATTTCGGCGGGACGATCACATCACCCGGGGGAGCCGGCGATCCCTCGGACGACAGGTTGGTCTCTATGGCGATGAGGGTCCTGCCCCAGTACAAGAAGTTCATGGACGAGCTCGCCTTCCACAGGGCCCTCGGTGCGGTCTGGGACCTCGTCGGGGAGTGCAACCGCTACATCGTTGAAAACGCCCCCTGGGAGCTCGCCAAGGACGAGGAGAAGGGCGGGCGTCTCGCAAGAGTGATGTACAACATTCTCGAATCGCTGAGGTTTATTGGGACCCTCATTATACCCTTCATGCCGAACGCCGCCGAGGAGATCCTCACCATGATCGGCGTTAGGGCCGACTTCGCCCAGAAGAATATTGACGAGCTTTCCAGCTGGGGGGGGCTCCCAATAGGCGCCCAGGTCATGCCCGCATCCCAGCTTTTCCCGAGGGTGGACCCGAGCGAGACGATTGTCAGGGAGAAGGCCGCCGACGAAGCGAAGGAGGAGAAGAAGGAGAGCGGGCAGGGCGTGGAGCTCGAGGCGGGTTTCGAGAAAAAGGCGAAGGGGGAGCTCCACGAGGGGATGGGGACGGCCGAGCACCTGAAAAAGGGGAAGAAGAGGAGATGGTGGAGGATCGGGGGACGCAAGCCCAGGGCCGAAGTTAGTGATCTTATCACCATCGACGATTTCAAGAGGGTCGACCTGAGGCTCGGTCTCATAAAGTCCGCCGTGGCAGTCCCGAAATCTGACAAGCTCGTGAAGCTCACCGTGGATATTGGTGAGGAACGAACCGTGGTGGCGGGGGTCGGAAAACAATACTCCCCGGACGACCTGGTCGGTAAGAGGGTCGTGATCGTCTCCAACCTGAAGCCCACCAAGCTTATGGGGATTATATCCCAGGGGATGCTCCTCGCGGTAAGCGACGACGAGGGGGGGCTCTCCCTCATCACCGCAGACAGGGATGTCTCCCACGGAAAGAGACTCATCTGATGCTCATCGACTCCCACGCCCACCTCGACCTTCCGCAGTTCGACGGCGACAGGAAAGCCGTTATCGAACGCGCCTTCGCCGACGTTGCAGACGGCGCCGGCGGGCTTACCGGCATAGTGACGATCGGCTTTGACCTCAACTCGTCGAAAAAGGCGGTCGGGATAGCGGAAAGTCACGACAACATCTACGCGGTCGTCGGCGTTCACCCCCACGAGGCGAAAGCGGTGACGGAGCGGACGATCGACGGCATCAGGGAGCTTGCGAAGGGAAAGAAGGTCGTGGGGATCGGCGAGACGGGGCTCGACCTCTTCAGGAAGCTCTCCCCGGTTGACAGGCAGTACCAGGCCTTTCAATCCTTCCTCAACCTGTCGGGCAAGACGAATCTGCCTGTCGTGATCCACGACCGGGATGCCAATGCCGAGGTCCTGGAGGTCCTCACGAAAAAGAGGGGCGACTACAGCCCCGGCATCATACACTGCTTCTCCGGCGACTGGGAGTACGCCGTGAAATGCCTCGACCTCGACTTCTACATATCGATCCCCGGCGTGGTGACGTTCCCGAAGGCGAAGGTACTCCACGATGTGGTGAAGAAGCTCCCCACCGACAAAATCCTCTTCGAGACGGACGCGCCGTTTCTAACGCCGGCGCCGTTTCGGGGAAAGAGGAACGAGCCGGCCTACGTCAGGTACACGGCGACGGCCACAGCCGAGATCCGGGGCGACTTCCCCGAGAAGCTCATGGAGGCGGCGGCGCTGAATACTATGCGGGTTTTCGGGATTGAGGAGTTGTAGGGGAGTTCTATTTCTGCTCTGTTTTCTCTTTGAATTGTTTTGGAATCTCACCAAATAGCTTTAGAGTATCTCTGCTTAATGGTTCTGTTCCGATCGCCTTTCTGATACTGTCCAAAACCAAAACATAATTATCTAATAAATTCTCCATATCTTTTTTAATACATCATAATGTTTTGAAGATTCATAATAATCGAGTATTGAATTGTAAATCTTATGACACGTCCTTAGATATTTAAAAAAATTACTATTTACATCATTTGGAAGGAATATTGACCACTGTAATGGACCCCAAAAAGTAGACAAGGGGAATAGTTGGATGTAAGATGGTACTGTTCTCCAAATACGAAAGGAGAGGCAATGCCGAAAAAAAGGAGGAAGTTCAGTTCGGAGTTTAAGGCGAAGATTGCATTAGAAGCCATTCGAGGGGACAAGACAGTAAACGAGATAGCGACGGAATACG
>CAZIWT010000128.1:0-10410 GCA_964542895.1 uncultured Thermodesulfobacteriota bacterium
CGTCGGCGTTTAAGGTTACCTCTATTTCATAATCTACAAATTCACCTTCGTCCGGTACTTCTAATGCTGCGGGGCTTGTCTGCGTTTTTGTTACCGTGAAGGTCGGGGCAGGAGGCGCCGTCGTTACGGGAAGCTCCTTGACGGGGGGATAGAACAAAGCGCCGCAGTCGTCGGTAAATATCGGCTCGAAGATTATCGATTCACAGTCCACGGGCTGACAGACGTTTTCCCACGAAACGTCAAAGGTAATGGTTCCGAAGGCGCCGGGGACAAGGTCACCTATATTCTCAAATTGATTAGTGCCTGTATTATATGTAACAGAGCTGAGATCGCCTGTGCCCGATACGTTTGTAATATCTATTTGGTTGGGCGTTGCTGCAGGTTGTAATAGAACGCCTATTGTGAGATCGTTTATCCTCCCCGCGTTTGCACCGCTGTTTGTGACATCTATCGTTACGGTGTCGGTACCACAGTAAGGTATATCGACATCACCTCCGCCGGACGTTGTCACAAACGTATAGTCGAGATTCGGAGTCCTGTAGTCGAGCTCCACGCTCCCCTCTACGTTTACGGTTTCGCAGTCCGTGCCCCCACAGCCATAGACCCCGTTGAATGTCATATATATATCTGTACAGGAATCTACAGATGCCGTAACATTGCCGTAAATTGCGGATAAGTCCACAGAGCCGCCGGGAGGGATAGTAGCTATCGTGGCCGGCACCGTCGGGAAGTCCGCCGGGGTTCCGTCTATCAGCGTAAGCCCCGCCGCAGGGGTTGCCGTAATAGTGATGTTGTTTAAGTCACCTACCCCGGTATTTCTAACAACGACCGACCATGTGGCTGTGGAGCCAACTGTCAGCGTCTGGACGAGGGGCGTTACATCGAGCACGAGGTTGGGCTGGAGAGTCGTTATACCGCCGGAGCTCGCGTTGATATCGGCACCCTCGTTGTAGCTCACGGTCACGTCGAGGGAGCTTCCTATAGTGGCGTCACAGCCAGGACTTATGGTTATAGTCTCCGACCATGACCCGCCTGCCGGTATGGTGTATCCGGTACCGCCGTTGTCCCACGTCACAAGGGGGGGCGATCCCGCCGTCGAAGGCTCACCGGCGCCCGGCGTTGCCGACACAAAAAGATAATCCGTCGGGACCTGGGTCCTCACGGTAACGCCCGTTATTTCTGTGGCCCCGGTGTTATCCACCGTGATCGTAAATAAGCCGTCTCCGCATATACTGATCGACGGAGATGATGGTGTAACACCGGCGTCCTGCGCCAATGCAAAAATACCGCATACCAATAACAGCAGTATAATGCCCAATCTAATCTTCATCTTATTCATTTTAATACCGAGGTATATATATCAAACACCAAATACCAAATACCATATTTCATATCAGTTAGATATAACCAATACAATATGCTCGATCACCTTTCCACCGATAGATCAACGTTTACCCTTATTCCACCCGCGTCAGCCTTTTCCGCCAGGGGTACGTTGACCTTGTGATTTACCGCCCTTTTAAGCGATATCTTTATCTTCTCCACCGGAGTCTCGTATTCCTCCTTGAATTTCTTGGTCTCCCTTACCGTGATGGTATGTCTCCCTTCCTTGACCTTTTTGAACTCATATTTTCCGGCCTTGTTCGATTTGCTGGTTTTGGAGCCGTCCAGGACAACGATCACTCCCTCTGCCCTCTCCTCACCGCGATCGTATTTTTCATTGTCGTTGGCGTCGATAAATACCAGGCCGCTTATCACTCCCGATTTGAGAAGGAGCTCCCTCTCCTTTTTGAGCTTCTCAAGCATCTCTTTCTTCTTTTTGGCAAGCTTCTCCGCCTCCTTCTTCTTTCTCTCCTCGTCCTTGTCAACCGGCTTTACCGGAGGCGGCGGGGGATTATACCCGAGGGCGAAGCTTGTCCTTGCGGTGCCCCCCCAGAAGACCGAGACTATCTTGCTGGAATCGGAAGTCAAAAAGTAGTCTTTGGGGATCTTCCTCTCGTCAAGCGCCACCAGGTGATTTCCCGGCCTCACCTTCTCGAAGAGGAATAAGCCGTCCTTGTCCGTTTTTATCTTCGTTCCCCTCTCCATCAAAATCGTTATCCCGGCGATTCCCTCTTCATCCACGTTCTTTATGCCGTTCTTGTTCTTGTCGTAAAAGACCCTTCCCTTTATCTTTCCATACTTCTCTATGGAATCCCAAGAGATAGATACATCCGCCTTTGCCGTGGCGGTGAGACCCACCCCCCTGCCGTCCCTGCCGGAAACCTTCACCCGGTTCGTGTTTACACCCCTCTTGACGTTCCCCTTTACAACCACCTTGTACTTCAACGTTACGGAAGAGCCTCCGGACAATTTGCCGATATTCCAGGTGATGTTGTTTGTGCCTCTCGGGTCTTTGTATTTCTTCCCCGAAAGGATGGTGCTTCCCCTGGCGTACCCGAACCCGTTGGGAAGATCGTCCCTAACGATAACATTTTCTATATTTCCTCCACCGCTGTTTCTTATTCTCACGGTATAGGAAATTATACTTCCCACCTTCCCCTTGGAGGGATGGGGAGACTTTGAAACCGAGAGCCTTCCCGGCTCAATATCGGGCTGGACGCCCACGGCGAGATTTACAGTTACCTTTGACTCCACCCCTGTGCTTATTCCCTTCCCCGTAACCGTGATTGTGTAATTGCCTTCCTTGATCGTGGAATTGGTCTTTATTACGAGCTTCGCCTTCTTATTCTTGGGATCTATCGTCTCGGGGTTAATCTCCTCTGCGGCCCCGGCCGGAACCCCGGAGACCGTAAGCTTCACCTTGTCGTTGAAGTTGTTTTCAAAGTGGCCCGTTATCTCGTACTTTGCGGTATCACCGGGATTTATTAATATAGATGACGGATCAGCATCAAGCGTGAACCCGGCCACTCCTTTTATTATCAACTTGACTTTTGTGCTCCTCTCGCCCAGCTTATCGTTCGATCCGGTTATCGTAAGATAGTAGTGCCCTTCGGGTGCGCTCGGGCTCGACGAGATCCTCAGCTTCGTCTCCTTGTTTCCGCTGCCGCCGGTCTTCGAGACCGGGTTGTCATCGAACTTCCCCGTAACGCCGGTCGGCAGACCCGAGACTGATAGATATACCGGCCCATCGAAATTATCGATGAATTTAGTTATGACGGTGTAGAAGGTATCTTCGCCGGTGTTGATAGTCCTACTTGGCGGAGCGGCCGAAACCTCGAAGTCCCCGAGATCCGGCTCAACTACCAGCTTCACATACTTGGTGACACTTTTTCCCCCGTAGACCGCCATAATACCAACATCGTACTTGCCTTCCTTTATGGTGCCGTTGGTCGTAATGGTCATGGTCGAGTGTTTCTCATCCGGGTTTTGATTTGAATATACGCTGCTTGGTACTATCTTTCCCGAGGCCCCCCCGGGAAGTCTGTTGGCAAGTCAGAGTTTCACCTCGCCCGTGTATCCCTCGAAGTAGACCGCTATATCGTATACCGCCGTTCCGCCCGGTTTAATTGTTATCGAATCCGGGCTTACGTTCAACCTAATGCCTGAATTTACAACGGCGCTTGCGGTGGTAATTCTGCCGAGGACGGGAAAGGAATCGGAGCCGGTCAAGAAAAAAGCGGAGCCGAACAAAAGTACGGCCAATAAGGATGTGATGATTTTTCTCAGAGGTTTCATTTTTAGTACCCCAAAATTAGGGAAAAGCTTCGAATTTTGGATTCAATTTAGTAAGGCTGTATATTAAAACTTACCGGTTATTTTCAAATATCCAATATGCGCCTGATAGTCGCTTACCGGATCATAATGATCGTAGAACTCCTGGTATTCGTAGCCGAGGGAGAATTTCAGATATTGGCACATCTGATAACCTACCTCCGTGTATCCGTCGATATCATGGGTGTCCGAGGCGCCGTAGCTCCTCGAGAATTTAAAGCCGGACAGCCATTCCCAATCTTCTACAAAATTGTATTTTGCGCCGAAGAGGACGTTATCCGTGCTCGATTCGATGGTCGAAAGAGGATACGTCCTGACCTGGCTCCTCTCGTGGCTGTATTCAAGATAGACCGCCCAAACACCCCCCTCAGGTGCGTAATCGATCCTGATGATCCCCTCGTCTTCAAGGGTCGCATCGGTGGCGGGATTTGTGATTTCTACCTCATATTCAAGCTCATATAGTACAGACAGAATGAGATCGGGGGTGATGTCCCATGTAAACTCGGCCTCCGCCAGGTAGTTGCTGAATCTCGTCTGGGGATCCTCCTCCATATCATCCTCTATACCCACCTCGAATTTCAATCGGGTCGCTATGCTCTCCGCCGGCTTGTAGGTGAAGCTGGTTGAGAGAAGATGCTCCCTCGATACACTCCTCCCCAAAATATAATCTTCCTCATTGGAATATTTGTATGTGACATCTGTCACAAATTTCGGCTTTCTGTAAAGAACTCCCAAATACGTTGTATCCAACCTTCCGGTAAGACCGCTCCTCTCCGTTCCCGATAGCAGCACCTCGTCCTGCTCCAGATAAAGCGTGAGGTTGGGCGTAGGCTTTGCGTCCAGCCTGACCAGAACGTAGTGGGCAATTTCGCTTTCCACGGCGTAGGCGTAGTCCCTGTAGTTGTCCATAATATAGGCCGCCTCCAACTTGACGGGACCGGTAATCTTTGTCTCTCCGAGATCCCCCTTCATTCCCGCGATAATTCGCCATGTCTCGTTGTCGGTCAGCTTAGGCGTGAAGCTGTCGGTGGTTCTCAGCCATTCGGCTCCGGCGAAGTAGTTGAATCCCTCAACCGGCGTATAGCGGTATGACATATATATATCTCTGCTGCTTGTCGTCGGGATCGAGGCGTCGTACGGGATGTTGTCCCTGATCTCCCTGTACCCGAACGAGAGGGTGTGATTCATGGCGATCTCATATTCCGCTGCGATTCCCCAGGACTCCTCGTCGGTGCCAAGACCTACGCTTATATCGGGATTGAGGTCGTAAACATCGCTTCCGGAATTGAAGGAGAACGGATTCGAGAACTTCACCTCATCCACTACCGTCTGCAGGGAGAGGCTCGTGTTCCCAAAGGTGACAAAATCCTTTTCCACCCTGAAATAGCCGCCCCAGATTTTCAGGTCCTCTGTGGGATGCCACATGAAGTTGAGTCGTCCGGCGTAGCTGTTGTAATCCTCTATGTCCGGGTAGTTGCTTGCCGCAAACTCCGCCCCCAGCCAGAAGGTATCCTCAACCTTTATATTCAGGTCGGTGCCGTAAACCTGAATTCTGCGGTTCCAGCTCCCCTCGAACGTATCGTCCCCGAAGGGGGCGCTGGTCAGATAGGTAATCCCCAGCTGGGTGTATTCGTTCGGCTTTACCCAAAGCCTGCTTCCCGCTATGTATCTGTTGAATCCTCCCTCACTGTCGTCATACTGGTATCTGACGAGAATATAGACGGGATTTCCCCGAAAGTCCGTGTCGTCCACGGGATAGGCGAACTTTATCTCGCCGTCCTCGTAGTCGATCTTATAGCTCTTTCCCCTTACCTGCCTCTCGTCCTTTATGATCCTCGACGGATTGTTCTTATCCCTGACCCTGATTATAACCGTCTCGCTCCCCTCAATCGCCGGAAAATTGGCCAAGGTGTACGGTCCCGAAGAACCGTCCGCGGCTATCTCCTCTTCGGCCTGCTCCCCCCGGACCACCCCCCCCAGAAGCTCAAAGCCGTAGTGTTCGCCTTCCAGGTGGAGTGTCCCTCCGCGAAACTCCGGATCGAAGCGCGTGAAGAGGGTGTCCGTAAAGGCTCCGTCGACGTGGTCACCGACCGAGAGGAAGTTAAGGTCCTTTTTGATCTTGAGGTAGAAGCTCAGGTTAGGCTCGTAGTTGTACGTGATGTCCCGATAGCGCACGTACCCGTTCAGCTCATATCCATGATACATGCCGTCTATCAGCACGTCGAGCTGTGTCGAGTTGGAGAATTCAGCGGGCAGCTGGCGATCGCTATCTTCGAAGCTCTTTCGGTTTCCACCCACGGAAGCGTAGTCTTCCCTGAATATCCCGAGGCCGAGGATCATCAGATCGGTCTCGGTATCTTCGTCTTGAATCCTCTTTGATTGGGCAAAGGTGGGAATCAAAAAAAATACCAGCACAAAGAGAAGTATCTTCTGGAGGAATTTGCGTCTCATAGGCACCAACTAAAATTCTTTAAAGATACTCTACAAAAATATTGATATATTATGTATAATTTATGCATAAATATAACATAGTGAAATATTTTGTCAAGATATTTAATATGAAATATCCCATATTTATCAAAAAAAATAATAAAAATCTAATAAAATAGACAAATATTTTTATCCGCTTTAAAATTTTTCGATCACAGACAGAATAACAACTCTGTCTGTACGGATCAGAGATGTTCCCATCACGACCCGTTTATTTAACACACTTTCTCATTTAGAACAACTAGAAATTCAATCCACCACCAAATTAATTTTCAGATATCTCTTCAAATCGCATATGAACCGTAAACAGCCCTGTTAATTAAAACCTTGACTTACGTCACAAAAATGAAAAAAATTACAGATATGGAAAGACAGGGTCAGACGGGACATTTGGAGGATTTAATATCGTAAATACCTTTGAGCTCCGAGATATTGAAAAATTAGGTCGCCTAAGATCGGTGACCTCTATCCGCTCCTCTGAGAGCCTGCAGGTATAATGGAAACGTACTCTTCAGGCGGCCCATCAGCTCGGACTCTGGGTAAAAAAAAGCGCCGTCCATTAAGAACGGCGCTTATAGTACAGTAGTGGTTCTTTAAAACCAGTTCAAAGTCGTGAAAATTAGCTGCCCCCCACCAATCCTACGATCGCAAAGGTCACATCATCGTAAAGTGGGGTGTCCTGGCCGTGGTCACGTCTACGAGGGCGGGCCTGTCGCTCTCCATCGCCTCCTTCAGGGCCGGTTCGAGATCCTTGTGATCTTTTACCTTTATCCCCATACACCCCATCGATTTCGCCGTCGAGGCTAGGTCCACCTCCCGGTATTCGGTGATCAGCTCCTTTTTCTTCCCCATAAAGTCGTTGATGTTTCCCAACAGTGAGTTGTTCAAAACCACAAAATTCACAGCAAGCTCGTACTGGGAGGCCGTCTCCAGGCAGTGGAGCATCATCATCATGCAGCCGTCGCCGGTGCCGCAGATTACGCGCCTCTTTGGATTCAACATCTGCGCCGCCAGGGCCGCCGGAATCCCCCAGCCCATCCCCGCAACGCCCCCCCCGGCGAAGACCTGCCCCGCCCTCTTCGATTTGAAGAGCTTTTTGAAGAAAATTCTGTTGTTTCCGGTGTCGAGGACGACTATGTCGTCCTTTTTGACCAGCTTGTCCACCTCACCCACCACCCTTGCGGGGGATATGGGCGACTCGTCCGACGTCAAGAGGTCGTGGGCGAAGTAGCCGTGCTCGGCCTTGAACTTCTTTACCTCCTCAACCCTCTTCGAGACGTCGATCTTTGGCCCCTTTTCCCTTACCTTTACGACAATCCTCGAGAGGGCGAGCCCCGCGTCCGAGGTAATCCCCACATCGACCGGGTAGGTCCATGCCACGTTCAGCGGCTCGATATCGATCTGAACAATCTTCTGTACGTCCGGATTTATGAAATCCGGGGCCAGCATCTTCGTATTTTCGGGTGCGAGGCACGTTCCCACGACCAGAATCACGTCGGCGCCCGCTATTTTTTCGTTCGCCGCCCTCTGGCCGACGATCCCCATCGTCCCCAGGGCGAGGTCGTTCGTCTCCGGTATACCGCTCTTTCCCATGTAGCTGGTCGCTACGGGGATCCCCAGCGTCATCGACAGATCGAGTAGTTCATCGTAGGCCTTAGCGGCGTGGACCCCCCTTCCGACTATAATTACGGGATTTTTCGCCCCGATTAGGATATCGGCGGCCTTTTTCGCATCCTCATCGGATATGCAGGGGGGCGATACGTTGAGGTGCTTTTCAAGGGGAAAAAGCTTCGGCGTCACGTTTTCCGGCTCTATTTCGTCGTTTATGCTGTTCCATCTGCATATCACGGCGGCGGGACCGGGCTTTCCCGTTATCGAGTGCTTTAAGGCAAGCCTGACCCCGTGGATAAACTCGCTGGCGTTTGAGGCCACCGTCGTAAACTTCGTCATGGAGCGCATAATGGACGGCAGGTCGAAGGCGCCGTAGTCCCCCGTTGCGTTCTGGTAGGGGCCGTGGAGGGCGAGGTTCGCGTAGTCCGAGGTGTCGGTGATGATCAGCATGGGGCTTCCGGCGAGGTACGCCTCCATTATCCCGAAGGCGGCGTTAGAGCCGATCCAGGCCCCCTGCCCCACCACGGCCGCCGGCCTTCCGGTCAGCCTGCCGTACATATCCGCCATACAGGAAGCGGCCCCCTCCTGTCTCGCCAGAACCGCCTTTATCTTGTCATTTCTCTCGAGGATTGCATTGTAAAAGAACATCATACCCCCGCCGGGCATCCCGAAGACGTAGTCTATCCCGGCTTCTATCAATGTATCCGCAACTATTTCCGTCGATTTAGGCATCGGATCTACTCCTTAAAAAAACGCCTTAAAAAACCTTATCTACGCATCATCAAAGCTCGATCTTGTTATAAACACTATTCCCTTCTTTCGATCATCTCCCTTACCTCCACAGACATCCTCTCCGCCATCTCTCCGTAATGTCCCCCGCCCCCCCTCTCCTTCAGCCTTTCGAGGGTGGATAATGCCTTATCAAGCCTGCCGTCGGCCGTCTGCATCAGGGCGAGGAAATAGAGCGATTTCAGGGAGAGCTCCTCGAAGAGGGACGACTCCATCTTGTCAAAGTCCTTTTTTTGTTCCGCATCCAGGGAGACCAGCGATTCAAGGTCCCTCTCGGCCCGGTCGTGGATATTGAAGAGGTCTGGAATCATGGACAAGCCGATCCCCCTCAAGTAGGATATGATCAGATCGACCTTCTCGTCTCCCGACTTCCCTATAGAGGCGCTCAGGTGTTTTACAGCATCTCTCGTCTCATCGATCATCTTGAGCGGGCCCGACGCATCGGTTGTCTTGATTAGCCCACAAAGCCCCAGAAAAGCCGATTTGAGCGATGAAAACTGACTGGGTATATTCACCTCGTTGAAGATCGCCTCGGCCCCCGCACCGTCCCCCTCGACCATCGCCGCAAAGCCCCTGAACAGCCTATCGGAATCGTTCTCGAAGACCAGCGGCAGGTTGTCGCCCCTCTTCGGCGTGTTTTCCTGTTGGTTCCGCAGGGCATCCGCAACCACGCTCAAAATGGGTGATTGTACATCCTGCCTTTTTTTTCTTACCAAAAAGCCTCCCCGATCCTGCGAAAGGGAGGTGAAGTTAAACGCCTCCCTGATAAGCTCCTGCGCCCTGTTTATCTGGTCTATCATCCTCTTTGTGTTTTCCATGGTGAGCTTTGTCCTGATCAGGGGCATGAACTGTACCAGCGCCCTGTCCCCCTTTATGGTATTCGTGAGAACCTCCTCTATGTCGGTCTCCTTGAGCAATTTGTTCAAAAAATGGCTCGCCTCCTCCCTCACAATACCGCTGATATGCCTCCTGAAGATCGACAGCATCTTTACGGAATAGTCAAAGGGTATTCCCGCCTCCTCCCTATCCTTAACGAGGGATATTATCTGACAGTCTATAAAATCGTACTCCTTTTTCCCGCCCACAACCCTCGGGTAGATAAACCCTTTATCCTCCAGGGTATCGATCTTCGATGCCGGGTATCCCGTCTTTCTCTCGATTTCACCCCTCGAAACCGCGCTCCCCACGGCAGGCTGACCGAAAGCCCCGGTCAAGGACTCCCCCAATACAATGTCATCCTCATTGGCACCCACCTGGTCGATAATCCCCTTTATGACGCTCAACGGTAGGTATTTTTCCGTCTGGAGCCTCTTGATAAGCTTGACTATCTCCACGCACTCGTGGTCGTAATAGGACATGGTCCTGCCGGTCTTTACCGGCCTGGGGAGAAGTCCCTCCTTGAGGTAGTGTTTGATCGTTGGGATCGACACATCGGCGAGCTTTGCAAGCTTGCTTATCCTGAGTCCCTTAGGCCTCGGCAGATCATTAGGAGACATGGTATATTTCTCCATTGGCTAATTAGAAAGTCATACCTTCTACTTTCTAACCGAGAATCTAACACTATACAGATACCATGTCAAGAAATATTTTAAAGTATGTTTTGGAGTGTATTTGATGCCCTGAGAGACGTAAAGAACGTCTGTATTCCTACGGCTGTAGTACAAACAGTTACATGCTGCCTTCTTATTAATTAATCCCTATCTAATAGTAATGTGTTAGGTAGGCTATACTCCCATCGACATAAAATGTCAAGATAACCTCTTTGTAAATGTCTTGCCTGTTTTTTAGTATATACCTAAAGGAGGC
>CAZIWT010000129.1:0-10405 GCA_964542895.1 uncultured Thermodesulfobacteriota bacterium
CGCTATCGAATGCCGACGGTGGTTACGCCGTCGTTCACGCCCTCCGGCTTTATCTCCGTTACGTGGCTGTGGTCTTTCAGGTGCTCCCTGATCCCCTTTTTAAGCCTGCCGGTGCCCCGGCCGTGGATGATGTCGAGCTCCTCGAATCCCCCCAGGACGGCGTTGTCGATCGCCTTGTCCACGACGTCTATCGCCTCGTCGACCCTGAGGCCGATGATATTTATCTCGGTCTTGGGGTCGGAGTGGATATCCTGAATGACGACACTCCCCTTCTGGACCGCCGGGGTTTCCCTTTTTAGCTCGCTCATATCTATCCAGACCCTCCTTCCCCCCACCTCGACCTCGGCCTTCCCCTCGTCTCCCTCTTTGTGGTGCTGCAGCTGTATCAGTGTCCCCTTTACGGCGAGCCCCCTGATGGACACGGTGTCTCCGGGGGAGGGGGTTTTGCCATTGTCGGCCCCGCCGTTTGCGGCAGGCGCGTAATCGTTTACGGTAATTTCTTCCAACAATCCCCGTTTAGTCGCGTGGAACTCTTCGTGGAGCTTCCCCTTTTTTACCATGCTGCTGTCCGCCGCGGCGAAGATCTCCTTGAATCGCCCGTCATATATTTTCAGGGTCTCTTTGATCTCCTCCCTGAAGGATCCGAGTATTGCGTCCCTCTTCTCGACTATCTTTGATGTAAGGAGCTTGAATTTAGCCTCGAGGTTTTCGATATGCTTTCTTATGTCGTGTATAGCCCTCCTCTCCTTTATTACCTTGGCACGCTCGTTCTCAAGGTCCATCACAAGATCGCTCAGGCGTCTTCCCTCCTCGGTGAGGTTCTTCTTGGCGTTTTCTATCACCTCTTCCGGGAGTTTTAACGACCTTGCGACCAACAGGGCGTTGCTTCCGCCGGGGGCGCCGTAGTTGAGCTTGTAGAGGGGCCTGTTTGTGGTTTCATCGAATACAACGGATACGTTGACGGCGTCATCCCGATTCAGGGCATAAGTCTTCAATATGTTTAGATGCGTTGTCACGAGAATGGTTGCATTTTTTTTACTTAAATAATCTAATATTGCGATGGCCAGGGCGCCCCCCTGCTCCGGGTCCGTTCCGGACATGATCTCGTCGATGAGGACGAGGGAGCCGTTTTCCGCCTCGGAGAGGATATATTTGAGCCTCGTGACCTTTGCGGAGAAGGTGGAGAGTTTCCCCTCTATATCCTGCTCGTCGCCTATGTCCGCAAAGACGTCCTTGAAGGGCACGGCCCTGCTCCCCTCCGATGCCGGAATCGGCACCCCGGTCTTGAACATCAAGGTCAACAGCCCCAGGGTTTTGAGGGCAGCGGTTTTCCCCCCGGTGTTCGCGCCGGAGAGGACGACTATCCTCTTTTCCCCCCCTATCTCTATGTCGATGGGGACGGCGTTTCGATTATCGAATTTCGGCGATCTTCCCTCCCTCTCGGTCAGGGAGAGGAGGGGGTGAACCGCGTTTATGAACGACAGGGAGCCGGAGTCGTCAACCTCCGGGGATACTCCGCCAATCGCATCGGCCGCCGCCGCCCTTGCTATCAGCGTGTCCAGCTCGACGATGATGCCGTGGTTGCCGTTCACCGCGTCCCTCGAATCGTTTATGTCAGACGAAATGCGCTTTAATATCCTGATCTCTTCGTCACTCTCCTTTTTGATCAGAAAGGAGAGCTCGTTGTTGATGTCCATCGTCTTTATCGGCTCGATGAAGAGGGTGGCGCCGCTGTTTGACCTGTCGTGGATTATACCGGACACCCGCCCTTTGAAATCCGCCTTGACCGGCAGGACGTAGCGCCCGTTTCTCATCGTCACGATCGGCTCCTGGAGGGCGTTGTCGAGCGCCGACGATTCTATCATCGTCGCAAGAAGGCGGTTTATTGCGTCCCGCTTCTTCCTGATATCCCCCCTGATCCTGTAGAGGCGGTCGCTGGCGCCGTCCAGTATCTCCCCCCGGGGGCTCAGCGTCCGCTCGATGTCCTTCTCGATTTCGGGAAGGGGGACGACCGGGTCGGTCAGGATCGCCGGCAGGGGGTACTTCTTCCTCAGGTTGTTGAGGAAGGACTTCACCCTTCGGTGCGCCGTTATGTTTGACCCCACCTCCTTTATCTCGTGGGGCGTCAGGTAGGTCCCCTCCACCCTTGTCCGCGTAAAAAGGTGGGACACGTCGCTGATCCCGGCAAGGGGTATCCTCCCCTCGACCGCTATGAGCTCCCGAAGCTCCGATACGATCTCGTGGACGTGGACTATCTCCTCGGTATTCGAGGAGGGGAGGAGCCTGAGACAGGCCTCCCTTCCCGGAGCCGTCAGCGCGAAGTCGGATACTATCTCCAATATCTTCGGGTATTCGAGGACTTTGAGTGTGCGATCGTCCATAGTCCCATAGTAATTTTTTAGACAGGGCTTTTTGGTCTTTGGGCCGGGAAATCGTTTAAAATGCGATTTTCCCCGCCTTATTACCGCCGTCTATCCAGTTGTAAACCGTAATATATAATAGCTACCGAACGTTCAAAGGTGTCAACGGGCAAAGAAGTGACAACGAGTGGAGAACGTCAATGAGTGAAGCTGTTTTATCAACCTGTTAAAATGAAAGTAGTTATCTTTAATCCCCTCATTTCGAAGAAGATCCCTTTTCATGTATCTATCCAATAAGGTGACCGAAACAATTAATCCGGCAATCAATGTGGCAATCAATCTGGCAAGGTGGTGTCAGAAGTAATCTGCGGGGATTCCCCCCTCGCTCGAAACGACAGAATTCCTTTACCTCGTTGAATGCCTCTGTAAAAAAGGAGGCCTTATCGAGAAATCTGGTGTATTAAGCGGATTTCTTGTTTCAAGTTACAGCGAGGAGAGAGCCTCCTTGACCATCCTGCTGACCAGCTTGCCGTCCGCCCTTCCGGTGGTCTTCGGCATCAGGAGCTTCATCACGCTTCCCATATCCTTCGGCCCGGATGCCCCGGCCTCCGAGACGGCGGCATCGACCATCTCCTTGAGCTCCTCTTCGGAGAGCTCTTCCGGGAGGTACTCCTTTAATATCTTGAGCTCTTCTTCCTCTTTTGCAACGAGGTCATCCCGCCCGGCCTTTTTATACTCCTCGATCGACTCCTTTCTCAGCTTGGCCTGGGAGTTCACCGCCTGAAGTAGCTCCTGGTCGTCCAACTCTTCCCTCTTTTCGACCTCCCTGTTTTTGATGGTGGTCTTCAGCATCCGTATGACGGAGAGCCTGACCGAATCTTTCGCCTTTTGCGCCGCCTTCAGGTCGGTTTCGAGTTTTTCTTTCAGGGACATAATATTTTTTCCTCCTCGCCCATCCTTTTGTCCGCTCATCTTTCTGTATGATATTTCTCTATTTTAACCGTATTTTAAATACAAAAACTATTATTATATCTTTTTATTATACTTTGTCAACACTTTGTTGATACATATTTGGAAAAATTTTGAGTTAAAGAAAGCTGTATATATTGTCGGAATAGGGGCTCTAAAAATTGGCTATGAGGTGAAGCCGGTGCCCGTTTGATAACTTCCTTTGACTTGGCCGTTGAGATGTGATAGTAAAATAATGTTGAATATTGATCTGTTTCAAGGGATTTATCATGGGACATATAACGGAAATCGATGGAATATCAATAGGGCACGTAACCGATGAGGAGCACCACACCGGAATATCGGCCGTGGTTTTTTCCCGGGAGATGCCGCTGGGGGTGGACGTGAGGGGGGGCGCCCCGGGAACCCGGGAGACGGACGTCTTCAATCCATTAAACCTCGTCGAGACGGCGGACGCGGTCGTTCTCTGCGGCGGGAGTGCCTACGGACTGACGGCGGCCTCCGGCGTGATGAAGTATCTCAAGGAGAAGGGGAGGGGGATCGAGACCGGCTACGGGAAGGTCCCCATCGTTCCGGGGGCCGTAATCTTCGACCTGCCGGTGACCGGGGGATATGTCCCCCCGACGGAGGAGCTGGTCTCCTGGGGATACAGCGCGGCCGAATCGGCGTCTGAAAAGGGGACGTCCGTCGGGAACGTGGGCGCCGGGGCGGGGGCCACTGTCGGTAAGATCTACGGCATGGATTACGCCGTGAAATCGGGGATCGGGTCGGCGGTGGTCGAGGGGGCGGGTGGCCTGAAGGCGGGGGCGATCGCCGCGGTCAATCCCCTCGGGGACGTAATAGACCCGGTCACGGGAAAGGTCATAGCCGGCGTGAGATCACCGGACAAAAAAGGGTTTGCAGACGCCAGGAAGCTGATAAGGTCGATCTTGTTTCCTTTCGCCCCCCCCATATCCTCGACCATCGTCGCCCTGGTGGCGGTAAACGGGAATTTCTCCAAGGTCGACATGAACCGCATCGCCAGGATGGCCCATGACGGAATAGCGAGGGCCGTCTATCCCTCCCACACGATGATGGACGGGGACACCGTTTTCGCCGCGGCGGCGGGGGGTGATCTGGGGTATGTGGACGTGACGGTGGCGGGGGCGCTGGCCGCCGAGGCGATGAGCCTGTCTATATTGGATGCGGTAAGGTCGGCTGTGACTATCGAGGGGTATCCCTCGATTGCTGACGTTTGAGGGGATTGAAAGGCCTCATAGATAGCGTTTGAGCCGGGAAAGGCGGGATATCTAACTAAATATCTTCGGGTGCGCTTTAACAGGGTGGAAATAACGGGAGTTTAAGCGGTCACGTTTTTGATTTCATCGATTTGATCCCGAAGGTGATGACGACGTATACGTCCAATATCGAGCCTATTACCCAGAAGCACCAATTGGAGAACATGTCGAACTCCTTTCCGGTTGATCCCTTTTACACTTCACGGCCCGGTCGTGGTTGGTCGAGGTGGAGTAATCGGTCTGCTGTTTCTAAAGAGTGAATAAGGCTCAAGGCCTTTGTCTGACGATCTTCCCATTTGGAGTTGGCGTATTTAGATATATCTCTTGCTGCAGAGAACCCTTTCAACACAGGCGCGAAATAGCAGGGAATTGTATTATTCTATTTTTCCCTGGTTAAAATGATATTGTCTTTGTAGCTGGAATAATATAACCTATGTCACAAAAGCTTTTCTATCTCTTCAACAAGAGATTTATTCCGACTTCCGGGGTGGGTTGTTGTTGACAATCTCGCGGATATTCAATAGAATTCAAAATCTATTTGATTGCGGGGCGATCTTTATTGTTGGGTAAGGATATCAAGATGAGAATTATGAAGCTGACAATATTTGCGGTATTATCAAGAAGTGATGGGAGGTAGTTTTTTTGGCAATCATAAAACCGTTCAGAGCCGTTAGATACAGCGACACACTCCTCAAAAACGCGGAGGGCCTCGTGGCCCCGCCCTATGATGTGATCTCCGAGGAGATGAAGGAGCATTTCTACGACCTCAGCCCATATAATATAGTGCGCCTTATCCTCGGGAAGGAATTTTCCGACGACGGCGATGACGACAACCGGTACACCAGGGCGAGGGATTTCATTTCGCTGTGGCTGAAGAAGGGTATACTGGTATCGGACGAAGCGGACTCGGTCTACGGCTACTCCCAGACGTTTACGGCCCCCAGCGGGGATTCGGTGACAAGGAGAGGCTTTATAGCGCTGGTTCAGCTCTCCCCCTGGGGGGAGGGGGGGATATTCCCCCACGAGAGGACGGACCCGAAGCCCAAGTCGGATCGTCTGATGCTCATCAGAACGACCGGTTACTGGCTGAGCTTTATCTTCTCCCTCTACTCGGATGAGACGGGTCAGTCCAATCGCCTTATAAAGAGGGTGGTCGATGACAGGGAGCTCGCAAGATACAAGGACGGGGAGGGTATAGAGCACGTCCTGACGATATGCCAGGACAGGGAGGTGCACGGGTCGCTGATCGAGGCGCTTGCCGACAAGGAGATATTCGTGGCGGACGGCCACCACAGGTACGAGACGGCACTGGCCATGAAAGATGAGATTGGGGTGGAGGGGAAAAAGGCAGATGCGCTGAATTACGCCATGATGTACTTCTGTCCCATGGAGGGGGAGGGGATAGTTATCATGCCGAGTCACAGGGTGGTCACGCTCCCGGATGAATTCGACTCCGCGGGGTTTATCGAGAAGGTCGGCCGCTATTTTAAGGTGGAGGAGATACCCAGCGGGGAGGGCGCATCGAAATTCCTCTCTTCTGTCGAGGGAATGAGCAAGGGGAGCTTCGGCTGCTGTCTCAACGGTGGAGAATATTTTATCTTCACGCTTTTGGACAACGGCTCCGTCAAGGAGTTCTTCCCGTCGTCGATGATCGACCTGTTGAGGGATATCGACGTTACGATCCTGCGCAGCGCCGTAATCGAGGGGATAATGGGGATCGAAGATCCGGAAATAGCCTACACGAAGGACGGCAACGATGCGATTGAGATGACCGCGGACGGTAAGAGGGCGGCCTTCTTGATCAATCCGACGAGGATGGAAGACGTCAAGGCGGTCTCCCTTGCGGGGGAGCGGATGCCGCAGAAGAGCACATATTTCTATCCAAAGGTCTCCTCGGGGCTCCTCCTCTACAGGCTTTTTGATTAGCGTGAATTGGGGGGATTGATCTGCGTTGTTTTAGGGCGGCGACGATGCGTATTGGATCGGAAACCGGGGGGATGGGCCGAACGCCCCTCGTTCTGGACCAGCCGGAAGGGGGGTACCGGTATACCCTGGATCCTTTTCTGCTGGCGTCCTTTGTCAAGCTGGGGAGGGGAGAGAGGGTAATTGATCTCGGCTCCGGCGTCGGGGTTATCGGCCTTGTCTTGGCCTCGATTTATCCGGATGTGCATATCACGGGGATCGAGATTCAGGGTGGGCTTCACGAGGCGTCTCTCAAAAATATCGTGGGCAGCGGCTCGATCGAAAGGGTGGAGAGCCGCCTCGGGGATTTCAGGAGTATAGGAAACTATTTTCGGCCGTCGTCGTTTACCGCGGCCGTTTCCAATCCCCCCTACTATACGGCGAACCGGTGCAGGATAAGCCGAGACAGGGGAGTGGCCGTCGCCAAGCACGGGATAAAGGGCGGAATTGGGGAGGTAATCGACGCGTCGTCGATCGTCCTGATAGAGGGGGGGAGCCTGTCGTTGATATTCCCGGCGGAAAAATTTAGTGGCCTCGAGGCGCTCCTCAACGACAGGGGATTTTCGATAAAGCGGGCCAGGTTTGTCAAGTCCAAGGAACACCTCAAGGCGAAGGCCGTGATGCTGGAAGCGGTCCTCGGTACGGCGACTCAAACGGAAGTTGCCCAACCCCTTATCGTTCACGATGGGGAGGGCGGCTATACGGATGAGGTGAGCGGAATCTTCGAGAGAATTGGCGCCCGGTCGTTTTAGAGGGCCGGTTTTACCGTGCGGAACGCTATCCGGTAGCCTTTCCAATTAACTGTTGACATGAAGTGGTCAAAGTGTTTTAATAAACATATCACAATTACTCTATTTGGATGTTGAAATTGTAAAATTTCACACTTAAGATATTATGGCTCAGGAACTGAAACAAGAGCTCAAGCTTACACAAAAGTTGATATTGACACCTCAGCTTCAACAGGCCATAAAACTCCTCCAGCTTACCCGGGTGGAGCTTTTGGAGCATGTCAATCAGGAATTGTGTGAGAATCCCGTTCTCGAAGAGTTCCAGGAGGATCAGGACGGCCGGGAGGGTGAAAAGGGGGACGAGGTTAATAGTAACAAGGAAGACCTGACCATAGAGTCGATATTGAAGGGAGCGGGGGGAGATGATACATGGGGAAGCTATCCCTCTTCCTACTCAGGGTCTTTCACGGATTCGGATGAGAAACAGCAGTTTATCGAAAACACCTGCATCAAGAAGACCTCGCTTTTGGATCACATCTTGTGGCAGTTGAGGATGAACAACTTCAGCGAGGAAGAGTTCAAGATCGGCACGATAATAGCCGGAAACCTGAATGACGATGGATACCTGACCTTGTCGATCGAAGAGGTATCCGAGAGGGGGGGGTGCGAGCCGTCGCTCGCCGAGGAGGTTCTCAAGGATATCCAGCTCTTCGATCCCGTCGGTGTGGCTTCCCGGGATCTGAAAGAGTGTCTCAATGTACAGGCGGATTACTATGAGGTCTCGGACCCGGTCGTCTTTACGGTGATCGACGAGTATCTTCCCAAGCTCTCGAACAAGAATTACACCTACATAGCAAAGAAGCTCGGCGTCAAGAAAGAGCGCCTGATGGATGCGATAGAGGTAATAACCGCCCTTGAGCCGAAGCCCGGCAGGTCGTTTATTACCGAAGAGCCCAGTTATATAGTCCCGGACGTCTACGTCTTTAAATTCGAAAACGAATACGTGGTGACGCTCAACGACAGCGGCCTTCCAAGGTTGAGGATAAACAGGTTTTACAGGGATATCTTGAGAGACGGCAGCAGCGCCTCCGACGGGGTAAAGGATTTTGTCAAGGAGAGGATCAAGTCCGCCACCTGGCTTATCAAGAGCATTCAACAGCGTCAAAGGACTATGTACAAGGTGGCCAAGAGCATCGTCACATATCAGGAGGAGTTTCTGGAGAGGGGAACAAAATATCTCAAGCCCCTGATTTTGAGGGACGTCGCTCAGGACGTGGAGGTTCACGAGTCAACGGTCAGCCGCGTTACCAACGGGAAGTACATTCACACCCCCAGGGGTGTTTTTGAGTTGAAGTATTTTTTCACGACGAGGGTCGCGTCCAACAGCCAGGACGGGAGATCTATGGAGAGTGTGAAAAGCAGGATAAAGGAGCTGATATCGAGCGAGGATCCTAAAAGCCCGATAACCGATAAGCAGATTGTCAGGCTTTTGGAGAGCGAGGGTGTTTTTATCGCCAGGAGGACCATAGCAAAATATCGTGAAATGATGGGTATCCTCTCTTCCGCGGGCAGGAGGGGAAGCTGATCCAAGGAGGTTTTTTTTAATGCGCATATCCGTTACCTTTAGACACATGGAGCCGACCGAGGAGTTCAGGAAGTACGCAGAGGAGAAAATTGGAAGATTAAAGAAATATTTATACAACCCGGTCGACGCAAAGGTGGTTCTCTCCGTTGAGAAGCACAGGAATATCGCGGAGGTGGTGATCAACGCCGACAAGACGACCATCAAGGGAAAAGAGACCACCGACGACATGTACAAGGCGATCGATACGGTCACCGAGAAGATAGAAAAGCAGATAAAGAGACATAAGGGAAAGCTTATAAAACACAAGGGGAACAACACCAGGGATCTCCCCGAGGCCGCGGCGGAGCCGACGGTGGATGCCGAAGTGGAGTTGGACAAGGGGGGGATTTCGATCATAACGAAGGCCATAGACACAAAGCCGATGACCGTGGAGGAGGCCGCAATGCAGCTGGGCATGTCGAACTCGGAGTTCATGGTCTTTCAAAACGCCGATACCAAGAGGGTAAACGTGGTTTATAAGCGGAAGGACAGCAACTACGGACATATTGTCCCGAGGGTCAAGAAATAGCTTGGGTGAAAAACTTTAAATTCAAAAGTCACCGGGGTAATTGATGAAGCTTTTGGATATCTTAGATCAGGATCTGATTAAAGCCGACATTACATCGAAGGGTAAAAGAGAGGTCTTGGAGGAGCTTTCGGCAATCGTTGCCAATCGGGAAGGTCTCGATTTAAAGGAGCTTGTAAATGTTCTGGAAGAGCGAGAGAAGCTGGGGAGCACAGGGATAGGCAACGGAATCGCGATTCCCCACGGCAAGCTCAAGGGATTGAAGAATTTGGTCGCCTCGTTCGGGAGATCCGCGAAGGGCGTGGATTTCGAGTCGATAGACGGGAAACCCACACACCTTTTTTTCCTCCTTATCGCCCCGGAGAACACCGCGGGGACACACCTCAAGGCCCTGGCCAGGATATCGAGACTCTTAAAGGACAAGAAGTTCAGAGAAGACCTTTTGCGTGCCAAGACGTCGGAGGAGATATTTAGTATTATAAAAGAAGAAGACGATAAATTTTAGCTGGGTCACCTTGGAGATCGAAGATTTGTATATCCCTTTTGTTTTTGTTAAGGCGGATTACTACACGGGGGCGGCAAATGAACGGTCAATCACTAATCGATTGTCAAGGGGATGGCGGCAAGAAGAAGGCGACGAGAAGGGGGTGGGCCGTTGGTTTTTTTGATTGATGATTGACCATCTATCTGCGGCCGCAGGTCGCGTTGGTTCCTTTTTTGAGTGGAAAAAACAATTCTTCATGGAACCCTGGTGAGGATGATGACCAGGGGTGTTCTCCTTCTGGGAGACAGCGGATCGGGGAAAAGCCTGTTTGCCCTATCCATTCTGTATGATGGGGGGAGGCTCGTTTCCGACGATGTGGTTGAGGTTTTTCGCCGGGGGGACGATCTCTTCGGGAGAGCGCCGGGGTCGATGGGGGCGGGGGGCGTTTCTTCTTCGTCCCTTTCAGGGGTCTCCG